>CAIZGR010000754.1 GCA_903932535.1 uncultured Hyphomicrobiales bacterium | reverse complement strand
GAGGATCACCGCCAGCGGCTGCTGGCCAAGCTCGACGCCGCCGCCGCCAATCTCGCCGACGCGGATTCCGAAGGCCGCCGCGACGCATGACCGGCGCGACGGCTGAGGCCGCGGACGGCAAGGTCCGCGCGCCGATCCGGCGGATCGGCGATCTCCTCGCGCTGAGCCCCGACGCGCGCGCACGCATCCTCGCGGCGATGACGCAGAAGGACTGCGAAGCGCTCCTCTACGACTGGAGCTTCTGGGCCCGTCCCGACCAGGAGCCGCCGCCCGGCGACTGGATCGTCTGGCTGATCCTCGCCGGCCGCGGCGCCGGCAAGACCCGCGCCGGCGCCGAGACCGTGCGGCGGTGGTCGCAGGACTTTCCGCTGGTGAACCTGATCGGCCCGACCGCCGACGACGTGCGCGACGTGATGGTGCTGGGCGAATCCGGCGTGCTCGCCTGCTGCCCCGCCCAAGAGCGGCCGCGCTACCTCGCCTCGGCCGCGAGGCTCGAATGGCCGAACGGCGCGACCAGCCTGCTGTTCTCGGCCGAGGAGCCCGACCGGCTGCGGGGAAAGCAGCACATGAAATTGTGGTGTCTCACCGGCAACACACTCGTCACGATGAGCGACCAATCCGAGAGACGGCTCGATGCTGTCCGCGCCGGTGATTGGGTGTTGACCCGGCGCGGGTCTCGTCGGGTGGTTGCGGGCGGGCTGACGAGGCGCGACGCCGAAGTAATCCGTATCACAACATCCGAGGGTCACACTGTTGTGGGAACACCGGAGCATCCCCTATGGATCAGCAGCCGCGGGTTCGTTCCGCTTTCGCAGATTCTTCCGGGGATGGTCGTATGTGTGACGCCTGCATCAACTGGGGCGGGAAAATCTGGCATCGCTACAAGGATGGACACTACGCCACCGTCGTCAGATTGCATCGTGAAATCTGGGAGCACGTATACGGACCAATCCCGGAAGGATTCCACGTTCATCACAAGAACGGCGACAAGAGCGACAACAGCCTTTCAAACCTTGAACTTCTTTCGCACGGCGAACATAGCGCGCGCCACGTCGATGCGAAGCTCGGCCCCCATCGCGAGCGCGCTTTGCGCAATGCCTTCGCAGCCCGTCAGCGGAACAGCGAGGAGCGAAAACACCGAACGCTTGTCTGCGTCCAATGCGGAGGCGAATACGCGAGCGGGGCTCTACACCCAAGCCGCTTTTGCAGTTCTCGCTGCGTCGAGGAGGCGCGGTCTGGAGCTTTTGCAGGGCAGGTTCGCAAATGCGAGCACTGCGGCGAGGAGTATTTTGCGACGAAACGGGTTCAACGGTTTTGTTCCCGCCTATGCAACGCCCGCGCCTGCGCAACGCGAACCCTGGTTGTTCGGGCGCTCCTCTGCGCTCAATGCGGCGCCGCCTTCACAAGCAAACGATCGAATGCGAGGTTTTGCAGCCGACAATGCGCCTTGCTTTTCCACGGCGACAATCGTTTCCGTGGAAAGATTGGGGCATCGCCATGATGTTTTCGACATTGCGGTCGAGCATGACCACGAGTTCTTCGCCAACGGCGTGCTGGTTCACAACTGCGACGAGCTCGCGGCTTGGCGCCGGCCCGACGCCTTCGATCAGGCGATGCTCGGCCTCAGACTCGGCGCGAAACCGCAGATGATCGTCACGACGACGCCCCGCCCGACCCGGATCGTCAAGGCGCTCACCGCCGACAAGGACACGATCGTCACCAGGGGCTCGACCTTCGACAACCGCGGGCACCTCGCGCGCGCCTTCCTGAAACGCATCGCCAAGCGTTACGAGGGCCGCGCCATCGGCCGGCAGGAGCTGTTCGCCGAGATCGTCGAGGAGACGCCGGGCGCGCTGTGGACCCGGGCGCTGATCGAGCGCCAGCGCGTCGCGCCGGAGGCGGCGCCGGCCGAATTCGCCGAGGTCGTGGTCGCCGTCGATCCGCCGGCGCGCTCGGGCGCCAAAGCCGACGAATGCGGCCTCGTCGTCGCGGGCAAGGCCGGCGACGGGCGCATCTACGTGCTCGCCGACCTGACGAGCCAGGGCGACAGCCCGGCCGGCTGGGCCACGCGGGTCGGGGCAGCCTATCGCGGCTTCCAGGCCAATCGCGTGGTCGCCGAGATCAACAACGGCGGCGAGATGGTGACGGAGGTGCTGCGCCAGGCCGAGCCGCACCTGCCGGTGCGCAACGTGACCGCGACGCGCGGCAAATTCCTGCGCGCCGAGCCGATCGCCGCGGCCT
>CAIZGR010000753.1 GCA_903932535.1 uncultured Hyphomicrobiales bacterium | reverse complement strand
GCCAGCCGCGAAAAAAATTGGGGCGGGGCTCGGAAATCAAACGGGCGCCGCTCCCCAACCCCCTGAATCCCCGCCACTTTCCTTCATCTGCACCTGCATCGAAATCAAAAGGGCGGCCGTGGCGACCAAATCCAAGGGCGTCGGCCGCGGCGGCTCCCGCCCCGGCGCTGGCCGCAAGCCGAAAGCCGCCCCGCCGACCCCCGACGCCCTCGCGGCGGCCGAGGCGCATTTCGCCGGCAAGTCCGTCGACGATCTGATGGAGCTCGCCGTCCGCATTCACGCCGCCTCTGGCCAGTGGTCCGAGGTCTCGAAGGCCGGCGCGCGTCTTCTGGCGGCCCGCTCGCGCCAGGCCGCGCCCGCCGGCAAGAAGGCGCAGCGCCAGAGCACGGCCGACGCGCTGACGCAGACCAGCCGCTTCGCCCCGCCGCCGCCGCCGACCAAACCGAACTGACGGATGATCCGCTGATGCGAATCAAACTCCCCGGCGCTCCGCCCGTTCACGTCGTCGCCAGCTTCGCTCACTGGCAGCGCGATGCAACGCACCACGGCCCTCAATCACGCCCGCGCCTGGTCGCTCTGAGCCTCGTCAAGCTTGGCCGCGATGCCTGGGACCCCGCTTTCTTCGGCCGCCGCCTCTGGGCCTACTTCCGCGGCGGCTACGCCTTCTATTTCGACTTGATCGTCGACCTGCGGCGCAAGTCGCGCACGACTGCCATTTGACAAACCCAGAGAAGGCACATGGGCAAGCGCGCTTTCGATATGTCCGGCGGCGACGAAGGCGAGCTCATCGCCCACCTCGCGGATTTACTCGCCAACGGCTTCAGCGTCCGCGTCCTGGGGGCGTATCCGCTGTGCGATTTCGTGCGAATTGAGATTGAGGGCTCGGAGGTTCCCGAGAGCGGCAGAGGCGCCCCGTGGTTTAGCGTAACCACCGATGCGGCCGGCAAGCGCTCGCATTTCATCCACTGGCGCAGCGGCCAGGAGCCCACGCCGTTCAAGCTGTGGTCCGACGCTGACGCCCGCCGCCTGACACCCAGCCTTACAGAAAGCGCCCCCGCCTTGAGCGAAGAACCCATCGCGCAGTTTTTCGCCTACGAGCACTTGCCGCCTCACCTCCAGGAGGTCAGCCGCCCGTTCGGAGAGCTCGCCCAGACGATCCTGACCCTCCCGCGCAATCCCGAGCGCACCGTCGCACTGCGCAAGCTGCTCGAAGCCAAGGACGCCGCGGTCCGCGCGAGGCTGTTCAAGTAAACGCCCCATGCCCCCCGTCTGGTCGACCGCCTGTCCGGACTGGGAGCGCCGCATCGTCGCCGGCGAGAGCCTCATCCCGCCGCCGCTGTTCCCCGCCGAGGCCGAGGCCGCGCTCAAAGTCTTCACCGCGCTGAAGATCGTCGACGCCCCCGGCTCGCCGACCTTCGCGCAGTCCCGCGCCTTCGTGCTCGACTTCGTCGCCGCGATCTTCGGCGCCTACGACGCGCAGTCCGGCGAACGCCTGATCCGCGAGTTCCTGCTGCTCATCAGCAAGAAGAACGCGAAATCGACGCTCGCCGCCGGCATCATGCTGACCGCGCTCATCCGCAACTGGCGGCTCAGCGGCGAGTATTACATCCTCTCGCCCACAATCGAGATCGCCAACAACTCGTTCTTCCCGACCCGCGACATGGTCAAGGCGGACGACGAGCTGAACGACCTCTTGCACATCAAGGAGAACGAGCGGATCATCCGCCACCGCGGCACGAACGCCTTCGTCAAGGTGGTCGCCGCCGACGCCGACACGGGCGGCGGCCAGACGGGCATCGGCGTCCTCGTCGACGAGCTCTGGCTGTTCGGCAAGCGCAGCAACGCCAGCTCGATGCTGAAGGAGGCGACCGGCGGCGGCGTCAGCCGTCCCGAAGGCTTCACGATCTACCTGACGACGCAGTCCGACGAGCCGCCCGCCGGCGTGTTCCGCGAAAAACTCGACTATTTCCGCGACGTGCGCGACGGCAAGACGCTCGACCCGGCGGCTTTGCCGGTGATCTACGAATTCCCCAAGGCGATGGCGAAGGCGCAAGCCTACCTGAAGCCGGAAAACTTCCACGTCACCAACCCCAACCTCGGCGTCAGCGTCAGCCCGTCCTGGCTCGCCCGCGAGCTCGGCGTCAGCCAGGCGACCGGTCCGCACGACCTCAACGTCTTTCTGGCCAAGCATCTCAACGTCGAGATCGGCCAGAACCTTCGCGCCGACCGCTGGGCCGGCGCCGACGTCTGGCCCGGCGCGGCCGACCCGACGCTGACGCTGGAGACGCTGCTAGACCGCTCAGAAGTGATCGTCGCCGGCATAGACGGCGGCGGCCTCGACGACCTGCTCGGCCTCGCGCTGATGGGCCGCGAGCGCGGCACGGGCCGCTGGCTCGTCTGGGCCCGCGCCTATTGCCACATCGTCGTGCTGCGCCGGCGCAAGAGCATCGCCGCCGAGCTGATCGACCTCGCCAAGGCCGGCGAGCTGCAAGTGTTCGACGCGTCGGGGCTGATCGAGCCCTCGGCGCTCGCTGCGATGGTGGCGGAGGAGTCGGCAGTCGGCAGTCGGCAGTCGGCAGTCGTCCTTCGACAAGTTCAGGATGAGGAACCGCCTTCGCCGTCCCCCTCTCCCCTTGTGGGAGAGGGCCGGGGTGAGGGGGCCGAGGAGGTGATCCTC
>CAIZGR010000752.1 GCA_903932535.1 uncultured Hyphomicrobiales bacterium | reverse complement strand
ATGCGCCGGCGCCGGCTGTGACGCCCATCGCCAGCGCGCCCCAGAAAGTGACCCGCAACGCGCCTGGCGCCATTCGCGCGCCGCCCGTCCGCGCCGCCAGCGCGCCCAGAGCCGCCAGCACGACGAGCGACGACGCCGGAACGGCGTAAAGGATACTCGCTTCTGGGGCCAGGGCCGTCACGATCAGGGGCATGGCCGCGCCGAGAACGAAACTCCCGGCCGACGCCAGCGCAGCCTGAATCGGACGCGCTTCCAAGGTCGGCGTGATGCCGAGCTCGTCGCGCGCATGCGCGCCAAGCGCGTCATGCGTCATAAGCTGATCGGCGACCGTCTTCGCGAGCGCGCGATCGAGGCCGCGGTCAACGTAGATTTCCGCCAGTTCCTCGTGCTCGCCCTTGTCGTTCGTTCGAAGCTCGGCGCGTTCGAGCGCAAGGTCGGCGTCCTCGGTGTCCTTCTGCGAATGCACCGACACATACTCGCCCGCAGCCATCGACATGGCGCCGGCGACCAGGGCGGCGAAGCCGGCGATCAGGACGTTGCTGCGGCTGCCGTGGGCCGCTGCAACGCCCAGCACCAGGCTCGCGGTCGACAGAAGACCATCGTTCGCTCCGAGCACCGCCGCACGCAGCCAGCCCGTGCGTCCTGAACGATGGCGTTCGATCTGTCGGACCTGCATGTTCAGCGCCTCGCAACACGGGAATTGCGATCGATGGGCGCCCCCGCCGGTTTCAGGGGCCGCCAAGTTCGAGCGCTTTCGTCGGGACGGTCCGAGACAGCCGAATCGAACGCGGCAGCGTCGTCGACTGAAGGGGCAGGACTATCGCTGCACCTCGATCATCACTTCGTTGCGCCGCATGAACCAAAGGGTCCAGGGCGGGTTGTATTGGGCGAGCGAGGCGGAGCCGATCGCACGCAGATGATGCGCCTCGGCGAAGTCGACCAGTTCGGCCGTCCTGGCTTCGACGGTTGTCTCGTTTGCAAGCCCGGAAAATCGAACAACCGCAAAGCGAGCCGGCGCGACGGCTCGCAGTTTGACGTTTGGGTCGTTCGGTTCTGGAAGCGTCTCGAGCGAATAGGCGCCGGGCATCGTGAATCGAACGACCCACGCGCCGTTCGACTCGGTTTGGGTCACAGGAGCCGTCATGGCGATTTTTTCGCCCATGCGTTCCTGGGCGACGGGCGCCGTCATGGCGATGCTCTGGCGCCGTTTATTGCCGCCAAAGATGTAGCCGGCAAGCAATCGAGATCCTTTGCGCGCGGCAGCCTTTTGGTCACCGGTGACGCTGACTTCGGCGGCGATGGCCGCCTGGTAGTCGCGGACTTCACACGCGCCCTCGTGGAGGGACACAGCGTATTTCGGCTCTTCAATGGCCATGTTGGACGTTCCTAGAGGCAAGTCCGAGGCGGTCGGGCCGAGCGCGTTGCGGACTGACAGCGGAAACGCACTCGAGACATCTGCTCGGCTTACCTCACGAACGAATTGGCAGGCGCCCTCGGAAACTACCCAGTCGTCCGTGAAGAACACGATTTAACTCGACCCGGGATGCTCGGCCTGGAGGATCTCGATGGCGCGAGCGTAGACGGCGTCGGCCACGCCACACGGGTTAAAGTCGCCCATCCGTTTCGAGACCGTCGGGGCTCCGGAGCAAAGCGATCGACGAGGAAATAGATCAACGCCCGCCCCGTCGGCGAGAGGCGCCGGGAGTGGGGATCGCCACATTCGAGTGCGGTGCGGCCGGTGTCATTCGGCGCTTGGTTCCGACGCCGATGACGAAACGCGCGCTGCGCGCCTCTGAGAATCTCGGAGGTCAATATCGTTGGCGTTGCGCCCGGATTGGTTTGGAACCGGCCGTCGCCCCTCGCTGCTTGGGTAGTTTCCGAGCCTTTCGGCCCACTCGGGCGGCGCTACGATCGCTCCAGTAATCCTGACGGCTCCTTGCAAGGGCAGGCGGGTTCGTACGCTCAACGCTACCGGTCTCCATGGAGAAACCAGGATGAGAAATTACGATCGCATCAATGCGCTTCCCCCCGATCGGATAGCAGAAAAGCGCGCCTACATCGTGGGGGGTGGTATTGCCGGCCTCTCCGCTGCTGCATTCCTCGTTGCCGACGCCAGTATGCCAGGGGATCACGTTACGATCTACGAAGCCCTGCCCAGGATGGGTGGATCCATGGATGCGGCAGGAAATCCCAAGAGTGGCTACACCAGCCGTGGCGAACGGGAACTTGAACCCTACATGGAGTGCCTCTGGTATCTCTGCAGTAAGGTGCCTTCGTTACAGACACCCGGTCTGTCGATCCTTGATGAGACCCATCAGGCCAACGTTCGCGAGAGGATCAATTCGCACTTTCGGCTGATGGAAAAGCGGGGACGGCTCTATGATTATTCCGGCCCGCTAATGTCAAATTATGACGCCAAGAGAATGTTGGAGCTTCAGCTCGCGCCGGAGGGCGACCTGGAGATGAAGACGCCCGCCGACTGGTTCAGCCCGCAGTTCACGGACTCCGTTTTCTGGCTGTGTTGGAGCAGCATGCTTGCGTTTCGTGACTATCACTCGTTGATCGAAGTGCGGCGGTATGTCCGACGCTTTATGATGCACGACCACAGTATGACCCATCTCGGGGGAATTCTGCACACCGAATTCAATGAATACGACTCGGTGATCAAGCCGATGCGCGTCTGGCTGGAGTCCCTTGGGGTGCGATTTCGGGCGGGAACGACGGTCACAGACATTGCAACGCAGGATATCGGGTCCGAAACCATCGCAACCGAATTGTCGATCAGCGATGCTTCGGGTTCTCAGCGCCTGTCACTCACGCGCGACGACCTGGTGTTCTTCACCAATGGCTCACTCACTCAGAACGCGACCATGGGGGATACGAATTCCGTACCGAAATTCGATCGGGACATCACGAATCGCGGATCTTTCACGGTGTGGGAGCACCTGGCGGCGCGTGATCCGAAATTCGGCCGCCCGGCAGCCTTCATATCTGATGTCGAAAAGTCCAATTGGATGAGCTTCTTTCCGACAATCACGGATGATCCCACTTTTTACGAGTATATGGAAAAGAAGACTGGCAACAAGGCGGGCACGGGCGGAGCGATAACGATCGTCGATTCAAGCTGGAAAATCCGCTTCGTGCTCTATGGGCGCTATTTCCCAGAGCAAACGGCTAACGTGAATGTGTTTTGGGGCGATGGTCAATGCAGCGACAAGAAGGGCGATTTCATTAAGAAAACAATGCGCGAGTGCACAGGCGCAGAGATATTTGCAGAGCTCCTCTACCACTGCGGACTCGAAGAAAATATCCCAAGCATTCTGGCTCACTCTACGGTGTCTACAGCGATGATGCCTTACATTACGAGCCAGTTCATGCCGCGGAAGATCAGCGATCGCCCGAAGGTCATTCCAGAAGGCTGCGTCAATCTCGCGTTCATCGGGCAGTTTGTCGAGTTGCCGGGCGATGTCGTCTTTACGGTGGAGACATCGGTCCGTACCGCGATGATGGCGGTTTGGGGCCTCACGGGGTTGAACAAGCCGATGATCCCGATGCACGAGCCAGTGTATGATTTGCGAGTGATCGTCTCGTCCCTGAAGGCAACGCTTGGCATCGACGAGATCACTCCCCAAAGCCTCAAAGCCATCGCCGAGTCCAGCCCGCCCATGCCCGCCCTGCTGGCCTTCATCAATGAGTTACCCATGCCACTCGTATGAACTTCGGTGGCCTTCGGCAGCGCAGTTCGTCCGCCGATGCAATTTATAATGTGCGCCAGGAAGTCTGCGCGGCCGACCTTGTATGTTGCGGGGCTGATAGTCATGGCTGCTCGCTGCGCTCTGTCTCGGCCTCAACGCAAACTCATAATATACGCGATCAGATTGGCCCTTTCCGTGCTGCTCAGTATCAAATTCGGCATAGTCGGGTGCGACGTCCTCAGGAATACGTCCAAGGACAGAGCGGTGGTAGACGGCATAGGCGCGATGGCCGAAAACGCGGGCGCCCTGCGTGACGTGTCTTGAGCCCCGTGACACTCTAGGCACGTCGCCTCGGCCAACCGTTTCCCTGCAGCCGGATCACCGACCTGTTGGCCGATGGCGACGGCGAAGTTTGCTAGAAGGAACGGCGCGCTCCACGCCAACGAACGAACAGGCATCATCGGCGCTTCCTTCGGTGCGAATTCACGGGTTATCGCCGACCTCCAGTAGACGCCTCTGCCAGCAAGTAGGCAAGCCCACGGCGCGCGAACAGGGCGAAGGCTTGCTGTGCCCCGGCGCCTGCCTCGACAACCCTAGACTCGTGCTGAACCTCGGACCGGCTGGCGGGTCTCCTGGCTATTGGTTCATGAACACGATAGAGAGCAGCCTCGCTTCGCTCATGTTGCTTTGCTCCGAGATTTGGCGGACGGACTGCTCGAGGGTCGCGGTCACTCCTCGCGCCTTCAGCCTGCCTTCCAGCTCGCCGGGACCGATCTTCGCGAGACCCGCCAAAGTCGAAAGGGGAGCCTCGACCACCGCCTGCTCGACGAGCCCACGCAGCTGATGGCCCGTCCGCCAGCCAGACGGAAAGACGGCTATCGCGAGCAGGACAAGGCCCGCCGCGACACTGATCCTCCCCCAGCGGGATTTGAGATGAAGCGTCAAAGGTCGCCAGTTCACGACGAGGTGGACGGCGACCCCAGCCAAGAAGAGCCAGGAGAGCCACTCGTGCGCCTCGCTCGTCAGTCCGCCGCGCCAGCCGAAGAACATGAGGACCCCTGTCCCCGCCATCAGCACGAAGGCGCCAATAGTCATTGGCGTCGCCCAGGTTCGTAAGGAAGTTTTCGGCCGAGCGGCTTCAGCCCTGCCTACGACGGCGACGGTTGTCATGGTCTCGCTCCTGTTCGATCCAGCCGAGTGGATTGTTGCGATTTACGTCGGACTACCGCGTCGTCCGACAGGCCAGCACGAAAGCACCGCCGCACAAGCAATCGCGGCCGCCTCGGCCTACCCGAGGAGGAAAACTCGTTAGCCTCAGGACCTATAGGTCCGCGCGATCTTCTGCACCGCCTCGATCTGCTTTTTCACCGGCTTAAGAGCGAGGCCGAGGGCCAGCCGACGGCACTCCGCTCGTCACCCTGACGCAGGATTGTCTTCCAAGAGATTCCGAGGCCTTCGTGCCGTAGCCGCTTCTTCAGTCACCCACAGCGGGTCCTCCATGCGATCGAATTCAACCTTCGCGGCAAGCCAGAATTCCTTGCTGAGTTCCTCGGGCCTGCCCGCGCGGTCCCACAAGTGGTAGGCATATTCGCGAACGATCTGTTCCGTAGTTTCCATGTTCTTTTTCTTTCTGTCCCATTGACCCGGACTGCGCTGTGGATAGTTGCCGTTCGCCTTGGGGAAGTCTGCGCGGTCGACTTGCTCACGATGAGAACTGGAAGCGCGTCGGGCCAACAATGCCGCTCCGGCCCCGGTCCGCTCCGCCGCCCCCGCCGGGCGCCGATCAGAACGGGGACAGCCTGTCGCCTCCAGCGCGCAAGATGCCCCCGCCCACTTCGAGTGCGTGGCGGCCCTGCAAGTCACACGAACGCACGGTTCCCGCTTTGGCGCCGTTTCAACATCCGTTCCCTCACTGACGCCGTTTCAGACCGGTTATCATCGACATCGTCAGGTTCTCGTGGTGCAGAAGACTGCTGGCGAAGTTGCCCAACAGGTGCAGCCCGATCAGTCCCAGCGTGAGGTTCACCAACAACGCGTGCGCGTCCTCCATCGTTTCGGAACCCCACCAGGCTGTTGTCGTCATCAGGTGTCCGGTCACACAGATCGCGCCGATCATCGCCAACAAGGCGATGATCATGGCGCCGCCGGCCGGATTGTGCCCGAGGTAACGCGGCGACCGACCCTCACGGATCAGCTTGATGTAGGCCAGAACCTCGCCGGGTGAACGCACGAAGTCGCTGAAACGGACATGCGGCGAGCCGATGAAACCCGAGATGACCCGCAGCAGCAGCAGCCCGGCGATGCTGTAGCCGGCGAGCAGGTGGAGGCCGTCGGACCTTTCGGCGCTCAGGTAGGCGACGATGAACAATCCGACCAGGCTCCAGTGGAAGATGCGCACCTGCGCGTCCCAGACCGGAACCATCGCCGGCGGCGAAGCGATCGCGAGCGCATCGGCCGGCAACGAGGCGCTCCCGGCATCGCGACCATCGTGTCGAATGCTCACGTCGGCCATCTCAGTTTTTCCCGATGATGTTGCCGTTGGTCGGGTCTACGAAAAGCTCGACCTTGGCGCCGTCCTTGTCGAGCGCGTAAATCTCGCCGCAGGCCTCGGCGACCTTGACGCGTCTGACCGTGTAGCCCTGGGCCTCGGCCTTCACCTGCAACTGGTCGGGCGTGAGGTACTGGCTTTCCGCGGCCGAGGTGCAGGGGCGACCGAGCGTGCCGGCGTGAGCGCCTGTGGCGCCGAGCGCAATGACGGAGGCGGCGGCGGCCAAAGTAATTGTGCGTTGCATGATGGCTTCCTTTTGTCGCCGACCGGTTCGCCATCGTGCGGCTCCGTGTGAGTTCGGCACGGTCTTGGTATGGCTGCCGGCGGCATCCGGTTGAAAGCATCGGAAAATACTCAGACGTATCGCAATGGTCCGGGCCTTCCCCAACGGATAGTTCGATTGGACGTCCCGAGTGCGCCGCTTCCCCACGAATTGGACCGTGTGAACGGGCGCGCTCGTCAATGTCTTCGACTATGCGATTCGTGCGGAGCCATCTGGCGGAGTCGTGACGGTGCGGGTTGCTCGCCTGCCTAACTCGAACCGCGGTCTATGGCAGGTAAGTAAGTTTCCGAAGCTACCGTCATCGCCCTCCGTGGCTTACCGGGCCCCGTGTCATCCGCGATGCTCGCCGGCGTCCAGGATCCATGTTTGTTCGCCGAACGCAACGTAAATGCGCTCCTGTCCAAGCGCCGCGCCAAGCTCGGTCGCGAGCTCATTCAACATGGCCTCGATGGCTGCATCGGACAGGTGACCGAGGTAGGCGTGCACCGCTTCACCCGTGAACAGGGCCACGGGCTCGCGGTCCGAACCGACTGTGCCGTCTTCGCGCGGCCAGGCGTAGGTGACTTCCGCTCGGGTAAACATTCCGGAGAGGGCAGGGCGGCCGGCCTCGACTCGACGCTTCATCCAGGCGCGCGCAGTGCGAACAGCCTCAGAAACGTCGAACACCCGGCCCTCGGCGTCCCAACCTTCGCGCAGACCGACGCTAATGCGAAAGTCGCGTCGCGGACCCAGTGAACCGGGCACGACTGCATAGTCTACGGCCCGCGGCGGGGAAGGGCGGGGGTTTTGGACTCCAGGCATTGCTCGGATCGCTTCCGATTCTTGGGAGGCAAAGACGCGCGGGCGCAGACTTGACTTTCTTACACCCTCCCGCGCGCAATTTCCGCCTTGCGAGGTTCAAGCTGTCCTGGGGAGTTTGTCAGCGCGCCCTTTCGGCTTGCCGGCAGAGGCTCGCCGCTGAAATCGCACCGCCAATCGAGGCGATCGTCATTCCGGACCGCCCATCGGCGTTTAGATTAGACTTTACGTCGGGCCAAGGGCTGTCGTTGCCCCTTCAGTTGCGGAGCGGAGGGCGCAACGAAACTGAATTGGTTGGTCAACGCTTGCCGCGTTTCCTGCTGCTCCCGAGAGGTGAAGCGATCGGGCAGACCGCCGAAATCGTGCTGTCGTCCAGGTCTTCCGGATCGAATTCACCGAGAGCGCCAGCGTCGCCATTCTGGCGGCCGATCTGCGTCGCCTGCGCGGCGGCGATCAATCGGAAATAGTGTTCGGCGTGCTGAAGATAGCTCTCGGTTGCGACCGGGTCGTTGCCTCGTGTGTGCGTCGCGCACCAATTGAAGGTACTTTTCCGCCACATGCTACGCCGTTCCGCGAATTCTGACGTCAGGGCCGCGCGAGTCATACGATCGTGTCAATATGCAGCCGGCCGGGTGAGTCCATGCGACCGGCTCGAGTGGAGTGGAGGATGAGCGAAAACAGTTTTGACGCGGTCGTCATCGGCTCCGGCCTCGGCGGGCTGACCGCAGGCGCGTTGCTCGCCAAGCGGGGCCGTAAAGTCTGCGTCGTCGAACGCAATCACAGCGTCGGAGGTGCGGCCTCCGCTTTCAGGAAGGGCGCGCTGACCATCGAGCCGGCGCTGCACCAGACAGCCGATCCGCGCGATCCGACCGAGGTCAAGCACGCGATCCTGACCGAGCTCGGCATCCTCGACGAGATCGAATGGGTCCCGGTCAGGCCGTTCTATTCGCTGAAGGGTGGCATCGTCGGCGAGGTCTTCGACCTCCCCGTCGGTTTCGACGCAGCGCATGATGCGCTGAGCCGGCGGTTCCCGAAGAGCCGCGAGGGCTCGGCGCGGTTTTTCGGGACGATCGAGGCCATCCAGTACGCCGTGCAGCGTCTCTCCGAAGCCGGCGAGAAGCGGTCCCTCAGCACGCTCGCGCGGGCCGCCATGGGGATCCGGCCACTCGCGCACGACTGGCGCGCCTCGGCCGCGCAGATGCTCGACGGGTTTTTCGGCTCCGACGAGGCGGCGAAATGCGCGGTCGGCGGGAACATCGGCTATTATGCCGACGACGCCCGCAATCTCGCGTGGCCGTTCTTCGCCGTCGCGCAGGCCGGCTTCCTCAAGTCGGGCGGCGTTTTCGTCAAGGGCGGCTCCCGCGTGCTGTCGATGAAGCTCGCCAAAGTCGTCATGAAGGCCGGCGGCTCGGTCCTGCTCGGCCGGGACGCGAGCGGCGTCGACCTCGACGCTTCCGGCCGTCCCGCTTGCGTGCGGCACGTCGATTCGAGGAGCCGAGGCGACGAGCAGCGGATCGAGGCGAAGCAGGTGCTCGCCAATTGCGCGCCCAACGTGCTGGCCAAAATGCTTCCCGACGCCGAACGGGTGAAGATCGAGGAGGCCTATGGCGCGCGGCCGCTGTCGATCTCGCTGTTCTCGGCTCACTTCGGGCTGAGCCGATCGCCGGCGGAACTCGGCCTCGACCGGTTCAGCCTCGGCGTCGTGCCGGAGTGGGCGAGGACGCTGTACGACCAGGCCGACGGCGCTCGCCTCCTTTCGGCGGATCCAGCCGACCGGATGCCCGCCTTCGGGATCACTAATTACGGCGCGATCGACAACGGGCTCGCTGACGGCGGACCGACACTGGTGTCGGCGGTCGGGGTCGACCGCTTCGACAACTGGTCGGCTCTGTCGTCGCAGGACGAGAAGGACCGGCGCGAGCGCTGGCTCGACGCGTTCCAGGCGGCGCTCGAGCGCGACTATCCCGGCTTCGGCGCGGCTGTCGTCGAGCGCATGTTCCTTAACGCGCGCTCAATGGCGAACTTCATGAACACGCCCGAGGGGGCGGTGTACGGCTTCGCGCCGCTGCCGTTCCAGCGCTCGATCTGGTCGGGCGTCCCGCGCTCGCCGAAGACGCCGCTGCCCGGCGTCTATCTCGCCTCATCGTTCGCCCAATCGGGCGGCTTCAGTGGCGCGATGCGGTCCGGGGCGGACGCCGCTCAGGAGGCGATGCAGGAACGCGTGGGGTGAGCCAAGAGCGCCTACTCGGCGCAACCCGGAGGTGCGCTGTCGACCTGTTGCTTTCGTTCAAGTTCGCCCGGATGAAGGGGCAGGACCGCACAGCGAGCCGTCATTCTTTGACGACTCTGCACGCGTCTATCTGGTCCTTTGCCGGCCCTGCCGGTCCAGTCCGCGCTGAGCGTCAGGAACCACCTTTCTATTTGACTTCCCGCGCGCGCAACCGACCGGTTAATCTGAGGCCATCGCGCAAGTTCAGGCCGAGAAGCGTGATGTTGGTCGCCCTCGCGACGAGTTCGAGCGATTGTACGGTGTAGAATGCTGCGTCGAACTGGCCGGCGCGCGCCTTGGAGGCGAGGAACAGGGCGCACGGGATAAGTATCTGGCGAATGTCCAGAGAGGGCGGAACTCTATCCTTCGAGGAGCCGGGATCTAGATAGGGATGCTGTTCGTCTCGGTGCCGGGGCTCACCTGCGCTGTGTCGGCAAAGGGCGCAAGGAACGATGTACGCCGCTGACAACGCTTGCTCAGCGCGCCTTCTCCGCGTTGCTCCAGTCGCGCCGCCGACGGCGTCCCCTGATCACCTCGACCCGCTGATAAGCGTCGGCATCATGCCTAGACTGATGCATGGAATGAGCGTCCCGAGCTTTGTCAAACCTCGCGCGAGTCTCGCTCAGCCGAATGCCGCATGCGAGGTGGGGCCGTCGTACCGGTTACGAGCTCCTACGCTCGGGCGCCTCGATGAAGGCCGGAACCGTCGCGGCGATCCTGCGCTGTCTCGCCAAACCGTATACCGGGCGGAATTTGCTCGATCGCGTAAAGCACGCGCTGGCGAAGTCGGCTGACGGCGCGCAAGGCAGAGAGTGGTTCCCGTCTTGCGACTCCGTGCTGCTCGCGCCCGTGCCTTCGGCATTGGGATGACGGAACGACGCGACCACTATCAGGAACCCACCGACAAGATCATCGCCGCGCTCGAAGCAGGCACAGCAGCCCCAGCTTCACTGACCGCGCTGCAGCGGCTTCCACAGTGGATCAATTTCAATTGGGGAAGGACCAGATTGAGAAGCAGAATGCTCCTCCGACATCCACCCGGTGCGTGGGCGGTCGTTGCGCGAGAAGCCTTCGTGGTCACGCTCCTCAACCCAAGTTCATCGCGCGGGTGCTCGGCGCGTGAGGAAATACGTCCGGATCTTCCCTATAGGTATTTTCCGAGGGTATCCGTGCAACCTCTCCACGCCCATGCAGGATTTATCGGCCCATGCTGGATCTCAGCCTTAAAGTAGGCTCCCGCAGTGATTCTTGAGGTCCGTTCGAGGGCGACCGCGAGGCCCTCGAGATTGATCTCAGGACTGCTGTATAAAGATGACGAGGTCACAAAATGTGGAATGCATCTCTAGCCCAGATGGGCGCTGCACTTGGACGATTGAGCACCGCATCGCTGATGATCAAGCAAAAGCGGGTCGTCACGTATGAGTCATGCGGTTTTGCCGCTTCCGACATCAACTGGTCTGATGAACTCGCTTACGGTGCCGAGCTCAAACGCCGCGAGACGCAGATGACCCACGACTGGAAAATTCTTCGAGGTCATCTTGAGACATCGAGTTTTCGCCCCTTGGGTGCGTGAATGTGCGGACGGAATTCGCGGTATTGACAGACAATAGGGGGCCTTGGCCACTATGGTTTTGTAGGCACAGTCTCTGCACTGAGTAGACCTCGGTCGACGGGTCACCAGTTATCATGATTGATCGCGATTCGTTGAGAGGCCGTGATGAAAATAGAGAAACCGAACTTTGATGACGACGTTGTCGAAACACGTCGAACCCCTAGCCTTGTCCAATTTTCTGTTGAAGTGATAATTCCTAGTAGCGGTTGGGCTGAGATTATTCCGGAGGAGCTCGATATATTTTCCGCACTTCATCTGGTCGACCAACTAAGACGCGAGGGTGCGAAGTTGCATTGTAGGTGCACCAGGGCAATGGAGCATCAATGACCGCTGAGTGGCGGCGACGGCAATCTGTTCTTCCAGCTCGTCAACGCCCGCTACGAAAAGGGCGCGATGATCCTCACCTCGAACCGAAGCTTCGCCGATCGGGGCGACATCCTCCGCGAGCCGAGTCTTTCGTGACGCATCCTTCCTCGAACGCCTCATGCGCTGGACCTGCGCGCGAAGGCGGTCGATTTGTTCATCCGACAGGTCGATTTGCCAAGATTGGCCTTGGCGAGTTGATTGACCGACGAGAAGTCCGCGGGCGAGATAGTCGAAGCTCGCTTGTGGCGTGACCCCGAGCGCCATCGCGGCGCCCTGGACGGATCATCGCCGCAGCCTCTACGCCATACCAACGCTTGAATCTGGATGGTTCAGCGCCATCAAATCCGTATCGACGCCTGCGGTCCTGGCGGCGCGTGAGGACTTCTATCCCACGCCAGGCGGCCGAGGATGCGCTGCCCGCCATCGCCGCCAAGGCAGGCGCAAGGCCGGATTGGGCGAAGGTCTTCGAACGACGTTGACGGCGAGTTTGCTTCGCGTAGCGTGTCCCACCCGCCGAACTCAATTCATTTTCTAAAATTGATGGGGACCTCGCTACCGATTGCTTCGCCTGTCATGCCCGTTGTCGGGGCCGACGGCGGAACGATGCGTCTCATGCCACCCGATCTCGGACACGGATTGCGCACGAGATTGGCGCGCTGGTGGCGTCGCCACCGCCCATGGTGGCATTCCCCCAGCAATTGGGCAGAACGGCCAGGCGTGCCTGCATCGGCGCCAAGGTTCCGCTCCAGCACTGGTCACCGGCAAGTCCCGCAGGACCTTCTTTTGCCGCGCCCAATCGTGAGTTCTGAATGGTTTGCTTGCGAAGGAAGCAAGACGGGACCCCATAGGGCTCGGTCCCTCCTGGCTGTGAACGTCTAGCGTCCTATCGCGGCGCTGGGCGTTGATCCTCCTCCCGAAGCGATGTCCAAGTCCGATGAGGGCGTTCCGAGGAGACGGAAACGGTGATGCGCGGCGCCTGCGTGAGCAGATGACGAACTCCGTTGATGAGGACCTCGTCGGCGTTACTCACTCGGGCGCGCAGATGCATGAGCTCGAGCCAGGAGTCGACTGTGAATGTCTCCAGGAAGCGCCCGGAGTCGTCGACGTCTTCATAGACGCCCCAGGCATAGGCGCCGTCGCGCCGCCGCGCGTGCCCCAGTTGATCGACGGCGCCGAGGAACGCCTCCCGATTGGCGGCGTCGACCCAATATTCCAAGACCGTAAGGACCGGCCCCCGGTTGTTCTCGACGTTGCGCGGAATCGCACGCGCCCGCCAGTGCGCCGCAGGTGAGAAATCAATTCCGACACCAGCCTGAAGTTTCCACCGCCACGTCAGCGGAACGGCGAGCAGCAGGCACGTCGCCGCCACGAAATAGGCGATCGGCAGCCCTTGCATAGCGGAGAGTTTTCCCCACGCCGCGCTGCCGACCGAGGTCGCGCCGAAAATGCAGGTCAGAAACACTGCGAGCCCGCGGCCGCGCGCCCAATCGGGCAGGGCCACCTGCGCCGAGACAAAGAGCTTCGTCATCACGACGGTCCATGACGCGCCACCCAGGACGCACGCGCAGATCGACATGATGGGCTCGTGCGCAAGCCCGAACAGAATGAGGGCGAAAGCGCCGACGACAGTACCCATCGCAACGAGACGGTCCGGACCGAGTTCGTCCTTCAACAATCTGAGCGCCACCGAGCCTCCGACTGCCCCGACCCCGATCGCGCCCAGAAGAATGCCGTAGGTTTGCGGGCCCCCCGATATCTGATCCCGGGCCAGGAGCGGCAGCAGCGCCATGAAGGCGCTGGCAAAAGGAAAGAAGGCGAGCACACGCACCAGCGTCGCACGCAGCCACTCATTGTTGACAGCATGGCGAACGCCCGCGCGAACCGCGCTGACCAGACGCTCTGCCGGCAAGCTCTCGACGGCCTTCCGCGGCTTCCGCCACCAGATCAACGCCGCGATGATCACGGCATTGCTGGCCGCGAAGATCCAGAAGGGGACGGCGATTCCGAGTTCCGCGATCACCAGACCGCCGAGCGCTGGCCCGGCTGCGCGCCCGAGATTGAAGCCGACGCCGTTCAAGGCCGTTGCGCTGTCGAGATCCTGCCTGGGCACGAGGACGGGAATAGTCGCCCCCCAGGCGGGGGAGGTAAGCGCGCCGCCTACGCCGAGCAGGAAGGTCGTCGTCAGCAGGAGCGCTGGCGTCGCAAGGTCCAGCGACACGATGCCCGCGAAAATCACCGAGATCGCCAGAATCGCGAGTTCAACCGCAATCAGCAGCCGCCGGGAATCGATAACGTCCGCCAGGGCGCCGGCAGGCAGGGTGAACAGGAACAGAGGGAAGCTGACGGCGACCTGGACCAGCGACACGGTCATTGGATTGGCGTCGACGCTCGTGATCAGCCAGCCGGACGCCGTGTCAAACATGGCGGTGCCGACGTTCGACAGGACGCTTGCGGTCCAAATGACCGTGAAAGCGACGGAGCCGAAGGCGCCCCGCCGCGAGGGAGCGGGCAGGGTTGGCGCGGCGGCGCTATCGGGGTTTGCACTCAAGCTGGTCTCCTCGACGCAGCGCCATCGGACGAGCAACGCGCTCTTCAGGCCGTCTGTCAATGTCAATCACTCAGCCATCCGTGCGGCGGCGCAGCCGAACTCGGAATTGGCGCGCTCGTTAATGACGCCCAGCAGCTTTTCCTCTCCCCCTGCGTCGTGGCTCGCGACGAGAGCGAGCAGCACTCCCGCCTCGTTCATGGCGCGCAGAGCCGATGGCGGGGCGATTTAAGCCCGCGCAAGGATGAACTCGACGACGCTGGCGATCAGGACCCAGGTTCCGAGGGTGGCGGCGAAAGGCGGAGAAGGAACCGTCCGGGAGTTCCAGTTTTCGAAAAGTAAGCGAGTATCCGCTTACCGCGCCGGGACTGTTCTGACGGCATGGGCGCTGCGGATGGCTTGGCAAGTCTCACCTATCACCGTGCTCGACGAAACGACGTCGTTGTGACGGATTCCGTGACTCGGGCCGCCGTCACATTCCCCAGCGCCGGACGAACCAGGTTTTGACGATGTGCGTCAGAATTGCGTAGGAGACAAGGAACCCAGTGATGAAGGCCCAGTAGAGCTGCGGCAATTCGGTGAAATGCAAAGCTTCGCGCGTCCACGGGATATTTGGCAGCGCAATGCCGACGACGCAAATGAGCAGTGACGTGGCGATCAGGGGCCCGCTTGCGCGACTTTGCAAAAATGGAATTTTTGCGGTTCGGATGATATGGATAATGAGCGTCTGCGTCAGCAACGATTCGATGAACCAACCGGTTTGGAACAGGGACGGATTGTTCCACGCGTTAAAGACGTACAGCATCGTGAAGAATGTCGCATAGTCGAAGATCGAACTGATAGGTCCTATGAACAACATGAATTTGAAAATGTTTCCAATGTCCCACTTGCGTGGGACGGCGAGATAGTCTTCATCGACATTGTCTGTCGGGATCGATGTTTGTGAGAAATCATAGAGGAGATTGTTCGTTAGAACTTGAATAGGCAGCATCGGTAGGAATGGTAGAAATATGCTAGCGCCCAGCACGCTGAACATATTGCCGAAGTTCGAGCTGGCGCCCATTTTGATGTATTTATTAATATTTCCAAAGACCTTTCGCCCCTCGATAACGCCCTCCTGAAGCACCATCAGACTCTTTTCTAGCAGAATGATGTCGGCGGATTCCTTGGCAATATCGACGGCAGTGTCGACCGACACGCCAACGTCCGCGGCCCTGAGAGCGGGACTGTCGTTGATGCCGTCGCCGAGAAAGCCGACGACATGGCCCTTGGCATGAAGCGCGGCAATAACCCGAGCCTTTTGAGCCGGAGAAACCTTGGCGAAGACCAAAATTGCCGGAGCGAGCTCCGCCAATTCGGCGTCGCTCAGTTTCTCAATCTCGGGGCCAAGCACAATGCGGTCGACATCGAGCCCCACCTCCCGGCAGATCTTTCGCGTGATGATTTCATTGTCGCCGGTGATGATCTTGACCGCGACGCCCGATTTGTTGAGTGCACGGATCGCCGGGCCGGCGCTTTCTTTCGGCGGGTCGAGGAAGGCAATGTAGCCAAGCAGCGTCAGATCGCTCTCGTCGGCGACCAAGAAACCGTTCGCTCCACCGCGCATTTCCTTGTAGGCGACGGCGACCACCCGGAAACCGTCCTCGTTCAGCTGTTTGGTCTTCTCTTGAGCCTGGGCCAGGTGACCCGCGTCCAGGGTCCCCAGTTCGTCACCGAGCTCGTAGTGCTTGCTGACGGAAAAAACCTCCTCCACGGCGCCTTTGCAGATCAGGACGTGCGTTCCGTCCTCGCGAGAAAGGATGACGGAAAGCCTCCGCCGAACGAAGTCGAAAGGAATCTCGTCAGTCTTCTCGTACCGGTGACGCAGATGAAGGTTCTCACCGATTTCCGCGTGCTGTAGCACCGCCACGTCGAGCAAATTCTTCAGGCCAGACTGATAGTGGCTATTGAGATAGGCGAATTCGAGTACGCGTTCGCAGTCGTCGCCATTAATATCGAGGTGGAGTTTCAGGATAATTCGATCCTGCGTCAGCGTCCCTGTCTTGTCGGTGCACAAGACGTCCATCGCGCCAAAATTCTGAATGGCGTGAAGGCGTTTGACGATCACCCGCTTCTTCGCCATCGCCATCGCGCCCTTGGCGAGGTTGACCGTGACGATCATCGGCAGCATTTCGGGGGTCAGGCCGACCGCCACGGCGACCGCAAACAGGAGCGCCTCGAGCCAGTCACCCTTGGTGAAACCGTTGATAAGGAAAACGGCGGGCACCATGACCATGATGAAGCGGATCATCAGCCAGGTGAATCGATTGACGCCTTGGTCGAAGGCGGTCAGCTCGCGTTGTCCAGCGATCTGATCCGCGAGTTGTCCAAAATAGGTTTTCGCTCCGGTGTGGGCGATCACGCCGACCCCGTATCCGCTGACGACGCTCGCGCCCATGAAGCAAATATTCGAAAGGGCGAAAGGATCGGTCGTCCCCGCGGTCACCGGCAGCGCCGTCTTTTCCGACGGCATCGCTTCGCCGGTAAGCGCCGCCTGGTTGACAAAGAGGTCCTTGGCGCTGATGAGCCGCAGATCCGCCGGGATCATGTCGCCGGCCGAGAGCCGGACCAGATCGCCGGGAACGAGCTGATCGATGGCAATCTCGGCAAAACCCAGAGACTGATCATCAGCCGCTGCGACAGCCGCGCCGCGCCGTTTGACGCTCGCCGTCGTCTTGACCATCGCGCGGAGTTTGGCGGCGGCGTCGTTGGAGCGATGCTCCTGGACGAAGGCCGTCGTTATCGCCAGGGCGACCATGATCAGGATGACGATGGCGGCGCGCAGGTCGCCGAGAAAATAGGACACCGTCGCAAGCGAGAGCAACAACGCGTTCAAGGGGTTCTTCGCGCGCCCCCATAACTCCCTGACGATGCCAGGACGGTCTTCCTTGGCGATCAGATTGGGGCCGCCCGTCGCGAGTCTTGCCGCTGACTTGTCGGCTTCCAACCCGTCGGGCGACGTTCCGAGCATCGCCCAGACAGCCGCCGCGTCGACGCGGCTCAGTCCAATGATCTCGGCGCCGAGCCCAATGTCGACATCCGTAACCGACAAGCGGGTTCCCGAGGCTGTGCGAACGGACTTGTTCATGGCGCCTTTGACTTTCCAGAATCAGTTCCAAGGCATCCATGCACCGGATACCGCATTTCGTGCATGGAGCGATAAGGCTCAGCCGAAGGTTCCCGCGATGTAGTCCTGCGTGCGCCTCTGCCGCGGCGCGTCGAACATCTGCGCCGTCGCGCCCGCCTCGATCATCTCGCCAAGATAGAAAAACGCCACCTTGTCGGCGCAGCGCTGCGCCTGCTCCATATTGTGCGTCACGATCACGATGGTGAGATCGCGCTTCAGGTCGGCGATGAGGGCTTCGATTTCTTGGCCGCTGATCGGGTCGAGCGCGCTGGTCGGTTCATCGAACAGGATCACCTCCGGCCGGGCCGCCAGCGTGCGGGCGATGCACAGGCGCTGCTGCTGGCCGACCGACAATAAGCCTGCCAGCGCCGACAATCGGTCTTTGACTTCGCTCCACAATGCGGCTCGCGTCAGCGATTCCTCGACCCGCTCGGCCGTTTCCCGGCTCGACAAATTCTCTAGATTTCTCGGCCCGAGAGCAACGTTCTCGAAGATCGACATCGGAAATGGCGTCGGTCCCTGGAACACCATTCCAATACGCCAGCGCAGGAGGTTCAAGTCCACCTCGGGCCCGAGAATGCTCTTGCCGTCCAAAAGCGCTTCGCCGGTCACGCGCTCGTCTGGATACATGTCGTAGAGGCGGTTCAGCACCCTGAGCAATGTCGACTTGCCGCAGCCCGACGGTCCGATCATGCCGGTCACCTGCTTTTCGGGAATATCGAGCGTGACTCCGTCCAGCGCTTGGGCAGAGCCATAAAAGAAGTCGAGATTCTTGATCGAAATCTTGGTGCGATGCGGCGCTGCGTCGGCGTGAGCCCGAACGCCTGCCGAGCCGATCTGGTTTCGTGACGGCGCCGTCATGGCGGGTTCAGGCCACGCGGCAACCTCTGTGATTTCCGGTTTCATCGCGTTCCCCTTGCATCACTGCCGCAACCGCTTTTTTCGACCGGATCATAGTCGACGCGAGTCCGCAGGATACGTTCGGAAACTACTCAGACGCGCGGTAGCGAAAGGTCCTGCTACTCGTCGGCAATGCGGCCCAATCTCGATTGGCTCCGCGAACCGGCCAGCGTTGACCACCGCGATGAGAGCGGGGTGCGGGGTAATCTCTCCGCGTGTGAATCTCGACGACTGAACGGGCTACGTATTGCTGCCGGAATGTTCAGTTCGTTCTCTTTGCACCGCTCTTCACAGAGAAGCGGATTTGCGTTCGACAGAAATCCCCTGAGCGTTTCGAGCCGGACGCGCTTGGACCCCGGGCGCGCGCCATCGTGCGTCTCGATCACATCGTGTCATTTGCATAGAATCGGGACCACTTCGCCGGCGTAACCGCGTTGGCGGCGGGAACTGTCAGGAACCTTTTGCGCGAGGCCAGGTCGACCGTCAGGGTCTGACGGAGCGTTCATCGAACTGGATGGCGAACTGGGTCCTGGCCCGTCGGCTAATTCCAGGTCCGACTTGATGACGTCGCGATGGGCGATGGCGTCGCATGCAGATCGCCGGAGCAGATCTCGAGCGGTGTCCATTCCAAAAACTTGGCGGTCAGGAGCGCGCAATCCGCACCGGGACCGATGCGGTCTACGTCACAATGCGCGCGTGGGTCGGAGTCTTCATCGCCGTAAGGTCAAACGAGAATTGTAGGTTTTGAGAGAGGTCTGCAGAACAGGCGTGGGTCGCTCTGGCCGAGGCACTGTTTTCCAGGACCATTGCTAAACTCCGTCTCGCGCGGGAGATTTATTCGTGCGTCCTGTGGGTATGGGTAGTTTCCGAGCCTCCTCGTAGAGCGGGCGACAATTTACACGTGCGCCGACCAACGGGTGCTCCGATGAAGACACAGATTCTTGCGGCGCTGGGCGAGAGCGGCCTTCAACGGGCTAGCGCTCTGAATGCCGGGCTCGCCGCGAACGACAGGATCAAGTTCGCGTTCTCGCTGCTGCAGATGGCGATCGAACATGCGCGGCATGCCGAACAGCCGGTGACGAGCCTGAAACGGGAACGCCTGGCTGCGGGGATCGACGATGTGCGCCTCGACGCGGCGGTCGCCGGCGCGCAGCTGGTGGGCAAGGAAGTTCGTGTCCCTGGGGCGGCCGGAATCCTGCAGCGGATCGAGGAGGACATGCGCCTGATGGCGGCGCCGGCGCTCGCGGCGCCGCCTGCAATCGACGGGAACGGCTTCGGAGAGCGGCTGACGGCTTTGTTGGCCGCCACTCCCAGCGCAAAGGATGACCTGGTCGATCCCGAAGCGATATCCGCCATGACCCAGGCCGGGCATGGCCCGGACAGCCTGCACCGTCTCGTGATGGACTTGCACAAGCGGCTGAACTCGCTGCAGGCGGCCATGGCGCAGGAGACATTGGATGGCGCGGCGGCCTATGGGCTGGACCCCGCTGACCGCCCTATGGTGTCAGCCTTCATGTCGGGGGTTAACCGCACTTCGCGACTGAAGTTCAACCACCCCGGCTTGGCGATGACCGCCACGCGGACCGGCGGGCGTCTGGTGATCCAGAACGACATCGGCTCCACGGACGCGCACGTGATCGTCGTTCATGTCCAGGACCGATTGGTGAACGTCACTTACACCGATGTGCATCCCGAGCGTCTGGCGTTCTTCCAGTCGATGCTCACGCCACGAGACTTTACCTGGGAGGCCGGGCGGACGGCGACTTTGGCGGCAGGGTCGCCGTTCTATCTCGCAACGGGGCAGGTTCAGGCGGTTGACGACGAAGCCTGTCGGGCCAACCTGGAGTTCCTCGGATCACGCCTGGTCTTCCTGATCGACTGGAACCGGGCGCGCAAGCAACTGCGCGGCTTTCAGCGCAGGGCGGACCGGGTCGCGCTGCTGTCGTGGGCGGCGGAGACGGAGACGGGCCACCGGGGCTTCCTCGAGCTCGGCGGCGCTCACCTTGTGTATCGGGCCATCGAGGCGACTGCGGGATCGGCGATGCGGTTCGGCGACCGGCTGTGCGACGTGCTCGGCGACGCGGAGACGCGCGCGTTCCTGCAATTCGCATTCCGAGCCGCGACGGATGGGATGCTTTCGTCACAATCCCATTCGCTGATCCAGGATCGGGTCCGGGTCGCGCTCGCGGCGCAATTCAGCAACGAGGAACGGCAGCTGCTCAACCGGGCCGCCGAACACGCCGGGCTGGTGTTCGAACTGGCGATGCTGGTGCGCGACGGCCT
>CAIZGR010000751.1 GCA_903932535.1 uncultured Hyphomicrobiales bacterium | reverse complement strand
GCTTGTCCGTCGGCGCCGAGATCGGTTGCGCGGCCAGCAACGACACGCTCATATCGTCGAAAGGCGCGCTCTCGGACATGTTCACGGTGACGCGGTCGTTCATGACCCGCTCCCCAGAAAGGCTTTCGCGGTGGACGGGGCAGCGGCGCCGGCGGTCGACGATGAGATGGTCCCGCCAAAGCCTCCTCCGTTCGCCGCAGCGGCGGCGGCGCGCGCGGCGGCGGCGGAGTCCTGGACGCCCGCATTCGCCATGGTCGGCGGCGCCGGCGGCGGGGTGACAGCAGGAATTGCGGGGGCGTTGAACATGGGCGGCCTCAGTCGTAGGCGGAGTTGAGCGCTCCATCGAGCGCGCGGAACGGGTCGTATTCGACGAGCAGCTTGTTCGACCGGCGCGTCTGCTGCACGGCGATCGTCACGGGCTCGGCGAAGGTGAGCATGGCGGCGTCGAGATCGTCGGGGCTGTAGCCGAGCTTGGTCTTCATCATTTCCTTCGGCTCGATCAGCAGCCGGTCGTTCTGGTGCGTGTATGTCAACTGGCAGAGCGCATCGAGCAGGCGCTTGTTCTCGGGCAGCGCGCCGCCGCGCTTGATCCACTGGACAAGCGAGAACGCCATTTCGGCGCGCTTGTTGTAGAACTTGACCGCGTCGCTGGCTTTTTGACTGAAATGGACGGCGATCGGCGTCTTTCCGAGCACGCGAAGCTGATCCTCCCAACCGGACCCGAAGCCGCCGGTGCCGTCGATGAACGCCGCATCCGCGCCCCAATCGATCCACGTCCGGTTCACCCAGGACGCGCCTTGCAGCGAGTCGAGCTGGCGCCGGTTCTCGAACGGGAACATCTGGATGCCCTGGCGCTTGCAGATCGAAGACGCGTCGTCGCCGAAGCGCGCGACGTCGATGCCCAGGATTTTCGGAACGGAGCCGATCTGGAAGTCGCGATAGTAGCGCTTCATCGCCTCCTCGACTTCGTCCTGACCGATCAGGGCGTCGATCGAGGACGACGGGAATTCGCCGAGGATGTCCGACTTCACCCAATTGTTGTCGCGGCCCCATTGCCGGATCTGTTCGCGCGCGTATTCGATCGGGATGCGCGGGGAGCGCCTGGGGTCGTCGGGGTCGCCGGTGATGGTGATGACGGACCAAATGTTCTTGGCGACGTTGCAGGCGCGATAGAGCGGCCCAGAAAGCTGCGTCGGGTTCCCGGCCTGGACGATATGACATTCGAGCGTGCCGGCGAACGCGGCTTCGGCGCTGACCATGACGGCGTCGGTCATCCCGCCGGACTCGTCGATCAGGAACATCACATAATCGGCGTGGAAACCGGACAGCGCGTTGGCTTGCTCGTCGACGGACGCGGTTTTCGGCCAAGACTTCGCCGACATGAACCACGTTGCCGGCGCTTCGTTCGAGAAAATGCGGGTCTTGGTCCATGTGAACGTGCGTTTCAGCAGGCCGGTCTTGTCACGCTCCTGCCACTTCGCCATCTCTTTCCAGAGACCGTCGGCGAGGTTCTGGACAGTGATCGAAATTGCGCCGATGTTGCAATGAGGGCGCGTCAGCAGGTAATTCCAGCCCAGCCACGCAAGGGTCGCGGTTTTCCCAGGCCCCTTCGCCGCCTTCATCGCCAATCGTGGCGACTTCGGGAACCTTTGAAGCGCTTCGAGTTGCCACTCGTCGGGCTCGACGCCGAAAAGCTCCCGCACCATGAGGTCGGGGTGCTCGCGCCAACGGGCGAGCATCGCGGCGAAGGACTTCCGCTCGGCAGGCGTCATGCCTGTCGCGCGTAGATTTATCGGGGCGGGCGGTCAAATTGTGGCGGGGTCGCCCCGTATCGAACGGGTCCAGCGTGCAGCCCCGGCCTATGATCACTCGGCCGGGTACCGCCTGATAGCTGTGGTGCTACAACGCACCGCCAACCCCATTATTTTGGCTCCGGCTCCAGGCTTCGAACCCAGGTCTCAGGGACCAAAGCCCCGCGTGCTGCCGGTTGCACCAAGCCGGACCGGCTAGGCGCGTTGCTGAAGATTGGTCGGGGTGGCGAGATTCGAACTCGCGATCTCACGGCTTCCAAGGCCGGCGGGGACAACCAGACTCCCCCACACCCTGATCGTCGGGTATGGGCGGGGTTCTGGATCGGTCTTTTCGCGCTCGATCATCGGTCCGCTCGAAACTGGTTGCGCAGGCGGGATTTGAACCCGCGGCCTTCAGGGTATGAACCTGACGAGCTTACCAAGCTGCTCCACCGCGCGATTTGAGGGCTACAATTTCACCCGGCGGCCGTCAAGACGCCGGCGTCCCTTCTGAAAGCATCCTGTAGACGGCGCCGCGCGAGCAATTCAGCGACCGCGCGATGTCGGACACGTTCAGCCCAGCCTTCTCGAGCGCGCGCGCCTCCTTGGCGCCTTCCAAGGGCTTCCTGCCCTTGTATTTCCCCTGCGATTTCGCCTTCGCAATGCCGATTTTCTGCCGTTCGAGCATGATGTTGCGCTCGAACTCGGCAAACCCGGCGAACATGGTCAGGATCAGCTTGCCGGTCGCCGATCGCGTATCGAGGACATCGCCGCCGAAGTTCAAAATCCGCAGAGAACAGCCGTTTTTCTCCAAAAACATCGCGATTTCGAGCGTCTGCATGACAGACCGGGCCAAGCGGTCGAGTTTGCAGACCACCAGCGTGTCGCCGCGCCGCAATTCCGCGAGCGCCGCGTCCAATTCGGCGCGCTCGGCGACCGACGACACTTCTTCGTTGAAAATTATCTCACAATTCGCCGCCGTCAGATCGCGGATTTGCTGTTCGAGGCCCGCTTTCTGGTCGTCGGTCGAACATCGCGCGTAGCCGATCAATCTCGCCATTGCCATATCTCCGTTGGATATGGCCTTGTAAATGACTTTTAGGGTGGCGTCAATGAATTAAAGACAACAGATGGGCGTCCTCGGGGGCAAGTCGAGCGACGCCCATCTGTCTTTCGAGCGCGGCGCGCGCCCAGGCCGGTGTCACCAGCCGGCCCGATCTGACGCACGCATCAGACCTCGTAAACCCACGCGCCGCTCTCGAAACGCACGCTACGCTCGCAAATCGGTGAATGCGCGGGCCGGGACGCTACCCCCAGCTTTTGCTCAGCAGTTTGCGACGCCACCACGCATCCGAGCCACAAATACCGAAACCGCCAAACACCGTCAACCAACACGCGAAGGCACAAACCGCGAAAACGCCAAAACGCGAACCCGACGCTTCTGCGCCGCCTCACGCCGCCGACGCTCAACGTCCGCCCTCACGGCCGCCGCCGGAGCCCCACGCCCCGCCAGAGCCTCGAACCGCGCGTCCCAATCCCAATCCCACGCCACCGCCTTCACAGCCGCCGGCAACGCGTCAAACCGTCCCCAATCGAACCGAGACATCACGCCTTCCTTACGAAAGCCGATCGGCCACCAATTTCGCGTAGCCGGCAATATCAACCCAGTGGTCCGCAAAATGGGGGTCGCCCGAACCAATCCGACCGATCTTGTGAAAAATCATGTCCAGAGCCTCGCGCTCGATGTCGCTCAACTCCGGCAATGTCTTCGCCATCCCAATCTCGTAAAAAACCCGCTTCAGACCCTGCGTCAGTCCCGCATGATCCCGAAACTCGCCATGCGTC
>CAIZGR010000750.1 GCA_903932535.1 uncultured Hyphomicrobiales bacterium | reverse complement strand
GTCACCCTTTTATCCGTGTCTCACTTTCGGGGTGCAGTCCAACACTGTCACCGTAATCTGTCACCGTAATCCCCGCGCGCCTCCTCCCCCACCCGGGCCGCGCTTGCGCGCGCCCGGGTGGGGGCGGGGACGCTGCTCGTCGCTCGAAGTTCCGCCGGCCAGAAGATGTGTGCATGCCGTAGGTCATCGTCTGCGTCGAGCAACAGGACAAGCACGAAGAAGGAGGTTCTGTCTAGCAGAAGTTTGTCTTGATTGCGTGCTGAATAGCATATATGCTGTCTCCCGAAGCCGAACAGGAGAGAGCGCGATGTCGAAGGCCGCCGAAATCCCCGCGCGGCCCCGCGACCGCTCGCCCGAAGCGCGGCGGGCGGCGCGGGCGAGGAAGGCCGGGCGGGAGACGCGGATCATCGGCCTGTTCAACCGCGGCGTCTCCATCGCCGAGATCGTCGAGCGCGAGGGCGTTTCGCTCAACCGCATGCGGAAAGTCGTGCGGGCGATCCTCACAAAGCGCATGCCTCAGCCGCCGGCCGAGTATCTCGCGCTCCAGGTCGGCCGCCTCGACGAGGCGCCGCTCATCTCCTGCGGTCTAATGTACAATACGCAGACGGGGGCCAATTTCCCGGCCATCGACAGCGTGGTGAAAATCGTCCGCGAGATGGACCGCTACCACGGCTTCGCCCCCGCCGGACCGCGCGCGGAGGTTCTGCCGCGCCGCGTTCTCGCGCCCGGCGAGACGCCGCTCGCGCTTGCGCCCCCTGTCGCCGGCCGGGTTGCAAATGGCGCCGCAAACGATTGAAAAGGCTCGAATCGGGGTTGGAAATGGCTGGAGGCCCGGGGACGTCTCCCGCATCGCCGCCGACGGGAAAAGGCGAAGCGGGCGTGCGATTCACAGCTTGACCCGCCTCAGCCTCAGCGCGTTGGCGATGACGCTGACCGAGGACAGCGACATCGCCGCCGCCGCGACGATCGGCGACAGCAGGACGCCGAACGCCGGATAAAGCACGCCCGCGGCGATCGGGACGCCCGCGGCGTTGTAGACGAAGGCGAGCGTCAGGTTCTGCCGCACGTTGCGCATGGTGGCGACCGACAGCCGCCGGGCGCGGACGAGGCCGCTCAGGTCCCCTTTGAGCAGCGTCATGCCGGCGCTTTCGATCGCGGCGTCCGTTCCCGTGCCCATGGCGATTCCGACGTCGGCTGCGGCCAGCGCGGGCGCGTCGTTGACGCCGTCTCCCGCCATCGCCACGACCCGGCCCGCGCGCTTCAGCCGGGCGACCGCCTCCGCCTTGCCCTCCGGGCGAACCTCCGCCTCGAAAGCCTCGAGGCCGAGCTTTTCGGCGACCGCCGCGGCGGTGGCGCGATTGTCGCCGGTCAGCATCACGACCCGGAGCCCCTGCCGCTTCAGTTCCGCCAGCGCCTCCGCGGCGCCCGCCTTGATCGGATCGGCGACCGCGATCAGCGCCGCCGCCGCGCCGTCGAGGGCGACGAACACGACGGTCGCGCCCTCGCCCCGCAACGCTTCGGCCCGGCCGGCGAGCGGCGCGGCGCCGGCGCCGCGCCCGGCGAGGAAGGCCTCCGAGCCGACCGCGAACGTCCGGCTCTCGACCACGCCGGCAACGCCGCCGCCGGCGAAGGCCTGGAAGCCGCTCGCCTCGGCGAGCTTCGCGCGCTTGCGGCGGGCGTGCGCGACGATCGCCGAGGCGATCGGGTGCTCGCTCGACCTTTCGAGGCTCGCGGCGAGACGCAGGGCGTCGTCGGCCGAGCATCCGGGCGCGGCTTCGATCGCGGTGAGCCGCGGCTTGCCCTCGGTCAGCGTCCCGGTCTTGTCGACCACCAGCGTGTCGACGGCCTCGAAGCGCTCGAGCGCCTCGGCGTCGCGGATCAGCACGCCCGCGCGCGCCCCGGCGCCGACCCCCACCATGATCGCCATCGGCGTCGCCAGCCCCAGCGCGCAGGGGCAGGCGATGATCAGCACCGACACCGCGGCGACCAGCGCGAAGGCGAAGCGCGGCTCGGGGCCGAAGGCGAGCCATGCGACGAAGGCGGCGACGGCGACCGCGCCGACCAGCGGCACGAACCAGCCGCTGACCCGATCCGCCAGCCTCTGGGCCGGCGCGCGGCTGCGCTGGGCCTTGGCGACCAGATCGACCATGCGGGCGAGCGCCGTGTCGCGCCCGACCTTCTCGGCGCGCATGACGAGGCCGCCCGAACCGTTGACCGTGCCGCCGATCACCTTTGCCCCGACCGACTTCATGACCGGCATCGATTCGCCGGTCATCGTCGATTCGTCGACCGCGCTCGCGCCGTCCGTCACTTCGCCGTCGACCGGGATTTTTTCGCCGGGCCGCACCCGCAGACGGTCGCCGACCGCGACGTCGGCGAGCGCGACCTCCCGGTCGTGTCCGTCCGCGCCGCAAAGCAAGGCGCGCTTCGGCGCGAGGTCGAGCAGCGCGCGGATCGCGTCGCCGGTCTTCTCGCGCGCGGTCAGCTCCAAAACCTGTCCCACGATCACCAGCAGCGTGATCACCGCCGAGGCCTCGAAATAGACCGGCGGCCCGGCGTGGCCGAGCCCGTGCGGGAAGAGGCTGGGGGCGAGCGTGGCGACGACGCTGTAGGCCCACGCCACCCCGACGCCGGTCGCGATCAGGGTGAACATGTTGAGATTGCGGGTGCGGATCGAGGCGAACGCGCGGACGAAGAACGGCCAGCCCGCGCCGAGCGCCACCGGCGTCGCGAGCGCGAGCTCGATCCAGCGCGAGAGCTGCGGCGTCAGCCATTCCGGCTGGTAGACGTGCCCGCCCATGTCGAGGACGGCGAGCGGGATCGCCAGGGCCATCGCGAACCAAAGCCGGCGCTTCATGTCGATCAATTCGAGGTTCGGCTCGGCTTCGACGGAGGGCTGCTCGGGCTCGAGCGCCATGCCGCAAATCGGGCAGATCCCCGGTCCTTCCTGACGCACTTCCGGGTCCATCGGGCAGATGTAGGTCGCGCCCGGAGGCGCCTCCTGTCGCGGCGCTCGCCGAGCGCGGCCGGCGCGGTCGGCGGCCGCGCCTACAGGGCCGAGGTAACGCATTGGGTCGGCCGCGAATTTCGTCCGGCAGCCCGCCGCGCAGAAGAAATAGGTCGTCCCGTCGTGGTCGCAGCGATATTCGGCCGTCGCGGGATCGACGGACATGCCGCACACGGGGTCCTTGGCCAGCGCCTTTTCCGTCTCGATGAGGCTCATCGTGTTTCGCCCTCGCGCGCCGCTGCCGGCTTGTCCTTGAAGTTGTCTCGCGAGAGCCATAGACCTTCCCATCGTGGGAAGGTCAAGCGGAGCATCGTCGAGATGAACATCGGCGCGGCGGCGCTCGCGAGCGGCGTGACCGCCAAGAGCATCCGCCATTACGAATCGATCGGCCTCCTGCGCCCCGCCGAGCGGCGCGCCAACGCCTATCGCGACTATTGTGAGCGCGACGTGCACGAGCTGCGCTTCATCAAGCGGGCGCGGCGGCTCGGCTTCTCGACCGGGGAGATCGGCGCCCTCCTCGCCCTGTGGCGCGACCGCGCCCGCCCGAGCCGCGAGGTGCGCCGCATCGCCGAACGCCACGTCGCCGAGCTCGAGGCGCGCATCACGGAGATGCAGGCGATGGCCAAGACGCTCGGCGCGCTCGGCGACGCCTGCTGCGGCGACGACCGGCCCGACTGTCCGATCCTCGACGATCTCGCGCGCGGCTCGGGCGAAGACTGATCGAGGCCGTCGTGCCCCGCTCGCGCGCTTGGCGGCCGGAGCAAGGTCCGTCGCGGCCGTTCGAAGGGGCGTCGTCTCGCCGCCCCGGAAGCGCGAGACGCGCTCGCTCCAACCGGTTGATTTCAGGGTCGCCCGATCGCCGTTCTCCCTGCGACGGCGCGCCTTTACTCCGCCGGTCCGATCGTCTAGGCCACTTTCGCAACAAGCCCCGGCCTCAGCTTTTTGTCTGGCGCCGGGCTTTCCCGTTTTTCCATGAACATGGAGGACAGACGCCGGTGGCCAATGTCGTCGTGGTCGGCGCCCAGTGGGGCGACGAAGGTAAAGGCAAGATCGTCGACTGGCTTTCGGTCGGCGCCGACGTCGTCGTCCGCTTCCAGGGCGGGCACAACGCCGGCCACACGCTGGTCATCGACGGCAAGGTGTTCAAGCTCGCCCTGCTTCCCTCCGGCATCGTCCGGCCCGGCAAGCTGTCGATCATCGGCAACGGGGTGGTGCTCGACCCCTATCATCTCGTCGACGAGATCGAGAAGCTGCGTGGCCAGGGCGTCGAGGTGACGCCGGACAATCTCAAGATCGCCGAGAACGCGCCACTCATCCTGTCGCTGCACCGCGAGCTCGACGCCCACCGCGAATCCGCTTCCGCGCGCGGCACCAAGATCGGCACGACCAAGCGCGGCATCGGCCCGGCCTACGAGGACAAGGTGGCGCGGCGCGCCATCCGCCTCATGGATCTTTCCGAGCCGGACGCGCTCGACGACAAGATCGAGCGCCTGCTCGCCCATCACGATCCGCTCTGCCGCGGCCTCGGGCTGCCGGCGCCGAGCGCGGCCGCGATCCGCCACGAGTGTCTCGCCGTCGCGCCGAAAGTCCTGCCGTTCATGGCGCCGACCTTCGACCTGCTCGACCGGCAGCGACGGGCGGGCAAGCGCATTCTGTTCGAAGGCGCGCAGGGCGCGCTGCTCGACGTCGATCACGGCACCTATCCGTTCGTCACGTCGTCGAACACGGTCGCGGCCAACGCCGCGACCGGATCGGGCATGGGCCCGGGCGCGATCGGCTACGTGCTCGGCATCGCCAAGGCCTATGTCACCCGCGTCGGCGCGGGGCCGTTTCCCACCGAGCAGGACAACGACATCGGCCGGTTGATCGGCCAGCGGGGCAATGAGTTCGGCACCAACACGGGGCGCCCGCGCCGCTGCGGCTGGTTCGACGCGGTGCTCGCCCGGCAGGCCGCCCGCATCTGCGGAATCGACGGGCTCGCCCTGACGAAGCTCGACATTCTGGACGGCTTCGAAACCATCGAGGTCGCGACCGGCTACCGGCTGGACGGCCGGGAAATCGACTATCTGCCGGCTTCCCAATCGGCGCAGGCGCGGATCGAGCCGATCTACGAAACCATCGAAGGATGGAAGGGCGTCACAAGCAAGGCGCGCTCCTGGGCCGACCTGCCGGCGCAGGCGATAAAATACGTACGCCGCATCGAAGAATTGGTTGGCGTTCCGGTCGCGCTTTTGTCTACAAGCCCCGAACGGGACGACACCATCCTCGTCCACGATCCTTTCCAGGATTGACAGACCGGAGGCCCTTCGAGCGGAAGTCGCATGGCTGACTATCAATCGTTGCTCACGCGCGCCGTCGCCAATCTGCCGGTCGCCAGCCTGGAGGCTCGGCAGGGGATCTACGAGCGCGCGCGCAAGGCCCTGGTGACACAGCTCAGGTCGTTGCGCCCGCCGCTGCCCGAGAGCGACATCGCGCGCGAGGAGACGGCGCTCGACAAGGCCATCGCGGCGGTCGAGGCGAAATTCCCGGCCGAGGCCGCGCAGGAGACGGGCGCTCCGCCGCCCAACGCCGGCGCCGCCCCGCCGGCGGAGGGTCAACCGGGTCCCGACCCGGCGCCGGACGCCGGAGACAAGCCTGCGACGGCCCTTGCCGAGTCCCCGCCGCGCGCGGCCGCGCCGACGGTCCGGCCGGCCGAGCCCCGTCCCGTACCCGTTCGGCCTTCCGCCCCTTCGGCGTCGCCGCGCCCGCCGGCGCCGCCTGCCTGGGCGGGCCCCGCAGTCC
>CAIZGR010000749.1 GCA_903932535.1 uncultured Hyphomicrobiales bacterium | reverse complement strand
GTCACCGTCCCGCCAGAGCCGCCGCCCCAGCTCGTGATCGGCGACACGAGCAGCGTCGGCGTCGGGCCGGGACCGGCGAGCGCCCACACGTGGCTCGAGGTCTGCACGTCGAGCGCCGGGCCGCTGAGCGGCAGCCCCGCGCTCGCGAGCGACGGTTGGGAATCGGCGATCTGATACCAGGCGTTGCCCGCGCCGGTGACAAAGATCCGGAGCGGCCCTGCGCCGAGATCGGTCCAGCTCGCGGCCGACAGCGCGACCGGCACCGTCGACACCGTGGCGTCCGCGGGCGCGGCGAGGATCAGCGCCGCCAGGACGGCGGCGACTTTGATGAGGCGCATGGGGATGGCTCCGTTTTTCGAAGATCAGCGGGAATCGGTTCCGGCGGCGCCGGACGGCTGCTCGACCTCGCAGGTCGTGACCCAGCCGGAATGGCGCGAAAAGCAATGCCGCGCCACCTTGATGGTGTACGTGCCGTCGATCCCGGGGCGCGCGCCCGACAGCGTCAGGCGCGCCTGCGCCTGCGCCGCCGCGTCGCCGTCGATCTCGACGTGGCCGCTGCCCTGCTGGCGCTGGCAATCGGCCGCGTTGGACGTCGCGCGGTTCGTGGCGCGGCCGGGGTCGGCGTATTTGAAAGCGTCGTGATGGTCCGCCTCGGCGCCGCTCGCGCCGACGCCCTCGGACACCGACGACCATTTCGCCTGCGTCCGGTCATAGACCCGCGCCTTGGCGTTCCGGTAGAGCCCGCGCGACAGCAGCGGGGCCATGTCCCACGCAATCACGTTGACGCCGACCGTCGCGGCGACCGTCGCCAGCGCCGCCCCGCTCGTCGCCGCGCCGGAATTGCGCGGCACGAACGCCGCTTTCGGCCACGCCGCCTTGAAGGTGGCGCCGAGCTCGCCGGCGATGCGCCGGCCCCAGGACAAAAAGCTCTCGTGGGCGCACACCCAATAATCGCGCTGGATGCTTGCCAGCGAGGAATCGACCGTGACGGTGTAGCCGGCCGTCTGGCCGAGGTCCTTCGCCACGTCGCCAAAGGTCTTCTGGTCGTAGTGCTTCGATCGCTTCTGCTTGCCCTTGCCCTTGAGATCCGCGCTGTGCGCGGTGATGGTGAGCAGCCGCCCGGCGTGGCGGCTGCCGTGCGCGCGCGGCTCGTCGGTGACGCCGCTGAACTGCACCGCGCCGGACGACGCGCCCGGGGGCGGGTCCTGCCACCACAGCATCGCCTCGATCGTCGCCCCAGGTTGCGGCAGGGCGATCAGGCCTCCGGCGTCGTCGAGCGTAATCGTGCACGTGTCCGTCTTGCCGCCGTCGGAATCGCCGATCTCGAGGCTGATCAGCCGCGGGCTGAAGGCGTTCGAGACGTCGGTCCCGTTGACGGTGATTGTGTAGGCGGCCTGGGACATTCCGCAACGCCTTGATTGGAAACGATAAGTGTCCGAAGTAATGGGTTACTTCGGATTGCTTCTGGAACGCGCCGCCTGCGGCATGTCAGTAAAGCCTGACGACCGCGGCCGGCGCGGGCGCGGCCGCAGCGGGGAGCGTCACCGTCACGTTCGTTCCGGCGGGCGGAAAGGGCCCAAGCGCGGCGAGGCCCGGGTTCTGCGCCAGCGTCTGCTCGACGAGGCCCGCGACCTCGCGACCGACGGCGACGAACAGCAGCAGATCGAGCGGGGTGTCCGCGTTGGGGACGACGAGCGTGGTCATGCGAACAGACTGAGCAGCATGGATTGCATCGCCCCGGCGCCCGGCCCGTTCGGCGTCGCCACCAGGTCGATGTCGAATTCGATCACCCGGCCGAGGCCGTCGCCGTCGAGATAGCTGTGGCGCTCGCGAAAGAAACGCACCGCGTGCCAGCCGATCACCGCTCCGTCTCCCCGGATCAGCATGTGCGGCGACGAGGATTGCGCCATGGCCTGAAGGCCAGCGAGCCCACCTGCGCCGAACATGCGCGGAAAAATCCGCCCCTGCATCCGGATCAGCGCGGCCGCCGTCCCGGTCGCCTCGAACCGCGGCGCCGCGCCTAGCAGCGGCTTTTCCGCCCAGTCCTGGCCGGACGTCCGGTCGACCTCGTGCAGATTGGTCGGCTGGGCGTCGAAGGTGACGCCGTCGAGACAGTAGAGCATCAGATCATCGCCGCGAGTTTGGTCAGGATGCCGTCGAGGATTTTTGGCGCGCCGGTGTCGAAGGCCTGCACGGTCGCGCCCTTGAGCAGCTCGTCGGGAAGGAACAGGCCGGTTCTGAGGCCTGCAATCTTCCTGCCCCACCGCCGCGAACCGCCCGGGTCTTTGGCGATGAACGCCTGCCCGTTGAGCTTCGGGCTCAGCCGCCGGGCGCCCGGACGGCCCGAAGTCATGAACCCACCGGGGTAGAACGTCGACCGGCCCCACGGCTGCGCAGTGACGCCGCCTCCGCCCTCGTGCGGAGAGAAACACTTGACCCGGACGTTGCCGCCATGGACCCGGATCGAGGCCGAAAGGCGCCCGCGTACGGCTTCTTCCAGCACCTGCGCCCGGGTGACCGTATCGCGCGGAAGGTTCGTTTGTTTCGCCTCCGCCGCGACCGTCTTCTCGCGGAGCTTGATGACCCCGTCGTCGAGCAGATCCGCCATGATCGGCGCGGCGTCCTCGCCGAGCCGCACGATGGTGTCGCGGAACTGATCCCAGCCAACCGCGGTGAATGTGGTGAGAATCCTCATTGATGCCCGACCCCGGAAGCCGTGAAGTTGCCGCGCACGACCGGGCCGAGCGACGGAATCGCGCCGGCGATCGAGGCGCCGAGCCCGGCGAGCACGGCCTTGAGCTGGTTTGCCTTGGCGATGGCGTTGTCGAGCGAGGAGACGTCGACCTGCGGCGTCGCAGTCTGAGACGCCGCGTCATGGAGCTCCTGCGCCTTGGCCGTCGCCTCTCCGAGCTTGATGCCAAAGGTGTCCACCTCGTTGATCGAGGCGGAATAATCGGGCGGCGGGGCGGCCATGGCGGACGGCGACCCTGGAATCGGGCGCTCCGGCTCGTGCCAGTTCGGTAAGGTTGGCGTCCAGCCCCCGTTGACGATGGTCCCGACCTTGCCGCCGAAGGGCATGGCGTTGAACGACTTGATCTTATCGACGACCCTGTCGCCAATGAGTTGCCGGGCGACCTTGTCGATCTCCGCGTTGATCTCCTTGTCGGACTGGAAGACGCGTTCGGACCATGCTTTCTCGCCAGCGCCTCCCTTTTTTCCCGGATAAGGGGCATTGAGGCCGTTGAGGATCTGCTCCACCGTGAATGCGCCCGTGCGGAGCCAGCCAAGGCCGGGGATACCCTTGCCGCCGCCCGGAGCGCCTGGGACGCCAGGACCACCCGGCGCCGCCGAGCCCCCTTTCAGCGTCGCCGCGGCGGCCGACAATTCCGCCGCCGCGCCGTCGAGCGCGACCGCCGATCCCTTCAGCCCGAATCCGCCCATGAGGCCGGACAGCGCGCCATAGGTCAGCGCGCCGCCGCCGACCAGGCCCACGCCGATCGCCGTCACCGAAGCGCCCTTCGCCAGCGCCGGGTTGGCCTTCGCCCAGTCGCCGACGCCCTTGGTAAAATCCGCGATCGAATGCGCCGCCCTGTCGAGGATCGGCCCCGCCATCTGCATCGCCGGGCTACCAACGACGGTGGCGAAATTGTCGAGGGAGGCCGTGAACTCCTTGAAAGCCGCGATCGCGTTCTCCTTGATCCGCTCGCCCGCCTCCGCCCCGGATGCGGCTTTCAGCGCCGCGACGTCGCGCTCGATCAGCCGCTCGTTGCCGATCAGATGCGCAAGGTTGTCCGTGACCGTCGGCCGCCAGCCGGTCTTGGCGATCTCGGCGGCGATCAGCCCCTCCTCGGCGCGGTGGCGCAGGAAGCGGTCATCCTCTTCGGGGTTCTCCTTGCGCAAGAGCGCCATGCGCGCCGAGACGTTCTTTTCCGACAGCGCGTCGCCGGCTTCGATCGACGCCTTGAGGGTGCCGGCCGCCCATTTTCCCTGGTTGACCTGAAGGACGTCCGAATCCTTGATCCCGCGGCGAAAGCGGACGTTGCCGCCGCCGGTGTTCTCCATGTCGGAGGCCGAGGCGAGCCCGTGCTCGATCAGCCACTTGCCCGCCGCCTTCTTCATCGACCCGCCGACGAGGGTCGAGAGCGTCTGGTTGACCTCGTTGCCGAGCCGCGAGGCATTGCCTTCCGACATGCGCACCATGTTCTGCAAATAGAACTGGTCTTCTCCGACGCTGAAATTCGCGCTCTTGGCGTTGGCGACGTAGTCGCGCACCATCGACGAGGCGATGGCGGTGCCGAACACCTGCTTCGCTTTCAGATAGGCGTCAGTGATCTTGTCGACCGCCCTCGGGTCGTCGGCGCGACCGGAGCCCTCGACGCCCTTCAGGAGGTTCTGCATGTCTTCCGGCGTCATCTCGGCGCCGATCGCGAGCGCCGAGTTCTGCGCCTTGGCCGCCGCGAAGGCGTTGCGCCGGGCGACGACGGGGTCGACGACGCCGCTCGCGTTGACCGCGTTGGCGCGCAGCTCGAGATAATTGTCGAGCGCCTTGCCGACCGTGATCGACGGATATTTTGCCGCGATCTCGGCGGCGACCGCATCGGCGTCGCGCGCCTCTGCGGGGTTGCTCCGCGAAAGCTCGCGGATGCGGAAACGCAACTGCTCGGCCTCGGCCGCCTCCTTGATCGTGTGACGGGCGGCCTCGACCATGCCGCCGCCTACGGCCGCCGCGCCGAGCATCGCGGCCATCGACTTGTCGCCCTCCGTCCAGCGGCGACGCTGATGCGCGGTCTGCTCGGCCTGCTGCTGCTGCTCGCGCATGAGCTGCGCCTGCGCGCGGCCTTCGGCGCGGCGCTCGGCGGTCACCGCGCGGACGCTGGCGATCGTCTGGCGCTCCCACGCCGCCACCTGGGCGGCCTGCGCCTTCGTCCACTGGCTTGCGTCGTCGGCGAGGGCGTTGGCCTTGGCGTAGTCGCGCCAGGCGTTCGCCACCGCCTCGATGTCGGCCTTGCTGGCCTTGAGCTTGGCGAGCGAGGTCACCAACCGGTCGCTGCCGCCGCCGCTTGCGGCCATCGCCTTCGAGACGGCCTTGACCTCGCTTTCCGCCTGCCTCAGCGCGGTCGCGACAGTGCGGGCAGGACGCGAAACGTCGTCAACCAGCGAAACCGTGAGCGTTGAGGTGCGCGAAGCCATCAGCGGTCAAACCCTTCAAAGCGGCACGCGACTTCAAGCTCCGTCAGGAATTCGTCCCACGGCAGGCTTATGATTTCGCTTTCCGGCACGCCGCCGAAGCGGCGCACGATCAGGCGGTAGGTTCGCCAGCTGCCGGGGCCGAAGCGGTCGCTTCGGCGCCACGGAACCGGCGGGGCAAAAAATCGAGCGCCGCCCTGTCGAGCGCGTCGCTGTCGTCAGCGTCGAGCGCGTCGAGCAACCCGTCCGGCAGCGGGGCGCCGTCGGCGTCGCGGAAGACCGGGAACGTCACCGGCGCGTCGGGCGGCAGGTTCGCGATGCTCTTCTGAAACTCCGCGACCTCGCCGGCCGTCAGGCGGGCGATGGCGAGCGCGGCATAGGTCCTGCCGCCAAATTCGATCGGCCATTCCAGCGGAATGGTTTTCACGCGCGGGCGGTCGCTGGCGAAGCGGGGGGTGGAGGTTTCGGGTTCGGTCATGTGAGTCTTTCGGGATGTTGCGGCCGTATTCATTTGCGCTAGCGGTTTATGCTTGCGTTCTGTCTGTAACGGTGCTACTCATGCTTGCATGAACAGCAAGCAGAGAAAGACCCTTGCGGCCATCTTCACGGACCCGGTCAAGGGCGAGCTGGAATGGGCCGCCGTCGAATCCCTGCTGCTCGCCGTCGGGTGCGCGATCATCGAGGGTTCAGGATCGCGGGTCCGTTTCGAGAAGGATGGCGAGATCGAAACGTTTCATCGCCCGCATCCGGCGAAGGAAGCGAAGCGCTATCAGGTCCGCGCGGCGCGGGCGTATCTGATCCGGTTGGGAGTCAAGCCGTGAAGAATTTCATGACGTACAAGGGCTACAGCGCCCGCATCGAATACGACGACGACGACGGCGTCCTGTTTGGTCGGGTCGCCGGAATTCGCGACGGCGTCGGCTTTCATGGCGACAGCGTCGAGGCGCTCAAGACGGCGTTCCGCGAGGCCGTGGACGACTATCTCGAGACCTGCGCGCGGGTCGGCGAGGCTCCGCAGAAGCCGTATTCGGGCAACGTGATGTTCCGGATCTCGCCCGATACCCACGCAAGCGCGACGCTCGCGGCCGAGCTCGCCGGCGTGAGCCTCAACGAATGGGCCGAAGCGGCGCTTGCCGAGGCCGCGAAGAAGCGCGTGGCGTAGACAGGGGCGCCGCAAAGGCTCTTGCAATCAGATCTGCAGGATGGCCGCGATGTCGGTGACCTGGCTGGCGCCGTTCACGCGCCAGACCGAATTGTAGAAGTCATAGTAATAAAGCTCGGCCCTGTTCCACGACAGGCTATAGAGCGTGATCTCCTGAATCTTGTGTGTCTGTTCAGACGCGTCGCCGCGCTTCCAGGTGCCGTTGTCGATCTCGGTCATGCGCCCCCAGATCGACGCCTTGAGCTCGATCGCCGTCCCGGTCTGCTTGTCGCGCACCGCGCCGAGGATGGTGTAGGGGACCTGCCCCGTGCCGCCGAGGCCGAACTGGGCGAGCGATTGCGGATCGAAGCCGACCAGCTTGAAGCCGACCTCGAGCGGCTCGATCCCGAGGCCGCCGATCTGGATCGCCCCGATGCCGCCGCCGGGATGATGCTCCATCGTCTTCTCGGTCAGCTTCGGCAGCGTGACGTCGGTGATCTTGAGGTGCTTGGAATTGTCCGGGCCGTTGTCGGTGACGAAGATGTTGAGGGCCTCGGGGATGAAGATCGTGGCCATGGGGGTATCCTTTGATTGAGAGGCGGTGAACAGCAGGCGGTCGGCGGTCGGCGGTCGGTGAACCGGCGGCCGGCTCTACTGCCGACTGCCGAAGCCCGACTGCCGACCCCCTCAGCTCGTCAAATACTGGGGCGAGAGCGTGTTCGCCGCGGCAATGATGGTCGCGAGCTCCACCGTCAGCGCCTCCGGATAATCCTGCGACTCGACCGTGACCTGGGTGATCGGCGCCGGGGTCTCGTTGGCGAAGGTGACGACGAACTGGCCTTGCGCGAGCTGCGCCGGCGAGTTCTGGCTCGGAACGAACGACACGGCGAAGCCGAGCGAGATCTGCTTCGACAGCAGCCACGAGCCCAGCACCGTCATGTCGTTGAGCACTGCCTGCACCGCGTGCGGCGTGACGTTGTCGACGCCGAGGCGCTGGCGGATCGCCTTGACGAGCGCCAGGTTGACGTAGTCCTTCATCCGCCGCTTGTTGACGAACCACGCGAGCGGCGAGGTCGAGGCGTTCCACACGCCCGCCCACACATAGCCGGACGAGGCGATCGCGGTGTCGGAGGCGATCGCGCCCGGCTCGATCACCGCGACCTGGTCGGCGAGCAGCTGCTGGCCCTGCGTCGAGCCGTCGGTGAGGCTGAACGAATAGGTGTTCTTCAGCCCGAGAATGCCGCCGATCTGGTGGCCGGAGATCGTCCAGCCGGGCACGCCGGCGTGCTGGAAGTCGACCGCGGCCTGCGCCCCGGCCGCCTCGGCGACGCCGTCGGTGTAGACCGTGGTCGGCGGCGTCGCGGTCAGCGGGGCGCTCGCGACCGTCTGCGACCCGCTGACCGTCCAGGTCGTGCCGGAACCGGAGACGATTGTCGTGCCGGCGGCGACGGTCCCGCCGGTCAGCGCGGCCCCGGCGACGATCGTCCCGGTCACGGTCCCGCTGACCGTCAGCGTCGTGCCGGAGATCGACCCGGTGAACGTCGCGGGGGTCTGCAGGGATTCGTTGATCACCCAGGCGTCGGAGGGAATGAGCCGATCCGAGGCCAGGGTCTGGCGCCACGCGATCGTGTCGGCGATCACGCCGTCGCCGGACGATCCGACGATCGCGACCGCGAGCAGGCCGGCGGCGACCGACGGCAGCGCGGCGCAGATCGGGTTTGCGAGCTGCGTCTTGCTGAACGTGAAGGTCGCGCCCGTGCCGCCGCTCGTGCCGTTGATCGTGCCCGTGACCGTCGTTCCGGGCGCGTAGGCGCCGGGCGAGGTCATGGTGACCGCGGTGACGGCGCCGCTCACGACGGTCGCCGTCGCGGTCGCGCCGGCCGGCGAGAAGGAGACCGTCGCGCCTCCGGTGTAGCCGGAGCCGCCCGCGGTGACGACGGGCGCGGTGATCGAGAAGGCCTGATAGCCGGTGTGGCCGGGAACGATCAGGATGCGCGGGATGAAGCCGGTGACGGCCCCCGCACTGGCGAAGGCGTAGAGGCCGGTCCAGCTCGCCTGCGAGCCGAGCAGGTTCGTGATCGTCGCCGCCTCGCTCGAGCCGGCCGTCACGACGACGGCGACGACGGTCGCGGCCGATTCCCATGCGGCGAGCTGCTGGTTGATCGACTCCAGCGCGTTGGCGAGCGCGCCGGTCCCGGCGGCGGAGAGATAGGCTGGGTCCGTCGAGTTGAACGCGACCGGCGTATTCAGCGGGAAGGTCGCGACCTGCGAATCGTCGGCGGTGGTCAGGATGCCGATGACGGAAAAATCGCCGGGCTGGACTGGCAGCAGGCCGGTCAGCGTCTCCTGGATGACGATGCCATAGGTGGGGGTCGTCATGGGCTTTCATGCTCCTTGTTCGGGAAGAGGGATGGTCGCGTCATTTGCGAACGCGGGGATCAGTGGGGCGAGGTTTAGAGCGGCCTGATCTGGAACGTGATCGTGGCAGTCAGCGGTGCGCCGTTCGCCGTTCCAACGTTGAAGTAAATGTTCGCCCCATTACAAGATGGAGACGGCGCGGTGAACGCAGGGGCATAGGTGTTGCCTGATGCGCCCTGTGTCGTCGTCGTGATCGCAGTCAGGCCGACTTGCCCACCACTCAACAAGGACTGACCACCCTGCGATGATGCTGTGTACAACCCGATTTTTACGCTCGATGACGGGACCGCTGACGGAGCCGTGACGTATAGCCCGGAGACTATGTAGTTGGAGTAGCCGGCCGGAAGAGTGACCGGGATGATCGTGTCCCCGGTTGCGTTCAGGTTGACCCCGCGCAGGGTGATGAGGCCGCTTGGGGCCGGCCCGGTCGCGTTCGCGAGAACGTTCGCCGACGTGTTTCCGCTGAACGACGACGGATTACCCGCGGCGAGGATCATCACGTTGCCGGTCGCCGAGTTCGATAGCGTCGTTCCGACGTAATCCCCGACGGATGAAAGCTGCGCCCAACTGCCCGCGAGCGTCAGGTAGCCGCCCCAATTGTTCCCGTCCAAGAACAATCTATTTGTCCCGACGCCGCTGCTAATAAAGCTGGCGCTGTTGCAGCCGGTATTGTGTGAGAAATGGACGTCGTTGATCGCCGGATTCGGGGCGATGGCAATACTTCCGCACCCGAGACTATTGTTCGTAAAATAGAACTGCGACAGACCTGTCGCCGGGTCGAGGTTGAAAAGCGGCGGTTCCGCGTTCATCGCGACGGCCGTTTCTGTCGCCGTCGCTGCATTGCTCAGGGTGTAGGTCCCCGACGATCCAGACACGATGGACGTATTGACCGGGATGCCCGGCCCCACGACGATCTGACCCGGCGCGATAGTCGACGTCCCGGTTGCGGTGAGAGCCGTCGTCCCCGTTGTGATCGTGCCCGTGAACGGTGCAAACGACCCGCCAACATTGTTGCTGAAAAACAGCCCTTGGATCAGCGGAACCGTGCTGTCGGAGCAGATAATTCCTTGAGTGACGCCAATGGTATCAGAGTGCCACTCGAAATGGTTGTTGACGATTTTGGTTTCACTTTGGACGCCGCCCGAGCCGCCCCACGCGCCCCACCGCAAGGCGCACCCCATGCTCCCGCCGGTGACAAAATTGATGCCGTTCAGGGTCAACGTATTCGGGCCGCCGCCCCCACCCTCTGCGGTCGTCCGCTTCTGATAGACAAAGTCAGACGCACTATAATCGTTGGTCGAACCCCATCGGCCGCCGATGAATTCGGCCTCCGGCCAGCCGTCGTTGACGAGGAAATGCGTATGACACGCAGCCATGCTCACCTGATACGCATGAAGACCAATCCCGACGGGGCCAAGAGCCATACACGTATCGAAATTGACAACGAATACGCTATCGAGCACGACGTTGATGCCGCCCGCGAAATTCAAACCGACATTCGTCGTCGGCGTCCCGTCGCCCGCGATGATGACGCTTGAGATTTTCGGCGAATACGACCCGCCGATCTGCACACAGGCCGGCGCGCTTGCATTGCACCGCACCCACGACGAGCCTGTCACCGCATAGGTCACGCCGCTCGCGAGCGCCTTGTAGCTTTCGCCTTTCAGGTTTGCGTTGACGACGACGGGGCCAGACGAAACGTAGAACCCGTAGGGCGTGCTCGGAATGACGACCGCGCCAAGAAATGCCGAGCGGCTCAGCGCCGCGTTGAGCGCCGCCGTTTGGTCTGTCTTGCCGGCCGACCTCGCCCCGCCGGCCGCTATGGACAGCGGCGCGCTCAGGGTCAGCGTGTAGAGGGCGCTCCCCGTCCCCGGCCCGATTGCTGTGATTGTGACGCCTGACGGGATGCCGGACGCCGCGACGATCAACTCTTGTCCGACCGCCAACGCTCCATCCGTCACCGCATCGACAAGGACTGTCGTGCTGCTTGTGCTCGCCTCCGCCGTCCATGTGGCGCCGTCGGCAACGGCGCCCCACACGCGCACATCGAGACCTTGGCCGCCGTCCTGCGCGATCCAGCAGCCGCCCCCTCGGGCGGTCGCCGCTTGCACCTGATAGCCCCCATCGCCGGCGCCAGAGCCAAGCGAGCACGGCGACGAGGAGTAGGCATAGAGCGCCTGCCCGCCGTCACCGGCCGTGGCGTATCCGTCGCGCACGACCGGGCCGGGGCCGCTGAACGCCTTGAGGGCGGTCAGG
>CAIZGR010000748.1 GCA_903932535.1 uncultured Hyphomicrobiales bacterium | reverse complement strand
TCCTCCGGTCCGCGCATAAGCGGGCGGGCGGCGGAAGGTACCTTGGAGGGGCGTGGCACGGCGCTTGCTTTCGCACGCCGTGGCACGGGTCTTGCTAGGTCAGGCGAAGGCGCCGAGGCGGGTGACGATCCGGTCCGCCATCGAGGAGACCGCGCCTTCGAAGGCCCCGAGCGTCTGGCCCTTCGTCATCTCGTCAGGGATGAACAAGCCCGAGCGCACCACGCGGATCGGGCTCTTGTAGGCCTTTCGACCCGGACGATTCTCGTTCCAGCGCAGCTTCGAGGTCGCGCGTTCGAACACCTGACCATTGAGCTTCGGGACCATCCGTCGCGCCCCGGCGCGGCCGGAGGTCAGGAAGGCCCCTCCGTAGTAGGTGGCCCTGTTCCACGGCGTCGCCGTCACGCCCCCGCCGCCCTCGTGCGGACCGAAGAAGCGAAGGCGGACATTGCCGCCTTGCGACGTGATCGTGAACGAGAGCCCGTTCGGGCCGGCCTCGATCGCGTGCTGCGCACGTTGGAGGGTGTCGTGCTTCAGGCCGGTCTGCGCCGTCTCGGCGGCCACCGTCTTCTCGCGCGCCGCCATGCCTTCGGCGTTCAGGACGCCGGCGAGGATCGCGGGCCCGTCCTCGGCCAGCGCCGCGAACCGGTCGGCCGCCGCCTGCAGGCCGCGGTCCTGGACGACGAGCATTATCTTCATGCCGCGCCCCTTACGAAAAACGGCCGGTCTCGCGACCAGCCGTCCAAATCGGTTTCCCGTAGTGTCAGGGGTATGTCAAATCCTACTTCATGTCAAGCTCCGCCGATTGCGGCGAGCACCCGTGGTTCGCGCCCGGTTTCCCAAGGCCTCGCGGGGCGCCGGCTCGGCCCGATCCGACACGTGGTCTTTCCGGCGAGGGCGGAAACGAGCACGTCGAGGCAGTCGCGCCACACCTCGTATTCGATTCGCCCCTCGATGCCGACCGACGGGTCCGGGTCGAGGATGAACTCGAGATAGGCGTCCGGATAGGGCTGCCGCCGCTTCAGATCCCACCCGTCCTGGACGATCGTACGCCAGCACCCGAACTCCGGATTGCCGCGTTCGTCGCCCTCCCAGACCTCGATCTTGCGGAACCAGCGCGGCTTGCCGTTCGATTCGTGGACGATCGGCCGGGCGACCGGCCGATCGATCGCCCAGTCGGGGGACGACCCGACGCGCATCAACGCATAGCGGGTGACGATCCGCGACGGCTTCTCGCGGAAAACCCATTCGCCGCCGGCGTCGCGCACGGCCATCGCCGCGAGCGCCCTGGCCGTCGCCGCCCGCATCAGCCCGGCCTCGAGGTCGCCGAGGTCCAGATCGCCGGCCGGATCCCAACCTTCCGGCACGACGACCGGCGTCCGGTCGAGCGCCATCACCGCTTCGCCGATCGCGACCGCGTCCGGATCGGGCTCGCCGTCGACGGCCAGGTTGGGCGTCAGGCCGAACCGGTTCGGCTGCGCGCGGATCAGGGTCTCGGCATAGGAGGCGATCAGGCCCCACGACGAGGTGATGCCCCCTGCCCGCCGCGTCCCGGCCTTCGCCAGCTCGTCCCGAAACGCCCACCTGAGCGCCGCCTCGACGTCGATCGACCCCATGCCAACGCTCCTTTCGAGGGTTTGCGAGGGTTTCGCGCTTTCGGCCACAAACCCTCGAAAGCCCGTTCGCCTACACAAACAAAGACTTACGCAACACTTTTCGATAGTTTCGATAGTTTCGAGGGTTTTCCCTATACGCATGAACAAAGAGGCCCTGTTTCCCCGAACCCCTTCTCATATGTTACGCGCGCGCAAACCCTCGAAACCCTCGAAAGCCCTTTTCAAGCCCTTGCCATGTCGAGCCTTTTCGGCTGCGAGGGTTTGCGCGAACCCTCGAAAAACCCTCGCAAACCCTCGCGGCTCCCGACGCGGAACGGGCTCACGGGCCCGCATCCTCGCCCGCAACGCGGGAGAGGACAGGCGCGCAGCGCCAGGCGAGGGCCCGCAACGCCGCAGCCGGGCGCGTCCACCCGCCCGCCTCACGTCACCGCCTCAGCCCGACCCCCGGGCCGAGCCCGGGGGCTTTGATGGACCGTCCCTTCCGCTGGCGCGCCGGTTCCAATCGGTGAGCCGGCTCCCGAACGTCCCGCGGTCCGACTGCCCCCCCCGCAAGCGTCGCGTCATCGGAAAACAGCGGCCCCGCGTCCAAAACCTTCCCGCGCGCCTTGGCGGCGGTCGCCTGGCGCACCCGCAACGGCTCGAACACGTGCGCCATGCGCCGCGCGATGTCGGCGCGGTATTCGGCCTCGCGTTCGATCAGGATCGCCGCGAAGCCTTCGCGCAGCGCGGCCTCCCCGGTCGTGCCCGTACCGGCGAAAGGGTCGAGCACCGTTCCGCCCGGCGGCGTCACGAGGCGCACGAGCCAGCGCATCAGGTCGATCGGCTTGACGGTCGGGTGCTTCGAGCCGATCCGGTCTTCGGAATCGGCCTTTGCGCTGTAGAAAAAGCGGGAGGCGGAACCGGAGTCGGCGCGCGGCATCGCCGCCGCCCTCGCGTTGTAAAGCGCGAACGTGTTGCGCGTGCTCGATGATGGTTCGCGCCCCGTCACGGGCGCTTGTTGGCCATCGCTATCCGGAAAGGCCTCCGCCACCTCCGCCGACCCGTCATGCACGACGTTCGCCGGCCAGCGGCCGGCAGGGCTCGAAAAATTCGTGGTCGCGGCGCGTTTGAAGGCTTTCCCGTCGAATCCGTCGTGAGCGGCCGGCCGCCAGACGCCAGCGCCACCGAGCCTCGGATCGTCAACGGCTGGGTCGATTCCTACCCGGCAGGCGTCGACGTGGATCGCCCCCGTCCCGTGCGCCAGCACCGTCCCGCCACCGTGCCCGCAAGGGGTTTTCGGGCCAGACAGATCGGCTCGAACGCCGGTTTCAGCGCCGTCCCCCACCCGGACCAGCGCGCGGCGTCATCCGTCCCCGGCAGGGTAACGGCGGCTCGCCGAAGCGGCTCGAAACTCGCTTCTCCGCCGCACATTTCGCCGCCGGCGCGGGCTTTCCGCGCCAGTCCGGCGCGCTTCTCGCCGACGACCTCCCGCTCCGCCCCCGCCGCCTTGTCGATCATCTTGCTCACGTCGAGCGACTTCGGGAACCCGCAGCCGAACAGCCACGCCAGCGACCCAAAGGCTTCCGAATGATCCATCAGCCGCGCCAGCGCCTCGCCCTGGTCGGGAGTGAGCGAATCGATAAACCGGCGCTCCAGATCGCTCAGCGAAAACAGTTCGAAGATCGAATCGCGCACTTCGAACCCGGCCGCCCGGATCGCCGCCAGCATCAGGTCGAAGTTCTTCGGCGCCGCGAACGCGACCAGGTGCGCGCCGGGCTTGAGCACCCGGAGCACTTCCGCCCACGTCTCCGGCCGGAACGCGACGTCGCCGCCGTCCCACGCCTTCCCCATGAACCCGGCCGAGCCCCGGGCATAAGCCGCCCCTTTGGCGGCGCGCGCCCGTTTCCCCCCGAACCGTTTTGCGTTGCTGGTCAAATGATAAGGCGGGTCCGTCACCGCCGAATCGATCGACGCCTCGGCGAGCACGCGCAAAACCTCGCGGCAATCCCCGCCATGCAGCGCCACCCGCCCGCCGTGAAACGCCTCTGCCTTCTTCCCTTGCTTAGTCATAGGGCCCTCTGTCCTCCGGCAGCGCGTCCGGCCGCGCCGGCACGTCGTGCAGGGCGATGTCCAGGTAGGCGCGGGTGTGGGAATCGTCGCGCCGGAACCGGCGCTTCATGTCGCGCCCGAAGCGCGTCTCGTTGAGCACGAACACGGCGTTCGCCATCGCCCAGCTCTTGAACGCCTCGTAGAGCACGCGCGCCTGGACGCGCTGCCCGGGCGTCGGCGTCACGCAGGCCGCGACGAAGCGGCCGATCGGGTCCATGTCGGAGCGAAACTCCTGCGTCGCCGTCCGGCAGGCCTCGGCTTCGAAGAGGCCGTGCGCGAGCACGTCGCAGGCCCCGTCGATCAGCCAGCGCAGAATGCCGACGCGCTCGGTCAGGAGATCGGCGACGAGCTCGTCGAACGGCCGCCGCTCGGCCTCCGGAATCGTGACGTTCCAATGGACGGTGAGCATCCTGCGCCAGATGCCCTCGTCGGTGCCCTCGACTTTCGGGTAGCCGTTGCCGACCATGTGCGGCGTCGCCACATTTGGGAATTCGAGGTAGCCGCGGAAGAGGTCGCGCACGACGAGCACGTCGCCGCCGGTCAGGCGCTTGACGAGGTCCTCGCGCACCGATTCGCCCTCTTTCAGCTCGTCGATCCGGACGAACCGCTTGCCGAACAAGCGCACGAGATCCGGCGAGGCCTGGCCCGCGCCGCGCTCGCCGGTGCCGAGAATCGTCTCCTTGGGCAGCGCGACGCCGAGCGATGGCCCGATCACCGCCGAAAGCACCGAGAGAAACACGCTCTTGCCGTTGGCGCCGGCCCCGTAGTGGAACATCAGCCGCTGGACGAGGCTCCCGAGGAGCCCCATCGCCGAATAGGCCTGCACCGTGCGCCGCACGTCCGCGTCGGGCAGGCAGCGCTCGAGGAAGGCGTCCCATTTCGGCCGCTTCGCGTCGGGCTCGTAGCGCGCCCCGGCGAGGCCGGTGAGAAAATCGGCGCGGTCGTGGCCGGCCCTCGCCTCGACCCGCACGATCTTTCGCGTCACGTCCGGGTCCGGGCATTCGGGATCGTCCTCGACGATCAGGCGCACGGTGGCGTTCTGGGCGGCGAAGACGAGCGGGTCGCGGTTGAAGCTGTCGGAAGGCCGTCGCAGGTGCGGCGCGGCCATGTCCATCATCGACTTGATCCGGGCGCTGTTCTTGGACGAGACGCCGAAGCGCCAGCGCGCGAGTTTTCGCCGCGTGAGCGCCTCCCGCGCCGCCTTCGCGGCATGGCGCGCCGCCACGGCGACCGGCGACTTGTCGTCGGCCGGGAACGCCTCGGCCGCGGACGCCGCCCGCCGCTCGTCGGGGGACAGCGCCAGATATTGCGCCTCGGCCGCGATCCGGCCACCGACCCGCTGCGCGAGCTTGGTCGCGAGCGCGGACCCGGCCGCGAAATCCCAGAACCGGCCTTCCCAGCCGAGCCAGTCGCCGCCGGCGAATCCGTCGCGCGCGACGATCGCGAGATCCTCGCCGAAGTGGATTCGCAGGCGCAGGCCGTTGTCGG
>CAIZGR010000747.1 GCA_903932535.1 uncultured Hyphomicrobiales bacterium | reverse complement strand
TCCGTCAGGTTGACCTGATCGGTCGGCAGCGGCCCTTCGACCGGCGGCGCCGGCGGTTTGCCCCCGGGCTTCCTGCCCGTCGCGGCGGCCTTGGCCTCGCGCGCCGCCATTTTGGCCTCATGCTCCGCCTTCTCGCGCTCATAACGCTCTTTGGCGCGCGCCTCGATCGTCGCCCGCGCCGCGGCGATCTTGCGCAGACGCTCCTCGCGCCGCGCCAGCTCGTCGGGGATCGACATCCCGTCGGGAACGTCGGCCGCATCCGCAGCCTCGGCCTTCGCCAACAGATCGGCGACCTCGGCCTTCAGCTGCGCCTCGATCTTTCCTGCATGCTCCCAGGACAGCGCGCTGTGCCGGCTCGCGTTGGCGTGGACCTTCGTCCCGTCCAGCCCGATCGTGCCCATCTTCAAAACGCCCATCTCGCGCGCCAGCTGAAGGACCTCGACGAACAGCTTCTCGATATCCTTCAGGAACCGCTGACGAAACCTGGCGATCGTGTCGTGGTCGGGATGATCGTTCGCCGCGATGAACCGGAACGCCACCGAGTCGTAGGTCGCCCGCTCCAGCTTCCGGCTGGAGAACACCCCCGTCGCATAGCCGTAGACCAGCAACCCCAGCAGCATCCGCGGGTGATACGAAGCCGAACCCGAGCCGCGATAAGCCCCGCTCATCCGCCCCAGGTCGAGACCGTCGATCACTTCCACGATAAACCGGGCCAGATGCTTCTCCGGAAGCCACTCGTCCACCGAAGGCGGAAGCAGATAACCCGTCTGCCGATCGATCGTCCGAAAATTGTCCATTGCGCCCCAAGCGACGGCGAGAGAGAATCAACGCCTCGGATTCTACAGCCTCGATCGGCGCCCGTCTCGCTCAAACGACGGTCCGACGTTAAGTCCGACAGGCTGCTAGGCTGGTCGAAGGCGGTCGCAGACTTGCGCGGATCAAATGCTTCGCTCATCTGGGTGCTCCTGATTGGGGTTGGACAACCATCAGAATACCCGATCTCGCGGCCGCCAACCCCCATAGCATCTTGATCCGGGGGTTGGCGACCTGGTCGGCGAGCGTCATGGGATCGGCGGTGTTTCCCTCGAAGACCTCGATCGCGACGGGGCAGCCGTCGGGGGCGCAGAGGAGGCCATAGACGATCTGCAGCTTGCCCTTCTTGCCGTCGCGGTTGTAGCCGCGCTTGGCCAGCGGGCAGCAACGGCCCTCCATGGAGCTCGACGAGACGTCGTAGAGCACCAGCGTGCCGCCCTTCAGATGGCGCTTGGCCAGGGCGGCCTCGACAGCCGGCTGGCGCTCGATGAGCCAGTCGAGCGCGGCATAGAGTTCGTCCTCGGAAACCTCGCCGAGGGCCAGTTCGACGCCGAGGCTCGAGGCGGTGGTGGCGGGATCGAGGGCTTTGGCGGTGGCGAGCTTGGAGGCCGGGACGACGATGCGGCCGACGATCATCGCCATGACGAGATCGCGCGGGCGGTTGGGCTCGTTGGTATTTCTCGGCCCGAGCAGCCGGTCGAGATCGATCGCGCGCGCCGTCCCGAGAACCGCGGCGACCGCCCCGTGCGGCAGGGAGCGCTCGATGACGAAGGGCTGCTCGCCCGGCGGCAGCACCACCCCGCCCTTGAGCACGCCGCGCAAGCCCTCGACGTGCTCGGCTGGCCAGTGGCTGAGGTTGAGAAGGGTGCGCTTCCGCACGCTCTTTCCGTCCCGGTAGCTCTCGCGCAACAGGATCGCCGGTGGGGAGCCGCGGTTGGGGACGGTTTCGATGTACATGGCATAACATGTAGCCGAAAT
>CAIZGR010000746.1 GCA_903932535.1 uncultured Hyphomicrobiales bacterium | reverse complement strand
TGAGGTAATGCGGATGTCTAATCTTGATTACGTTATTAGCGTGGCGGTCATCGTTGCGGTTGTTGGAATTTTGACGCTGATCTTCACGTCTGTTGGCGATTGAAAGGAAATTGACATGGGTGACCTTTCCAGAGTCTTGCCCGTTACGCTACGCTTCGAGGGCGGGTGGGCGGACAACGCGCACGATCCGGGCGGCGCGACCATGAAGGGCGTCACGCAGCGCGTTTATGACGCGTGGCGCCGTTCGCATAGCAAAGCGCAAATAAGCGTCCGCTTCATTTCCGACGCCGAACTGTTGGCGATCTATAGGGAAGGATATTGGGCGCCGATTGCCGGCGACGAGCTCGCGGCTGGCGTCGATCTGGCGGCGTTTGATTATGCCGTCAACAGCGGCGTAGGCGCGGCCAAGAAGGCGCTTGTCGCGGCGGGAGGGCTTGCGCCTATCCCGCGTATTAAAGCGATCTGTGCGCGCCGGCTGTCGATCCTGCACGGCCTCTCGACATGGAAATATTTCGGCAAGGGATGGGGGCCGCGCGTCAACGAAGTCTTGGCTACAGGCATCAAATGGGCGTCGTCGTCCCCGGATGAGGCCAGGAAAGAACTTCAGGCCACGGCGGCGGAACATACGTCCAAGGCGGTTTCGAAGGCTCATGCCGCCGTTGCTGCGGTCATCCCCGGCATTATTGCCCCGGCCTCCGTCGTCAACCCGTCCGCCGCGACACATGCCGCCCTCGGTCTGGCGGGCGAAGTGGCGCTTGGGGCGTTCGGCGTCGCCCTTCTCGGCGGCGCAATCTGGATCCTCATTCAATCGAAAAGGCACGCGGACACCGCGTCCGCTCTTTCCGCCGCTGCGAAGGAAGTTTGATAAATTTCAGCGCCCAGCCCGGACGCTGACTTCAGCCGCTCCTGCGGCTTAATCTCGAAAGGCAATACCATGTCGTTCTTTAGCTCTCTCGGCTCTTACGTCGTCGCTCGCTTGGGCGAGGCGTCCACCTATGCGGGGGCCGCTGCCGTCGTCAACGCGGCTATTCAGCATCAGGGTAGCCCGGCCATCGTGCAGGCGTCTCTTGGCTTCCTCGCCATCCTGCTTCCTGCGTCGATCACCGGCCCTCTGAAAACGGTGTTCGGCTCCAGCCCTCCGGCAAAGTGATGCTGGCCTCTCTCGCCGCCATCTGGTCGGTTTTGTCCGAGGGCTTCAAAGCCCTTGGGCTTCTTCTCGGCATGATCCACGACCAGCAAGAGAAACAGGCCGGCGTCGATCAGCAACAGAATGCCGACGCGCAAGCCGAAAATGCTGCGCTTCGGCGGGTCGATGAAATAGACGCGAAAGGCGAAACCAATGCGCAAACGCTGGATGATCTGCGCCGGGGCGATTTTTAGTCTGGCGCTCGCCGGCTGCGAACCGACAGTCGAGACCGTCTGCCCGGCGCTGAAACAATATTCCCGCGCCGATTTGGCGACGCTGGCGGCGGACTATCCCAAGCTCCCGCCCGAAGTCCAATCGCTGATTTCCGACTACGGACTGTGGCGAAAGAAGTGCGCGGCAGTGAAACAATAACGAGGATAGGGTTCGATTGCACTCGGCCCTATCCTCT
>CAIZGR010000745.1 GCA_903932535.1 uncultured Hyphomicrobiales bacterium | reverse complement strand
TCGACAACTTCCGCCGCAACCGGCGCGGCGCGTGGTCGGCCGCGATCTTCCTCGTCCTGTTCGCCGCCTCGCTCGGCGCGGAATTCCTCGCCAACGACAAGCCGCTGATCGCCGAATACAAGGGCCAGCTCTTGTTCCCGGTGGTCTTCAACTATCCGGAGGAGATGTTCGGCGGCTTCCAGGCGCAGACCGACTACCGCGACCCGTTCGTCGCCGACGAGATCAAGGCGCACGGCTGGATGATCTGGCCGCCGGTCCGCTTCGCCAATTCGACCACCATCCTCGATCCGCCGACGCCGCTGCCGACCCCGCCGACCTGGGCCTTGACCGACGCCCAGTGCCGCGCCGCGCTGGAAAAGCAGAAGCTTCCCGACGCGGCGGCCGTTCCCCGCCCTTGCTCCAGGCTCGAGCCGCTCTGGCTCGGCTCCGACCAGGACGGGCACGACATCGTCGCCCGCCTCCTTTACGGCTTCCGCATCTCGGTGTTGTTCGGACTCATCCTCGCGGGCGTCTCGTCGGTGATCGGCGTCTTCGCGGGCGCGGTGCAGGGCTATTTCGGCGGACTGCTCGACCTCGTCATGCAGCGGGTGATCGAGATCTGGTCGTCCCTGCCGCACCTCTACATCCTGATCATCCTTTCGGCGATCCTGGCGCCGAGCTTCTTCGTGCTCCTCGTCATCCTGCTGCTGTTCTCGTGGGTGAGCCTCGTCCATGTCGTGCGCGCCGAGTTTTTGCGCGCGCGCAACTTCGAATACGTCAACGCCGCGCGCGCGCTCGGGCTCTCCAACGCCAAGATCATCGTCAAGCACGTTCTGCCGAACGCGATGGTGGCGACGCTGACCTTCCTGCCCTTCATCATCAACTCCTCGATCAGCACGCTGACCTCGCTCGACTTCCTCGGCCTCGGCATGCCGCCGGGCTCGCCTTCGCTGGGCGAGCTTCTTTTGCAGGGCAAGTCCAACCTCTCGGCGCCGTGGATCGGCATTTCTGCTTTTGTTGTCATCGCGCTCCTCCTGTCGCTCCTCATCTTCATCGGCGAAGCCGTGCGCGACGCCTTCGACCCGCGAAAGACCTTCTCGTGAAGGCCGACCCGCCGCTGATCGACGTCCGCGATCTTTCGATCGCCTTCGCGCAAGGCGGCGAGCGCAAGACCGTGGTCGATGGCGTCTCGTTCCGGCTGGAAAAGGGGAAGGCGTTGGCGCTGGTCGGCGAATCGGGCTCGGGCAAGTCGGTGACGGCGCAGGCGATCGTGCGCCTGCTGCCGCAGCCGGCGGCGAGCTATCCGACCGGCGAAATCCTCTTCCGCGGCCGCGACGTCCTGAAGATGACCGACGCGGAATTGCGCGCCATGCGCGGCGCCAGCGTCACCATGGTGTTCCAGGAGCCGATGACCTCGCTCAATCCGCTGCACACGATCGAGCGGCAGATCGGCGAGATCATCGCGCTCCACGAGGGCCGCGCGGCGGCGACGACAAAGCGCATCGTCGAGCTGCTCGCCGAGGTCGGCATCGTCGATCCGGGCGAGCGGCTCGGCGCCTATCCGCACCAGTTGTCCGGCGGGCAGCGGCAGCGTGTGATGATCGCCATGGCGCTCGCCAACCGGCCCGACCTCCTCGTCGCCGACGAGCCGACGACCGCCCTCGACGTGACCGTGCAGGCGCAGATCCTGAAGCTGCTCAAGGACCTGCAAAAGAAAATCGGCATGGCGATGCTGTTCATCACCCACGACCTCAACGTCGTGCGCCGCATCGCCGACGACGTGATCGTGATGCAGAAGGGCGTGATCGTCGAAGCGGGCCGGATGGCCGAGGTGTTCGCCGATCCGCAGCATCCCTACACGCAGGCGCTGCTCGCGGCCGAGCCCAAGGGCGAGGCGCCGCCGGGCGACGCGAGCGCGCGCACGATCGCCAGCGCCGAGGACCTGAAAGTCTGGTTCCCGATCCGGCGCGGCCTCTTCCGCCGCACCGTCGGATACGTGAAGGCGGTCGACGGCGTGAGCCTTACGGTGCGCGAGGGGCAGACGGTCGGGGTCGTGGGCGAATCCGGCTCGGGCAAGACGACGCTCGGCCACGCGATCCTGCGCCTCATCCGCTCCGAAGGCCCGATCGCCTATTGCGGGCGGCCGATCCAGGGGCTGACGGCCAATGAGATGCGCCCTCTGCGGCGCGAGATGCAGGTCGTCTTCCAGGACCCGTTCGGCTCGCTCTCGCCCCGCATGTCGGTCGCGGAGATCGTCGAAGAGGGGCTGATCGCCCAGGGGACGAAGCTCAACGGCACCGAGCGGCGGCGCGTCGCCGAGCAGGCGCTCGCCGACACCGGCCTCGACCCCACGACGCTCGACCGCTACCCGCACGAGTTTTCCGGCGGCCAGCGCCAGCGCATCGCCATCGCCCGCGCCATGGCGCTCGACCCAAAGTTCGTGGTGCTCGACGAGCCGACCTCCGCGCTCGACATGTCGATACAGGCGCAGATCGTCGATCTGCTCAGGGATTTGCAGAAGCGGCGCAAACTCGCCTATCTTTTCATTTCGCACGATCTCAAGGTCGTGCGGGCTCTGGCGAGCGAGATCATCGTGATGCGGCGCGGCAAGGTGGTCGAGAGCGGCGAAGCCAAGGCGGTGTTCGCCGCGCCGCAGAGCGAATACACCCGCGCCCTGTTCGCCGCCGCCTTCGCCAACGAGGCGACGCTCACCGGCGTCGTCGGGCAGTGAGGGAGCAGAACCGATGCGCCATCCGTTCGCGCCGCGCTGTCACCCCCGCCCAAGCTGGGGTCCCGGCCGCCGCCGCGCTCGTGCCGGAACGCTCGCGCCGCCGGCGCCGTCGCGCTGGACGCCCGCTTTCGTGGGCATGACAATCTGCTTGCCGAGGCGTCGCCCATGACCCGCGCAATCCTCATCGTGCTCGATTCGGTCGGTTGCGGCGGCGCGGAGGACGCGGCGGCTTACGGCGACGCAGGCGCAGACACGCTCGGCCACCTCGCGGAAGCCTGCGCCCTCGGTCTGGGCAACCGCGACGGCGTGCGGTGCGGGCCGCTCGCCATTCCCAATCTCGCCGCCCTCGGCCTCGCCCACGCGATGCAGGCCTCGACCGGCCGCGCGCCGCCGGGCTTCGATCTCGGCCAGCGCCCCCGCGGCCAGTGGGGCTACGGGATCGAGACCTCGCGCGGCAAGGACACGCCCTCCGGCCATTGGGAGATCGCCGGCACGCCGGTCGATTTCGACTGGGGCTACTTCGCCGAGACCATCCCGGCGTTTCCGGCGTCGCTGATCGGCGCGCTGATCGCTGAAGCCGGGCTGCCGGGCATTCTCGGCGACCGGCGCGCGTCCGGCATCGCGATCATCGAGGATTTCGGCGAGGAGCATCTCCGGACGGGAAAGCCGATCTGCTACACCTCGGCCGACTCGGTGTTCCAGATCGCCGCGCATGAGGAGACGTTCGGGCTCGAACGGCTCTACGAGGTCTGCCGCGTCGCCCGGCGCCTGTGCGATCCGCTCAAAGTCGGGCGGGTGATCGCGCGGCCGTTCGTGGGCAGGACGGCCAAGGATTTTGTCCGCACGCCGCACCGCAAGGACTTCGCCGTGCCGCCGCCCGAAGGCAACCTGCTGCAGCGGGCGGTGGAAGCCGGCCGCGCCGTCGTCTCGATCGGCAAGATCGGCGACATTTTCGCCCATCGCGACACGGGGAGAGAGATCAAGGGCAAGAGCAACGACGGCAACGTCGATCTCTTGCTCGACGCGCTGAAAGGCACGCCGGACGGCGGGCTGATTTTCGTCAACCTCGTCGATTTCGACACCGAATGGGGCCATCGCCGCGACGTGCCGGGCTTCGCCGCCTGCCTCGAAGCCTTCGATGCCCGTCTCCCCGGGATCGAGGCGGCGACGCGGCCGGACGACTATGTCGTGATCACCGCCGACCACGGCAACGACCCGACCTACAAAGGCTTCGACCACACGCGCGAGCACGTGCCGATCCTCGCCTTCGGCTCGCATGCGCCCGCCGGGCCGATCGGCGGGCGGGCGAGCCTCGCCGACATCGCCGAGACCTTCGCCGCAAAGCTCGGCCTGCCGAAGGGGCGATGCGGGAAGGCTTGGGCGGCATGAGCTTCTCGCTCCACCCGCGCCTTTCGCAGGACACGGACTTCGTCGGCGACTTCGGGCTGAGCCGCGTCCTGCTGATGAACGATTCGCGCTGGCCGTGGCTCGTCCTGGTCCCGCGGCGCGACGGTCTGGTCGAGCTCACCGACCTCGATCCGGCCGACCTCGCGCATCTGATCGAAGAGACGGCGCTGGCGTCGCATTGGCTGAAGGCGCATGCGAAGGCGGACAAGATCAACGTCGGCGCGCTCGGCAACGTGGTGCGGCAGTTGCACGTTCATGTCGTCGCCCGCCAGGCCGGCGACCCGGCATGGCCCGGCCCGGTGTGGGGTTTCGGCGCGGCCGTCGCTTATGGCGAGGCGGACTTCCGGGCGCTGCTCGAGGCGGCGCGGACGGGGCTGGGCCTCTAGGGGTCGCGCCGGCGAAGCGGCGCTCGATCGCGGCGCATTCATTTCTCTGGAAGAACACAAGGCGCACAACGCTGCGTTGCTCGACTCCTTCGAGACCTGCTGGCGCGGGTCGTCGTCGCGCCCGTCGCGCAGGCCGACACCGCGGCCATCCTTCGAGACCTCGCGGCGAAGGCGGGGCATGCGGTCGCCGCCGAGCAAGCGGCGTCCATTGAAGCGGTCTACGAGGCGCGGCCCGGGCTTGGCTCGGCGACAACCGGTAAAGGCCGAGCTTTTCACGTTGTAAGCACCCGATGCGCCAAAGTGAGCAATTGCCCTCGCCCGGGCCCTCGGCTAAATTCTTATTGTGCAGTGCAGCAAATCTGCTATATTGAAAGCGGGGAGAGAGATTTGGAGGGGTCTGTGGGATCTGCGACTTGGAAGACGAAATGGGGGATGCGCCGTGTGCGCAAGGATACCCCGACGATTGAAGAGGCGCTGATCGCCGCCGAGAGCCTCGCGGACGACCCGGCTCAGCGCGCGCAGATCGCCGCGTCGCTGATGGGCGTGCCGGTGGAAGAGGTGCAGGCGCTCGCCGCCAAACATGCGGCCAAAACCCGCGGCCGGGCGAGCCTCGTCGCTGGACGCACGCGCGCCGTGGTCGTGGAGTACAAGCGCCCGCGCACCGTCCGCCCGACGATCAATCTGACGCACAAGCGCTGATTGGCGCGCCCGGCCGGTCTTCCCTCCGCGCGGCGCGCGACGAGCGCTCAGAGATTGGCGAGGCTCGCGGCCGAAGGGCGCGTGGTGCGGTACTGGCTGCGGGCGGCGACGTCGGTCGAGATGACCGCGACGCCGATCAGGGTCAGCGCGGTCATGTCGTCGAAGTCGACGTTGGAAAAAGCGAGCGCGACAATCGCCGCGAAGCCCGCGGCCATGAAGGGCGCGAGCCGGGCCGGCGCCTTGCCGAGATCGTGAAACCCGAACCAGACGCCGGCCGCCGCGATGACGGCCCCGACGATCCCGAGTTCGTACCAGACGGTGAAGGCGAGCGACCGCGGCGTGTGGAGCGGCAGGATCATGTCGTGCACGCCGCGCGCGACGGTGGCGAAGCCGTGGCCGGTGAGCAGCCGGATCTTGTCGTGGGTGAAGATGTCGGCCGCAATCGACAGCGACGCCCAGGGCGGCGGCAAGGTCGCGAGCTTGACGTCGAAGATCCAGGCCGCGACCGTCGGCGCGAAGGCGGGGATCAGCGGCGACAGAAGCACGAGCGCCGCCGCGCCCCAGGCCAGTTCCCGGGCGGTGCGGGCCATGTCCGAGATCGCGAACGAAATGGCCAGATAGCCCGCGAACAGCGCGATGGTGAGCGGCGCGTAGCCCGCGATGTAGGCGAACGCCAGCGCCAGGATCAGCAGGATTCGGGCGAAGCCGTTGCGTCCGCGCGCCGTCAGGCCGCCGAGCGCCGGAAACAGCAACACCGCCAGCGCAACCTCGCCCGCCGCGACGCCGCCGTCGTTCGGGACGGCGCCGGCGACGCCGGCGAGCCCCTTGGCCGCCATGACGATCATGCCGAGGCACACGCCGAGCGGGAACATGTAGAGGTCGGTCGCGCGCGCATTCTCGCGAGGCGCGGCGACCGCCAGCAGCGTCGCCACGAACAACAGGCCGAGCTTCAGCACGTGCTGCAACGTGGAGACAGGGTAGGGCGTCCACAGAATCGACAACGCCGCCCAGCCGAGGCCTGCGACGAGGGCGAGAAACGGCGGCGACGAAAAGGCGCGCCGGAGACGGCCGGCGAAACCGGACTTCGCCTCGAGCCCCGCGGCCATCACGATCATGGCGACGCCGATCGGAAAGACGATGAACAGCGCGAGCGGATGAACGACAACGGCCACCGGCGCGCCGATCGCCAGCGCGGCGTAGCCGACGCGCGCGAAAAACCGCGACGCGTCCGCCGCGTCGTCACGGCCGGGTCGCGCCAAATGTGTCTCGTCCGCCCTCGAGGCCATGTCCGCTCCCGGCGCGCGAAGCCAAAACGCTGAGATTTGCCGACTGTTATACGCTGCGGCCGGCTGAACGGGTGTGTGAAGGGCGCCACACTTGCGCAGCAATCGCAGAATCCGCCTCGAGATCGGCGAATGGCCGGCGATTGACCCTGCGCCCGCCGCCGTGCGACTGGGGGCCGGCAATGCGCAGGGGTCGGCAGGAGCAGGCGACGACGTGACGGAGGCTTCCATCGTCGCCGAGGCTCCGCCTGGAGGCGACCGTTTTTCCCGGCGGCTTGTCGCCCTCGCTGTCGCCGGCGCGCTGGTTCTGCTGGCGATCCAGGCGTTCGCCGCATGGCGGCTCGAGCTGACCTTCGACGAGGCCTATTACACGCTGTGGTCGCGCGACTTGGCGTTCGGCTATCTCGACCACCCGCCGATGGTCGCGCTCTTCATCCGGGCCTCGACCGCGCTGTTCGGCGGCTCGGAGCTGGGCGTGCGCGCGCTGTCGCTCGCCTGCGTCGGCGCGCTGCCGGCGCTGATCGCGTTCGTCGCGTGGCGGCTTTTTCGCTCGGAAGATGCCGCCGCGCTCGCCGTGCTGATGTGGATCGGAGCGCCGCTCGTCATCGCGGGCGCGATCTTCGTGACGCCGGACGCGCCGCTCGTGCTCTTCTGGACGCTGGGGCTCGCGGCGCTCGTGGAATTGTGGCGGACCGGCAAGGCGCGATGGCTGCTCGCGACGGGGCTCGCGTTCGGCTTGATGAGCCTGTCGAAGTTCACCGCGGCCTTTTTCGCCGCAGGCGCCGCGGTCGCGTTCGCGGCGACGCCTTCGCTGCGGCGCTGGCTCCGCTCGCCGGCGCCCTGGGCGGCGCTCGCGCTCGCGGCCGCCGTTTTCTCGCCGTTCGTCGCCTGGAACGCCGCGCACGGCTGGGCGACCTTCGCGAAGCAGGGCGGCCGGGCGGCGGCGAACGGCTTCACGCCGTTCTATGTCGTCGAATTTGCCGCGAGCCAGATCCTGCTGATGAACCCGCTCGTCTTCGCGGCCGTCGCCGCCGCCGTCGCAGGCGTATCCTGGCGGGCGCCGGCCGCCCCCCGCTCGGCCGGCGAGGCGCGGCGGCTGCTCGTCGCCACGATTTTGCCCGCGGCCGTGTACTTCCTCATCCATGCCCTGCATGATCGCGTCCAGGGCAACTGGCTTGCGCCGCTTTTTCCGGCTTGCGCAATTCTCGCGGGCGAATGGGCGGCCCGAGCCCGTCGCTCGCAAGGTTTTGGGCGCGTCGTCGCCGGCGCCGCGCTCTGGGCCGCGCCGCTCGCCCTCGCGGTCATGCTCATCGGCTTCGTCCAGGCCCTGACAGGCGCTCTGCCGCTCGGCGCCGCGGACCCGACCGCCCGCCTCGAAGGCTTCCGCGATCTCGCCCGCGACCTCGACGCCCGCGCCAAAGCCGAGGGCGCGCCCTATCTCCTGACCCATGGCTATGCGCTGGCGTCGCTGATGACCGTCTATGGCGACCCGTCGCTTCCCGTGGTCCAGCCGGAGCAGCGGATACGCTGGATTTTCGCGCCCTCGCCGCCCGAGTCGCTGTTCCGGGCGCCGGGCCTCGCGATCGCCGAAGCGGGCCGCGGGTTCGACCTCGTGCTTAAGATGCGCTACGCCCATGTCGAGCCGGCCGGAACGATCGCGCGCCGCCGTGCCGGGCGCCCGGTGGAAAGTTACGAGCTCTATCGGGTCGCCGACCCGTTCGCCCCCGTGCTCGATCCGCCCTGCCCGAGCGCCGAGGTCGATCTCCAGCGGAAATGCCGGCCGTGACGCCCGAGGCGTTCGCCCCCCGCGCC
>CAIZGR010000744.1 GCA_903932535.1 uncultured Hyphomicrobiales bacterium | reverse complement strand
CGCGGTCGAGGCCGAGGACGAGCCCGGGCTTTTCCGGGCTCCCGCGATAGACATGGGAATAGATGCACAGGCTCCGGCGCCAGCCGCGCAGCATCGCCTTGCAGCGGTGGGCGCAGGCGAATCCGGGCCGCCACATCAGCGAGCCGTAGCCGAACACCCAAAGGTCGCCGTGCGCAGGAGGCTCGGCCGCCGCCACGCCGCCCTCGCGCGATTCGAGATCGCCGGGCGACGGCCCGGCGTCTGCGGCCTTCCGACGCACGCGCTCGTTCTGCGCCGACGAGGTCATCGGTCTCCGCTCGCTGTTCCGGCGGACTGCTGCCTCATCCGCCGCCGATGCGCAAGCCCATCGGGGCGGCTCGCGCGCGACGTCACGCGAGCCAGCGCGCCACCGCGTAGCCGATGCTGGCGGCGACGGCGGAGAGCAGCGTTCCCCAGGCGAGATCGGTGAGCGTCAGCGATGTCGTCCAGTTGCGCAGCGTCGCCTGATTGGTGAGGTCGTAGGTGGCGTAGGCGACCAAGCCCAGGAGCGCGCCGTTTCCGGCGGCGAGCCGCAGCGCGTTCGCCTCGAGCCCGGGGCGGACCGCGAGGATCACGAGTCCGGCGGCGTAGAGAATGTAGAACGCGAAGGCCGGGGCGGGGCGGAACCCTTCGAGCAGAATGTCCTTGAGGATCGGGCGATAGAGCCAATCGCCGGCGACCGACAACCAGACGAAATCGATCCCGACGAAGGCCAGCAGCGTTGCGCAATAAGCGATAACGACGGATTTCATGACATGTCCCCCAGAAATACGAGCCTGAAGCGATCGGCGGGCGCCGATGCGGTGGAGCGTGCGAAGGCCTTGAACGCGCTCGTCGCCGCGTGCGCCTCTTTCTCATCTTGTGGCTTGATACGCGTCGCCGCGCGCCGCGGTTTACCGGGCGCGCCACAAATCCGGCGGCGTCCTCGGCGCCCCCTTCGACGGCGGCGAATGCAGAGAACCAAAGCGGCGCGGACAGCGTAGACCACGCAGAGCAAAGGCCCGCCGGTCGAGACTCGCGCAGCCGAGAGGGAGGCCCTCGTTCCGTCAGTCCGACGCCTTCCCCGGAGCGCCAGCGCCATGGCCGAGCAGGTCGAATCGAGAACGGCGGCCTGCGTGTCGGTCGCGTGGCTGGTCCTGATCAACAAGCCGCTCTATCCGCTCGCGATCTGGGCACTGATCGGCGCCGACGCGGCGACGCGGTCACTCACCACGCTGACGCTCGCGCCCCTCTTCGCCGCGGTTCCCTGGCTCGCGCGGCGAACGGGCTACGGTGCGCGGGTCGCGCTGCCTCTGGCCGGCCTTGCCGACACGATGTTCGACGCCAAAGTGTTCGGCCCGGCGTCCGGGACGGCGCTCTTCCTCGTCGCCTGCGGCGCCTTGGCGATGGTCGGCTTCCCGGCGCGCGAAGCGAGAACCGCCCGCGCGCTCGTCATCGCCGTCTTTGCCGCCTTCGTCCTCCTCTACGGTTGGCCCGGCGCCCCGCTGCAAGCCTGGCCCGCGGATGACCTTCAGCGGCTGTCCGTGCTCAACGCCTGGTCCGCCGCGTCGCTTGCGGCCTTCATCGGCCTGCGCTTCGCCGCGGCCGATTGATCGGGCGCGCGGATTCACCGATCGCCGGCTCGGCTCGCGTCCGCGTCCCCGATCGGGAGGGAGACCTCACTCGTGCGCCGCGCCGGCTGCGCGCCTGATCGCTTGGAGCGGCGGCGGCGCGCAACGAGGCAGGGCCGGAAAGGCCTTGTCAACTCTATGTTGACCATTTGAATTGAACATGACATTATAAGTTTCACTTATTTCCAGCCCCCTTTGGCAGGTGAAGCTTCGCGTGAAGAAAAGGCTCCGCCCGTCGTAGCCACCAGTTTTGTACAAGAGTCGTCAAAGTTTAACGGCCGAACTCGACCGGTCAGGTCGCAGAATTGAGGGAGACAGGCCAGAAAAGCATGCTGGAGACGCAAGGCGTACGCGTAAGATCAGCGTTTGCGTATCCAATTGGGCCTTCGGAGCTGAGGCATGTACATTATCATCGACGATCGCGATATGGTGTCGGGCGGCTATGCCGTCGGTCTGGATCGGGAGGGCGTGTCCTCGGCCGGCATCGAGGCGGCCGAATTCCGCGAATGGATCGGCAAGACGAGCGACGCGGACATGCACGCGGTCGAGGCCTTTCTGATCGGCGACTGCGGCGAGCGAGAGGTCTTGTCGCGCATGATCCGCGAGCGCTCCAACGCGCCGGTGCTCTGCCTCAACGAACGCCACTCGCTCGACGACACGCTCGGCCTCTTCGCCGCCGGCGCCGACGACGTGGTGCGCAAGCCCGTCCATGTGCGCGAGATTCTGGCCCGCGTCGGCGCCATCAACCGGCGGGTGCACGGCCGGAAGGGCCTCGTGGCGCTCGGATCGCTCGAGGTCTACTTCGACGGGCGCGAGCCCGAGATCGACGGCGAGCCTTTTCCGCTGCCGCGCAGGGAGCGGCGCATCCTCGAATTCCTACTGCAATGTCGCGGCCGGCGCGTCACCAAGGCGCAGATTTTCAGCGCGGTCTACGGGCTGTTCGACGAGAATGTCGACGAGAACGTGGTCGAGAGCCATATCAGCAAGCTGCGCAAGAAGCTGAAGCGGAGGCTCGGATTCGACCCGATCGATTCCAAGCGTTTCCTCGGGTACTGCATCGAGAAGTAGGGATTTTCGGCCCGGCGCCGTGCTCGCGCGCAAGGGGCCGGCGTCCGCCGGGACGCTCGCGAGCGCCGAGCGACCGCTCTCGACTCGGGCCAGTCGCTCGCGCACGCTCCCGAGCGGGGTCGTTGACCCGCCCAGCAGACGGCGGCTCCCGCCTTCCGTTTTCACCGGGCGCCGGCTTGCCCGCGGCGCTATGGTGGCGACATAATACAACCGGGAGGAGACCATGCTGCACTTCGATCCTTATTCCCCCGCGGTCGACGCCGATCCGTTCCCCTATTACAAGCGCCTGCGCGACGAGGCGCCATGCTTCTGGAGCGAGGAAGCGCAGATGTGGATCCTGTCGCGCTATGCCGACATCGTCGGCGCCGGGCAGGACTGGAAGACCTATTCCTCCGCTGCCGGCAACATGATGACCGAACTGCCGAACCGGGCCGGCTCGACGCTGGGCACCACCGATCCGCCGCGCCACGACCGTCTGCGCGCGCTCGTCCAGTACGCCTTCCTGAAGCGCAACCTCGAGGGCCTGGCCGGGCCGATTCGCGACATCGCCCGCGGCGCCGCGGACGAGCTCCGCGGCGAGACGACCTTCGACTTCAAGGATTTCTCGGCAAAATTCACCGTACGCGTGCTGATGGCGGCCTTGGGGCTGCCCTCGGGCGCCGAGGCGATCGTGGACGAGGACACGGTGCGCGAAAAAGCGGTGCTGATGGTGCAGAGCGACCCGCGCACCCGCGCCAAGGGGCCCGAGCATCTCGCGGCTTTCGACTGGATGCGCGAATACGCTGCCAAGGTGATCGCCATGCGTCGCGCTGCGCCGCGCGACGACCTCATCTCGAACTTCGCCATGGCCGAAATCGACGGCGACAAGCTCGACGACCGCGAGGTTCTGCTCACCACCACGACGCTCGTCATGGCCGGAGTCGAGTCGCTCGGCGGCTTCATGATGATGTTCGCCTACAATCTCGCGACCTTCCCAGAAGCCCGCGAGGCGGTCGTCTTGAACCCGGATTTGCTCGCCGACGCGATCGAGGAGAGCCTGCGGTTCAACACTTCGGCGCAGCGGTTCAAGCGGCGGCTGATGCGCGACGTGACGCTGCATGGGCAAACCCTGCGAGAGGGCGATTTCGTCTGCCTCGCCTACGGCTCCGGCAACCGCGACGAGCGGCAGTTTCCCGATCCGGACCGCTACGACGTCGCACGCAAGCCGCGCGGACATCTCGGCTTCGGCGGCGGCGTGCATGCGTGCCTGGGAACCTCGATCGCCCGGCTCGCGACCAAGATCGCGTTCGAGGCGTTTCACGAGGTCGTGCCCAGGTACAGCCGCGTCGCCGACCAGCTCGCCTGGATGCCGTCCTCGACCTTCCGCAGCCCTCTGGTGCTGGAACTCGCTGTCCATTAACGCATTGGCGAAAGCCGTCCTCCAAAGCCGCCCTCCGGAGTCCTTCATGGCGAAGATCACTTATGTCGAGCACAACGGCCACGCGACAACAGTGGACGTCCCCGACGGCTGGAGCCTGATGCAGGCGGCGGTGACCAACGCCATTCCCGGAATCGTCGGCGAATGCGGCGGGTCGAGGGCCTGCGCCACATGCCATTGCTACATCGACGAGGCCCGGCTCGGCGATCTGCCGGCGCCCGAGGAAGGCGAGCTTGCGATGCTCGACATGGCCGCGGCCGAAGTGCGGCCGGCGAGCCGCCTCTCGTGCCAGATCAAGGCCTCGCCCGCCCTCGACGGGCTCGTCGTTCACCTGCCGGAAACCCAGGGGTGACGCGGGACATGGCCGGAGCGCACGCAGTAGCAGGCTCGATCGCCTTCATCGGTTTCGGCGAGGCGGCGCAGGCGTTTCTCGCCGGCTGGCGCACGGTCCCGGGCTTCGCCGCCCGCGTCTCCGCCTATGACATCAAGACCGATTCGCCCGACGCCGCCGTGCGTGAGCGGAAGCGCGCCGACTATGCCGAGGCCAACGTGTCCGGCGCCTCGACGGCGCCCGAGGCGGTCGCTGGCGCAAGCGCGGACTTTTCCGTCGTCACCGCCGATCAGGCGCACGAGGCGGCGGTTGCCGCCCTGCCGGGGCTCGCCGAGGGCGCGTTCTTTTTCGACTGCGATTCCTGCGCGCCGCAAACCAAGGCGCGCACGGCAAAAGGGGTCGACGCCGCGGGCGGGCGATACGTCGACGTGGCGGTCATGGCGCCGGTCCACCCGCGTCTGCACCGCACGCCGCTCCTGATCAGCGGCCCGCACGCCCAAGCCGCCGCCCCGGTGCTGGCCGGGCTCGGCATGGCGGCCGCGATTCACGACGGTCCGGTCGGTTCGGCCTCCGCGATCAAGATGATCCGCTCGATCATGATGAAGGGGCTCGAAGCGCTGGTGTGCGAATGCGTGCTCGCCGGAACCAGGGCCGGCGTCATCGACACGGTGCTCGAGTCGCTCGACGACACCTATCCGGGCTTCGACTGGAAGAAACGTTCGGCCTACATGCTCGAACGGGTCATGACGCACGGGGTCCGCCGCGCCGCGGAAATGCGCGAGGTCGCGCTGACCATCGACCTGCTCGGGCTCGACAACGCCATGTCGAGCGCCTCGGTCGACTGGCAGCAGACGATCGGCGAACTCGGGCTCAGGGCGACGGCGGACGAGGCGGCGGATTATCGAGTCCTCGCCGGCAAGATTCTGGCGCGCCTGCCGTCGCCGGAGTCCTGACGCCCTTCCGTTCGCGGTCCGGTCCCGCTAACGTTGCGCCGAAACGAACATCGCTCGGGAGGACTTCACGATGACCGCCAAACGCTGGACGCTGGCAGCGGCCCTGTGCGCGATGCTTGCCGCATCGCCCGCGCTCGCCGACGAGAACACCGTGACGGTCGGGCTGATCCTTCCGATGACCGGCCCCTCGGCTTCGACCGGCAAGCAGGAGAAGGCGGGCGCCGAACTCTATATCCATGAGCACGGCGACACGGTTGCCGGCAAAAAAATCGCCCTCGTCGTCAAGGACGACACCGGCGCGGCCGACGTCACCAAGCGTCTCGCCGAGGAACTGGTCGGCAACGAGCACGCGAGCGTCCTCATGGGCTTCGGCCTGACCCCGCTCGCGCTCGCCGCAGCGCCCGTCGCGACCGAAGCGAAGGTCCCTGAGATCGTCACCGCCGCCGCGACCGCGATGATCACCGAGAAGTCGCCCTACATCGTGCGCACCTCCTTCACGCTGCCGCAGGCGGCAGCGCCCATGGCGGACTGGGCGCTCGAGAACGGAATCAGGAAGGTCGTCACCGTCGTCACCGACTACGGCCCCGGCGTCGACGCCGAGAAGTGGTTCGGAGGGACCTTCGAGAAGGGCGGCGGAATGATTATGCAGAAGATTCGCGTTCCGCTGAAGAACCCCGACTTCGCCCCCTTCCTCCAGCGCATGGCCGACGACAAGCCCGACGCGGTGTTCGTCTTCGTGCCCTCGGGCTTCGGCGCGATCTTCATGAAGCAGTTCGTCGAGCGCGGGCTCGACAAGTCGGGCGTCAGGCTGATCGGAACCGGCGACGTGACCGACGACGACCTGCTCGCCGCCATCGGCGATGCGGCGCTCGGCGCGGTGACGACGCATCATTATTCGGCCGATCACGATTCGCCCGAGAACAAGGCGTTCGTCGCCGCGTTCGAGAAGGCCAACAACGGCATGCGCCCGAACTTCATGGCGGTCGCCGCCTACGACGGCATGGGCCTCGTCTACAAGGCGCTCGAGAAGACCAAGGGCGACGCGAGCGGCGACGCGCTCCTCGCGGCGATGAAGGGCCTGAGCTGGACGAGCCCGCGCGGACCGGTTTCGATCGACCCCGAAACCCGCGACATCGTGCAGAACATCTATGTCCGCAAGGTCGAGATGAAGGACGGCGCGCTCTTCAACGTCGAGTTCGCGACCATCCCGGACGTGAAGGACCCGTACAAGGCGAGCAAGCGCTGACGAGATGAACGAAGATGGAATCGCGCCGAACGCCCTCATCCGGCCGCGCTTCGCGCGTCCACCTTCCCCCCGAGGGGGAAGGGCGCGCACCTCTTTTCCCACCGGGAGAGGGACGCCGCGAAGCGGCCGGGTGAGGGTCCGCGACGCAACCCTGTCTCGACGCGCGCAAGCGCGCGAGCGCCCATGCTGACGATCCTGTTCGACGGCGTCGCCTACGGCATGCTGCTGTTCGTGCTCGCGAGCGGGCTATCGGTCACGCTCGGTCTCATGAACTTCATCAACCTCGCCCACGGCGCTTTCGCCATGGTCGGCGGCTATGTGACGGCGCTGATGATGGATCGCCTCGGCGCGCCGTTTCTCCTGACCCTGCCCGTGGCGTTTCTCGTCCCCGCGCTCCTCGGCGTCGTCCTCGAACGGACGCTTTATCGAAGGCTCTACGGCGCGAGCCCGCTCGACCAAGTCCTGTTCACCATCGGGCTCGTGCTGATGGCCATGCCGATCGCCGATTTCCTGCTCGGAAATGAGGCGCATCAGGTCAACCTGCCGGCGTGGCTCTCCGGCAGCCTCAGCGTTTATGGCGTCGGGATCAGCCGCTATCGCCTGTTCATCGTGGCGGTCTGCGGGGTGATCGCCGCCGCGCTCCAGCTCTTTCTAGTCAGGACGCGCTTCGGCGCGCAGCTCCGGGCGGCGGTCGACGACGCCCGCGTCGCCAACGGACTCGGGATCGACGTCGACCGCATCTTCGCCGTCGCCTTCGCGGTCGGCAGCGGACTGGCGGGCCTCGGCGGGGCGCTCGCGGCCGACGTGGTCGGCGGCATCGATCCGTCGTTCCCGGTCAAGTTCCTGGTGACCTTCCTGATCGTCGTGACCGTCGGCGGCTCGAACGGAATCTTGGGCGCGCTGTTCGGCGCGCTGCTCCTCGGCGTCCTCGACGTCGCCGGCAAGTACTACATCCCCTCGATCGGCGCGTTCATCGTCTACGCCGTCATGGTCGTCACGCTGATCGTCCGGCCGCAAGGGCTGTTTGCGCGCGGGGACGGCCGATGAGCGCCGAAACCACGCGCCGGATCGAGGCGCATCTCGGCCGGCGAGCCCGCTGGCGCATAAGCGAAATCGTCTTCTGGCTCGCCCTGCTCGCGGTCATCTTCGCCTTTCCGTCCCGCGCCGCGCTCATCAACGAGATTCTCGTCGCGGGCCTGTTCGCGCTGTCGCTCGATCTCATTCTCGGCCTCGCCGGAATCGTGTCGCTGGGGCAGGCGGCGTTTCTCGGCGTCGGCGCCTACGCCGCCGCGATCCTCGCGAGCTGGGACCAAGCGGACCCGACGCTCGGCCTCGCCGCCGGCGCCCTCGCCGCGGCGGTCGTCGGCTTCGCGACCGCGCCGCTTCTCCTGCGTGGCGCCGATCTCACCCGGCTCATGGTGACGCTCGGCGTGTCGCTGCTGCTCGGCGAGCTCGCCAACCGCAACGGGTGGCTGACCGGCGGCGCGGACGGGCTCGAGTTCTCTATGGGTAAGGTGCTGGGGCGCTTCCCGATCGGCTTCACCGGACAGCGCAACGCGGCGCTCTACAGTTTCGCCGTGCTGTTCGTGCTGTTCGCCTTGGCGCGCAGGCTGCGGCAGTCGCCGTTCGGCCTGGCGCTGGCCGCCATCCGCGAGAACCGCCTCCGTGCCGGCGCGCTCGGCATCGCGACGAGCTGGCGCATCGTCGCCATCTATGCCGTGTCGGCGGCCTACGCCGGCGCGGCGGGCGCGCTGCTCGCCCAGACGACGCAGATCGTGTCGCTCGACCTCTTCGACTTCCATCGCTCGGCCGACGTGATGCTGATGCTGATCATCGGCGGCGCCGGCTGGCTTTACGGAGGAATCATCGGCGCAGGCGTGTTCATCGTGCTGCGCGATGTGATCTCCGCGGCGACGCCGGAATATTGGGAGTTCTGGATCGGGCTCTTGCTGGTGGTCCTGGTGATGGTCGGCCGCGACCGGCTTCAGGAATACGTCCGGCGCGCCGCCTCGCGCGTCGCGCTCCGGCTCGCGCGAGACGCGGCATGAGCGGGCCGGCGCTGGAGGCGCGGGGCCTCGTCAGGCAGTTCGGCGCGCTGCTCGCGACCGGCAACGTCTCGTTCGCGCTCGAGCCCGGCGCCCGGCAGGCGCTGATCGGCCCCAACGGCGCCGGCAAGACGACGCTGATCAATCTGCTCACCGGCGTGATCAGGCCGACGGAGGGCCGGGTCTTCCTGCAAGGGCGCGACGTCACCGCCTTTTCGGCGAGCGAGCGCGTCCGGCTCGGGCTGTCGCGCACGTTCCAGATCAATCAGCTCTTTCCCCATCTGACCCCGATTGAATCGCTCGGCCTCGCCATTTCCGAGCGGAACCGGTCGGGCGCCGACTTCTGGCGCGTGGCCGGAACGCGGCCCGCGATCGTCGCCGAAATCGAGGACCTTCTCACCCGCTTCGGCCTCGAGGCCGAAATGGACCAGCCGACCCACACGCTGCCCTACGGCAAGCAGCGGCTGCTGGAGATCGCGCTGGCTCTGGCGACCCGGCCGCGCGTGCTGCTGCTCGACGAGCCCGCCGCCGGCGTCCCCGAGGAGGAGCGGCAGGACATTCTCGCCGCGCTCGCCGCGCTCCCCTCGGACGTGGCGATCCTGCTCATCGAGCACGACATGGACCTCGTCTTCACCTTCGCGACCCGCATCTCGGTGCTGGTCGCCGGCCGGCTCCTGACCGAGGGCAAGCCGGAGGATATCGCGAAGGACGAACGCGTGCGCGCCGTCTATCTCGGCGAGGACGGGCATGGCTGAACTGCTTCGGGTCGAAAACCTCAGCGCCGGCTATGGCGAAGCGCTCGTCATCCAGGGGATCGACTTCGCGCTCGAGGACGGGCGTTCGCTCGCCCTGCTCGGCCGCAACGGCGTCGGCAAGACGACGCTGATCGACACGATCGTCGGCGTGACGACCCGCTTTTCCGGAAAAATCTGGCTCGGCGGCGTGGATATCGCGCCGCTCAGCCCCCACGCGCGGGCGCATCGCGGAATCGGCTGGACGCCGCAGGAACGCAACATCTTCCGCTCGCTGACGGTCGAGGAGAACCTGACCGCCGTCGCCGTCCCCGGACCCTGGACGGTCCGGCGCGTCTATGGCCTCTTCCCGCGCCTCGAGGAGCGGCGGACCAACGGCGGCCGGCAGCTCTCGGGCGGCGAGCAGCAGATGCTGGCGATCGGCCGGGCGCTGATGCTGAACCCGCGCCTGCTGCTGCTCGACGAGCCGACGGAAGGGCTCGCGCCGATCATCGTCGACGAACTTCTCGCGGCGCTGCGCGAGCTCGCGCGCGAGGGCCTGTCGATGATCGTCGTCGAGCAGAAGCCGAAAAAGATCTTGCCCTTCACCGACCACGCCATCGTGCTCGACCGAGGCGCCATCGCCCACGACGCGCCGAGCGCCGAGCTGCTCGCCGACCCGGCGGCGCTCGACGCGCACCTGACGGCGGCGAAGAAAGCGTGAGGCGCACGCTGCTAGGCCCGGTCGGCCGTCTCCCGGCGATCGCGAGCGGTTGTTCTGCGTCCGTAATTGAACAGCGCTACGACGGGGGCGTCGCACGGATCTATTCCGATGGACGTTCCCGAGCCAACGGTTCGATTGTCAGCGCCGTCAGACTTCTTGTGATTGCGTCTTGCCGAAAAGCGTCTTCTGCTGGACGAGGGTTGCGCCTCGTCGATCAAACACAAAGCGAAAAAACGAAAGCGACGGCCTCGCGTCAAGAGCCGTGCGAGCCTTCAACGAGCGCCGAATCTGCTGAGGTCGGGCAGGGATGCGGTCACGGACGGGACTCCTCGATGGCGGCCGTCGTCGGATTTTTGGCTCCCGCGCGCCCGGGCCGGCGAGATGACGCCCCTCCGAATATCCCTCGACTTCCCCGCCGCTTTGCCTTATGACGCGCGCCTCAACTGAAAACAGCGCGCCGAAGCGCTCGCCGGCTCTTGTACCGAACCGGCGCACGGCAGGAGTTTCGTCATGAACATCATCCAGCAGATCGAGGCCGAGCAGGCCGCCAGACTGCCCGGCAGCAAGATGCCGGATTTCCAGGCCGGCGACACGGTCGTGGTCAACGTGAAGGTCACCGAAGGCGACCGCACCCGCGTCCAGGCTTACGAGGGCGTCTGCATCGCCCGCAGCGGCGCCGGCCTCAACGAGAATTTCACCGTCCGCAAGATCTCGTACGGCGAGGGCGTCGAGCGCGTGTTTCCCGTCTATTCGCCGTTGATCGATTCGGTCAAGGTGGTCCGGCGGGGCAAGGTGCGCCGCGCCAAGCTCTATTACCTGCGTGATCGCCGCGGCAAGTCGGCGCGCATCGCGGAACGGACGGATGCCGGCGCCGGCAAGGGCGCCAAGGGATCCGCGAAAGAATGAGGTCTTCGGCTCGCATCCGGCGGGCGAAGATGTAATGGAGGGGCAATTCATGAGTGAGCCGGTCGTCGCCCAGAAGGCGCCGTATGCGAAGGAACTCGAAGCGGGCAAGACCTACTATTGGTGCGCCTGCGGAAAGTCCGCCAACCAGCCGTTCTGCGACGGCGCGCACAAGGGCGGCGATTTCGCGCCGCTGGCCTTCACCGCCGAGAAGAGCGGAACCGCGTATCTGTGCGGCTGCAAGGCGTCGAAGAACGCGCCCTATTGCGACGGCGCCCACAAGAGCCTGTGAGCGGACGCGTCTGCCGTAACAAGCAAGGCCGGCGGCGACCCCGCCGGCCTTTTTCGTGTCTCAGGCCACCGCCATGACGCGCGTCGTCGACGTGCTCGTTCCCGTCGCGGTCGACACCGCCTACAGCTACCGCGTCCCGGCCGGCCTGAAGCTCGAGCCCGGGAGCTTCGTCGGCGTGCCGCTCGGGACGCGGCAGGCGACCGGCGTCGTCTGGGCCGAGCGCGAGGCGGGCGGCGACAACCTGAAGTCCGTAGCCACTGTCCGCGACGGGCCGCCGCTCCGGCGCCCGTTGCGCGACTTCGTCGACTGGGTCGCGCGCTGGACGCTCGCGCCCCGCGGGATGGTGCTGCGCATGGCTGTCCGCGCCCAGGAGGTTGTGGAGCCGCCCGCGCCGAAGTTCGGCGTCGTCGCGACCGGCCGGACGCCGGCGCGCATGACGGACGCGCGGGCGAAGGTGCTGGCGGCGCTCGCGGCGCGCCCGGCGGCCCTCACCCTGCGGCCCATAGCCCGTCCGGAAACGGGCGTCCTGGCGGATGCCCTACGGGCCGCTTCCCTCTCTCCAGGGGAGAGGGACGACCCCTTCCCCCTCGGGGGGAAGGTGGCCGCGAAGCGGCCGGATGAGGGGACCCCGGATCAACACGCCCCGCCGATCCCCAAAGCCGCGCTCGCCGCGCTTGCCGGCTGCTCCGTCGGCGTGGTCGACGGCCTCGTCGCGGACGGCGCGCTCGCCCTCGTCGAACTGCCGCCGGAGCCGATCGCCGCCGCGCTCGACCCCGACTTCCGCGCGCCGATCCTCAACGCCGACCAGAAGCCCGCGGCGGACGATCTCGCCGCCCGCGTCGCGGCCCGCGCTTTTTCCGCGACGCTCCTCGAGGGCGTGACCGGCTCGGGCAAGACCGAGGTCTATTTCGAGGCCGTCGCCGAGTCGTTGCGGCAGGGGCGGCAGGCGCTGGTGCTGCTGCCCGAGATCGCGCTGACCGGCCAGTTTCTGGACCGGTTCGCCGCGCGCTTCGGCGGGCGGCCGGGGGAATGGCATTCCGGACTGACGGCGCGCCAGCGCGAGCGGACCTGGAGCGCGGTCGCGAGCGGCGAGGCGAAGACTGTCGCCGGGGCGCGCTCGGCGCTCTTCCTGCCTTTCGCCGATCTCGGCCTGATCGTCGTCGACGAGGAGCACGAGGGCGCCTACAAGCAGGAGGAGGGCGTCGTTTACAACGCCCGCGACATGGGCGTCGTGCGCGCGCGGCTCGAGCAGGCGGCGGTCGTGCTCGCCTCCGCCACGCCCGCGATCGAGACGCGAGTGAACGCCGAGACCGGCCGCTATCGCTGGCTGCGGCTGCCGAGCCGATTCGGCGCCGCGACCCTCCCCGGCATCGCGACCGTGGACCTGAAGCGCGAGGGGCCGCCGCGCGGACGCTGGCTGTCGCCCAAGGCGATTGCGGGAATCGAAGGCGCGATTCAGCGCGACGAGCAGGCGCTGCTGTTCCTCAACCGGCGCGGCTACGCGCCCCTGACCCTCTGCCGCTCCTGCGGCCACCGCTTCGAGTGCCCCAATTGCTCGGCATGGCTGGTCGAGCACCGCTTCCGCGCATCGCTCGTCTGCCACCATTGCGGCCACAGCGAGCCGAGGCCGAAGATCTGCCCGGAGTGCCACGACGTCGACAGCCTCGCCGCCTGCGGGCCGGGCGTCGAGCGGCTCGCGGAGGAGGCGGCGCTCATCTTTCCCGACGCGCGCACGCTCGTGCTGTCGTCCGACTTCCCGGGCGGGATCGACACCCTGCGCGCCCAGCTCGACGCCGCCGCGCGCGGCGAATTCGACGTCGTCATCGGCACCCAGCTCGTCGCCAAGGGCCACAATTTTCCGCTGCTGACCTTCGTGTGCGTGGTCGACGCCGACGTCGGCCTCGCCAACGCCGACCCCCGCGCGGCTGAGCGCACCTTCCAGCTCCTGCGTCAGGCGACGGGACGCGCCGGGCGCGCCGAGCGCGAGGGCCGCGCGCTGCTTCAGACTTGGCAGCCGGACCATCCGGTGATTCGGGCGCTGGTCTCCGGCGACGCCGAGCGCTTCTACGCGCAGGAGACCGAGCAGCGCCGCATCGGGGGCCTGCCGCCGTTCGGGCGCCTCGCCGCAATCGTCGTCTCGGCGGAGGACAAGGGCGCGGCGGAGGCGCACGCCCGGGCGCTGGCCCGCACCGCTTACGCCATTCCGGCCGGAAAAGGCTGGCGGGTCGCCCCGCTCGGCGGACAGCCGGGGGACGACGAAATCGTGATGCTCGGCCCGGCCGAGGCGCCGATCGCGGTCTTGCGCAAGCGCCATCGTTTCCGCCTCGCCGCCAAGGCGCCGCGCGCGGCGGACCTGCAGGGCTTTCTGCGGGCGCTCCTCGCCGCCGCGCCCGCGCCGCGCGGGGGGGTGAAGGTCGCGATCGACGTCGATCCGCAGAGTTTTTTATGAGGGCGCGCGCGCAGAAGATAAACGTATGAATTCGTAATATCCCTGCGGATGGAAGAAGTTTTGTTCCGCGACGTTTCGAGGGAGCCCGGCGAACGGTCGGACCCGAGGCGCGCGCCGGCAGGACGGTTGCGGTCGACGTCGATCGCAGTGTCTCATTGGTATCCGTGCCCGTGTTCCGCTCGTCGCAACCCGATCGGACCCAGGGGGGATCGCCGGAGGTCATGGGCGATCGAGCATCGCCGGGATGCGCCTGAGCGTAACCCGCCGAAAAAAGGACATAAAGTTCCCGGCTTGCGGTTGACAGCGTTCTCATCTTCGGGTTCTATGCCGGTGTCGTGAGGGCTCGTGAGCCCGTGCCGCAAGGAATGCCGAACGGCTTTTTTCTCGTTCCTCACTCCGCAGGGTGAGTTTTGGGGGGTTATCATGAATAGATCGTTTATGACCGCAATCGCGCTGGGCGCGGCGCTCTACGCCGCTCCGTCTTATGCAGCCGTCAAGGCCATTCCGGCGACGCCGGAAATTCTGGCTCCGCTTCAAGGCGGACCGCAGGTCGCGGCCAGCGCCGGTTCCTCCGAAATGGCTCCGGCGGTCGATACGAGCTATTACTTCACGCTCAACTCCGATACCGGCAAGGGGACGATCAAAGAGACGCTCGTGATGAGCGACATTGATACGGAATATACGCCGGGCGCATTCTCCCTGTACTCGGGAACTCCGAACAGCGGGACCTTGCTGGAGACGACGACGCCCGTGTTCCTGAACAACGGGTGGATTGCGCCTCTGAATGCGATCACGGTCGCGAATGGCGACTACTACGTGCGGTTGACGGGTGCGTTGACGTCGCCTGTCACCCCGGTGGTCAGCATCACCGCGGTGGCGTCGGTCATCCCGGAATCGTCGACCTGGGCGATGATGGTCCTCGGCTTCGCCGGCCTCGGCTTTGCCGGTTTCCGCACGCGCCGTTCGGCTGCCTCGATCGCGTGAGTTTCGCGCGGACGAACGAAAGGGCCGCCTTCGGGCGGCCTCTTTTTCCTCGAAGAGAGGCTCGGCGCCGTCAAAGCCTTGTCCTGCGGCTCCGGTGTTTTTCCGGCGCGGGGAAGGTGTCTTCCGGATCGAGCCCGGCGAACGGGGTGGCCTTTTGCGTCGAGCCATCGCTTCCCGACTCGCCGATCGATCGAGGCGCGTGGGCAGACGCAGGACGGGTCCGCATCAATCTCGAGAGTCTCGAAGGAAACACGGCGTTCTCCTGGCGGTGGACGCGGGATAGATTGCGCTGTCTGGATTTCGGACACGCGCCGAACCCGCAAAAGAATCAAACGAAGAACAAAATGATCGCGGTCTGATGTTGACATCGTTCCCATCGTAGGGTCATATTGAGGGCCGTAAGGTATGCCGAGCAACGGTTGTCGGCATAGGTATTACGCCTCGCCTCGCGGGGTGAATTTGGGGGTCTTCATGAAGCGCTCTTTGGTTGCCGCGGTCGCGTTGTGCGCCGCTCTGTACGCAGTGCCGTCGAATGCCTCGGTCGTCGTGACGGCGATTCCCTCGACTTTGGCCCCGGTCGGGCCGACCCCTCAGGTCGCGACGAGCGCCAGTAACAAAGAATCCCACGCGGCGATCGACACGGCTTACACCTTCATTCTCGCTTCAACAACGCACGGCGCGGGGAGGATCCAGGAGATTCTGACGATCAGCGACATCAACCGCGCCTACACGCCGGGCTCCTTCGATCTGTACTCCGGGACCCCTTTCAGCGGCTCTTTTATGGAGTCGACCCCGGTGTCGTACCTAGGCCAGTCGTGGGTTGCGTCTCTGAGTCCAATGGCCGTGCCGAATGGAAACTACTACGTTGAATTGACCGGTGCGCTCGATACGTCGAAGGGACCGGTCTTCCCAGTGGTCAGCATCACCGCGGCCGGGGTCATTCCGGAAGCGTCCACCTGGGCGATGATGGTCGCCGGCTTCGCGGGCCTCGGCTTCGCCGGGTTCCGTACGCGCCGTTCGGCCGCCGCGATCGCGTGAATTGCGCCTCGAGCGAACAGGAAAGCCGCCCCTGGGCGGCTTTTTTTTGGTCGGCGCGCGGACGCGAAACCGCCCAACCCCTACCCGATCCGATCCGGCTCCCTAGCTGCATCCGCAGGCAGGAGTTCGCGCAATTCGCCGAGCCACGGCTCGTAGCGCCGCCAGCGCTCAATCGAGCTTTCGTAGACCGGCTGGCGCGACTGCCATAGGCTCGCGGTCTTGATGACCCGGGCGTTCTTCTCCGGCGCGAGGCAGGCGTCGTCCCAGTCGAGCCCGGCGAAGGCGATCAGGCGCCGGGTCTCGGCGTCGCGGTTCGCGATCAGGCGCTCGTAGTCGACCTCGATGAAACGCTCGGGCGGCAGCACGGCGCGCCAGTGCGCCATCAGCCTCCAGTAATGACGGTAATAGGCGACCAGGGAATCGCGGGCGCTGGAGAACGGATGGAATTCGCCGAAATCGGCGAAATAGTTCGAAAGACAGGTGTCGATCGGATGCCGGCGGCAATGAACGATGCGCGCCTCGGGAAGGGCGATACGGATCAGGTGGAGAATGAGGAAATTCGTCGGGGCCTTGTCGGTCACCCGCGCAGCGTTCGGCCGGACCTTCGAAAGCAGCGCGAGATAATCCTCGCGCGCCTGTGAGAGCAGGTCGGATGAGGGAAGGACGTTGACCGCCAATCCCCACTCCGCCTTCCGATCGTGCCAGAAGGGAAGCTCCCCGCCGGAGCCGACCGCGGGGTGTGACGAAAGAATCTGCTCCGTCAAGGTCGTGCCGGACCTCGGCATGCCGACGATGACGATCGGCTTGTCGCCCGGACGCGCGGATATCGCCAGCGCGTGCGAAGCGCGCTCGAGCGCCTCGCGGTCGAAGCTCGCGATCAGCGCGTCGACTCGCCGCTCGATCGCCTCGCGTTCAAAAAGTGGCCACTGAGGGCGAAGCCCGTTGGCGATGTCGTAGCAGCCAATCGCCTCGGCGTAGTCTCCGAGGTCGTCGAAGGCCTTGCCGAGCCCGAACAGGACGGCGGCGCGGGAGGAAGCCGCCAGCGTCGCCTGCTCCGCGACCGAGCGCATGCGCGCGATCAGCGGCCGGTCCGCCACTCCCATGCGCCTGACCTGCGCAAGCGAGCGAAAGTTTTCGGGACACGCATCGAGCGTCGCCGCATATTCCTCCACGGCCTCGGCGAACAGGCCGCGATCCGTCAGCAGGCTCGCGAGCGCCGTGCGCGCATGGACATCCTTCGGCGCCAGCGCGACGAGGCGACGAAATTGCTCGGTCGCCTCCTCGAGCCGGCCTTCCAGCATGAGCGCCTTGGCGGCATGGGCATGCCTCGGCTTCGGATCGGAGACTCTCCGAGCCAGCTTGCGGTAAGCGGCCGCGGCCTCCGTTTCGCGGCCGGGAAGATTCTCGAAGGCGGTGGCCAGTTGCAGGAGCGCATCGTCGCGGCTCGGCTTCAACGCCAGCGCCCGTTCGAGCGAATCGACGGCCGATTGCATCAGTCCGCGGCGCATGGAGACGCAGCCGAGATCGTAGTGCGCCTGGGCGTTGTCGGGGTCGAGGCGGGCGATTTCGAGAAGCGGCTTCAAGGCCTCGTCCCACCGTCCGGCGCCGGCGTGCTCGCGGGCGGCCAGATGCAGGGCCTGGAGCCGCGCCTTCTGATCCGCCGTCGGCGCGCCGCCGGCGAAGAGGCCGAATTCCGGAACGTCCTTGCCTTCGCAGCACTGCTTGAACTTCTTGCCGCTGCCGCAGGGGCACGGCTCGTTGCGGCCGACCTTCGCGCTGGCGGTTTCGGACGGCGCTCCACGCATAGCCACGGGCTTTCTCCCCCTCTTCGCGAGGATTTACCGGGTTGGATCGTGCCTGTCACGCGGAAGGTCTTATCGAAAACATCGCCGCCGCCGCTCGCGCCGCCTTTTCTGCCCGGAACCCGCTCGGCGGGACAGAATGCGGCGACGGCACGATGGACTTGTCGCAATCCAGCCCTAAATTGAAGACGGCGACAAGGCGTGTCCACGCGCGGGGTTGAATTTCGTGCCTTTCGATCCGTCGTTCCTGTCCCGTCTTCAGGGTCTGAACGTCTTGACGAGGCGCGCGCGACCGTGTCTCTGAAGGAGAGCGATACGGGACTGCGCGCCATCCGCCTCGACGACGGCCCGCTCGCGCGGCCGGCGCAGGGGCGGCGGCCATGACCATCGCCCCGCCTGCCGATTATCTGACCCGCTTCACCGTGCTCCACACGCACGACCTCGACGAGTCCCGCCAGGTCATGGGCGCGCTGTGGGGCAAGCACGAGGTCGAGATCATCGGGCGCGTTCCCTTCGAGACCACGGTCAATCATGTCGAAATCGGACAGGCGGGACTCACGTTCGTCCGCTGCCCCACCCCGCTGCGAGTGCGCTGCACGCTGGGGGGAGGCCGCTGCACCGTCTTCCTCCCCGAAGAGGGCCGATCGCTGCACCGGATCAACGCCGAATCCGCGGTCGCCGCGCCCGGTTCCGCTGTCATCCTGGTTCCGGGCCAGGATGTCCAAATGGACAGCGAAGCCGTCCGGCTTCTGGCCCTGGATTTCCCCGCCGCACGGGTCGAGCAGGCGCTCATGGCCCGGCGTCTGCCCAGGGCCGGTTTCGAGCAATGGGCGCGGCGCCGCGACCTGACTTCGCCCGCCGGCGCGGCCTTGCTGTCCCTGACCCGATGGGCCGCACGCGAGGCGGACCCGCCGGGCGCGCCCCTGACCGGCGGAACGACGGCGGAGCATCTGGATCAAACGCTGTTCAGTCTCTTCCTGGACAGCCTCGCGGAGCCCTTTCCCCCGGCCGATGCGCCCGGCCCCCTGCTCGGCAGGATGAGGCTCGGCGACCTGGACGGCTGGATCCACGCCAATCTTCAGCAACCCCTGTCGGTCGACGCCTTGGCGATGCGCGTCGGCGTCTCTTCGCGCGCCGTGCAACTCGCCTTCCGGCACTACCACCAATGCACGCCGATGGCGTTCGTCCGCCGCGCGCGCCTCAACGGCGTCCGGCAGGAACTGCTGGCCCGGGGCGATGCGGCCACCGTCACCGAGATCGCCATGAAATTCGGCTTTTTCCACATGGGCCACTTTTCGGGCGCCTACCGGCGCGCCTTCGGCGAACCGCCCTCGGAGACCGTGCGGCGCCTGCGCCGCCGGCCGGCGCCGGTCGCCTCGCGCCCCGGCGGCTAGACCCCCGGCGGCCGCCCTTCGTTTTTGGGAAAATGTGCTTCGCGCATTGGATAGACGGACTTCCGCACGCGGGTTTACGCTGTGCGCATGAACCGTCCGGCCCGATAACGGAGGACAACGCCCATGACATCCGCCCTGACCCTGGGGATGGCCGCCGCCCTCGTCGCCGGGTCGATCACCGCGGCCCTGGCCGGCGATCAGGCCAGCATCGACGCCACCCTGCGCCGCCTCGGCGCCTCATGCAAGAATACCGTGGCCGCGAAGTTTCCCGGCGTGAGCATGGCGGACATCCAAGTCAGCGTGGCCGCCACCTTCCAGCAGAGCCTCGACGACGGCTCCATGACCCTGAAAGACCTGCGCAAGTATGGCGCGTCCTACAACTGGGGCGTGCCCGGCAAGAAGGCCGAGGGTTCCTGCGAGGTCAACGCCAAGGGCAAGTTGACCCGGTTCATCGGGCCGCAACCGTCGGGCGCCTTGAAAATCGCTCCAACCCGCAGCGCACCTGCTTCGATCCGGGAGCGGCTGGGGGTCGCGACGCCGGCGGGGCTGATCTTTGGCCACCCGGCGTCAGCGTGGGGGCTGGACAACTATTCGTTCCCGTTACTCACGAATGCTACGGCGTCCGAGTCGTGTTCGCGCGCTAAGATTGAAACGTCGTGATAGATGGCATCAATAACCTTATAGGCGCCCGTCAGGAGGCGCGGGCAGCAAGCTGTCTGCGCGGCGACAATTAAGTTGGCCGGTTCACCGACAATTATCTTGGCCGGTTGGGGCGTCCGCGATCGCCGCCTGAAGGGAGGGGCGAAGCCCCGAGCGGAAGGCGGCGATGGCGGG
>CAIZGR010000743.1 GCA_903932535.1 uncultured Hyphomicrobiales bacterium | reverse complement strand
GCCGACGACAAGCTGATGGTGGCGGAGGTCTGCGGCCGCGACGCGCCCGCTCCCGGCGCGTCCGTCACCCTCGGCGCGCCGGCCGCGGACGTCCACGCTTTCGACGCGGCCGGGCGGCGGCTCGAGGCGGCGGACTTCGCAACGGCGTGATTTTCCTTTGGTTTATCGTGTCTCTTGTGTCCGGTTGGCAACAATTTAACGCAAAAAGCCGATTCCGAGGCGACCTCGAGCCGGAAACGTTGCGCGGCTGCGCCCGTTCGCCATAATCCGTACGCAACGGAATGCAGCCGGACGGCGTTGGTGCGACGGCCGGCGCGTTCCCGAAGTCTTCCGCAAAATCGATGCCGGGGAGCTATATGCGCCGTATTCTCGTCCAAGCCGCCGCGTTGGCCGGCCTTCTGCTCGGCGCCCAGGCGGCGCCGGCGTTCGCCAGCGCGCTCGATTCGCAACTTCAGCCGGTCGCCACGGCGATCCCGCGCGAGACCGTCTCGTTCGACGGCGGCGAGGCTCCGGGCACGATCGTCGTGCGCACCGGCGAGCGGCGCCTCTATTATGTCTTGCCGGACCATCAGGCGCTGAAATACGGCGTCGGCGTCGGCCGCCCGGGCTTCAGTTGGTCGGGCGTCACCCGCATCGCCAACAAGCGCGAGTGGCCGGACTGGACGCCCCCGGCGCAGATGCTCAAGCGCCGCCCCGACCTGCCCCGCCACATGCAGGGCGGGCTCGACAACCCCCTCGGCGCGCGCGCGATGTATCTCGGCGGCACGCTCTATCGCATCCACGGCTCGAACGAGCCGGACACGATCGGCCAAGCGGTGTCGTCGGGCTGCATCCGCATGACCAACGACGACGTCATCGACCTCTACAGCCGCGCCCGGGTCGGCGCCCGGGTCGTCGTCACCCGCTGATTTCTGTGAGGCGCCCGCTGCTTATTCGGCGGCGGGCGCCTTTTTTTCGGGCGACTGCGCGGCTATGTTGCCGGCGATGAACGCCGTCTTTCCAGCTTCCGAAGCTCCGCTCGTCGATCCGTTCGGCCGCTCCATCGCCTATGTGCGGGTGTCGGTGACGGACCGGTGCGACTTCCGCTGCGTCTATTGCATGTCCGAGGACATGAACTTCCTGCCCAAGCGGGACATCCTGTCGCTCGAGGAGCTCGACCGCCTGTGTTCGGCCTTCGTCCGGCTCGGCGCGCGCAAGCTGCGCATCACCGGCGGCGAGCCGCTCGTGCGGCGCAACGTGATGGCGCTGTTCCACGGCCTGAAGCGTCATCTCGAAAGCGGCGCGCTCGACGAAGTGACCCTGACCACCAACGGCTCGCTGCTCGCCCGCCACGCCCAGGAGTTGGCCGGCTGCGGCGTCAGGCGGATCAACGTCTCGCTCGACACGCTCGATCCCGACAAGTTCCGCGCGGTGACCCGCTGGGGCGACCACGCGGGCGTGATGAGGGGGATCGACGCCGCGGAAGCGGCCGGACTTAAAATCAAGATCAACGCCGTCGCCCTCGAGGGCTTCAACGACGGCGAGGCGCGCGCGCTCGTCGACTGGGCGCACGGCCGCGGCTTCGATCTCACCTTCATCGAGGTGATGCCGCTCGGCGCGATGGAGCACGACCGCGCCGACCAGTTCCTGCCGCTGACCAAGTTGAAAGCGCAGCTCGAAGAGAGCCTGACGCTGACTCCCTCGGCCTACGCCACCGGCGGCCCGGCCCGCTATTTCGACGTCGCGGAGACCGGCGGAAGGCTCGGCTTCATCACCCCGCTCAGCCACAATTTCTGCGAGAGCTGCAACCGGGTCCGCGTCACCTGCACCGGCACGCTCTACATGTGCCTGGGCCAGGAGGACGCGGCCGACCTGCGCGAGCCGCTGCGCCGCTCCGAATCGGACGCGCCGCTGATCGCCGCCATCCGCGCCGCGATCGCCCGGAAGCCCAAGGGCCACGACTTCGTCATCGCCCGGGCGTCGAAGCCCGCCGTCGAGCGCCACATGAGCGCGACGGGAGGCTGAATTTTTCTGAAGTTCGACCGCTGGCGGCCGGCGCGCCGAGGCTTTATATCTCGGCGTGTTGAACGGGCGGACCCTTGACCTCCGCTCCGAAGAGGAACTCTGCGCCATGGCGAATGCACGTGAACGGATCGAGAAGCTGATCGCGGACCACCCGGTCGTACTCTTCATGAAAGGGACGCCGCAGTTCCCGCAATGCGGGTTCTCGGGCCAAGTGGTCCAGATCCTCGACTTCCTCGGCGCGCCGGTCCACGGCGTCAACGTCCTGGAGGACAGCGATATCCGCGAGGGCGTCAAGGCGTTCGCCAACTGGCCGACCATTCCCCAGCTCTACGTCAAGGGCGAGTTCATCGGCGGCGCCGACATCACCCGCGAAATGTTTCAGTCGGGCGAGCTGGCGACCGTCCTGACGGATGCCGGCGTCGAACTGAAGGCCAAAGCCAAGGCCTGAACACGCGCCGAACGCCTCGTCGCCGTCGGCGCGACCCTGCCGGTCGACGGCGTCGGCGGCGGGCCGCCTGCGGCGATCATGTGCGGACAATGTGGCGCGCGGGAGCCGCGGTGGGCTCCGCCCATTGAACTGTGTCTATTTTCTGACATTTGAGCGCGTGGCTGCGTGACGATCTCGAGACGTTCGGCCGCGGACCTTAGCCTTAAAGCTCAATTGTAAAGCCATCCCCTCGTAGTTAAGTTCCTCGGATACGGGAACGGCGCTCAACGACGAACCCGGGGGAATCGCTCGATGTTTCGATCTTATTCGTACCAGATGTATGAAATGGTCCATGCAGCGCTCGCTCCTGCGCGCGCTGTGACCGACGCGACGCATTTCGTTTTCCGCAATCCGTGGAACCCCTTGTCGAACACCGCCATCGGCAAGAACATCTCGGCCGTCGCCGAGTTGTTCGAGCGGATGACTCGGCGCTACGGCAAGCCGACCTTCGGCCTGGACGAGATCGAAGTCGACGGCGCTCTCCATCCGATTCTCGAGGACGTCGTCTGGAGTCGGCCGTTCTGCAATCTGCTGCACTTCGTCCGTCCCGACTTTCCCCATGCCGAAGACCAGCCCAAGCTGCTGATCGTTGCACCGATGTCCGGCCATTACGCAACGCTGCTGCGCGGAACGGTGGAAGCGCTCCTGCCCTACTGCGACATCTACATCACCGATTGGACGGACGCCCGTCTGGTTCCGCTCGCGGTCGGCGCGTTCGACCTCGACGACTATATCGACTACGTGCGCCTGATCCTGGATCACCTCGGACCCGGCGTCCACACGCTCGGCGTCTGTCAGCCGGCGGTGCCGCTGCTGGCGGCGGTCGCGATCATGGAGGCCGCCGGCGACCCGAACGTCCCCTCGAGCATGACGCTGATGGGCGGTCCGATCGACACGCGCCGCAGCCCGACCGAGGTCAACAAGCTCGCTGAGCGGCGCGGCGTCGAATGGTTCCGGCGAAACGTCCTGCATACCGTGCCGTTCCCGTATCCGGGGGTCGGCCGGGAGGTCTACCCGGGCTTCCTCCAGCTTTCCGGCTTCATGGCGATGAATCTGGACCGCCACGTCAACGCCCACCTCGAAATGTTCAACCATCTCGTCGAGGGCGACGGCGATTCGGCAGAGAAGCACCGCGACTTCTACGACGAATACTTGGCGGTGATGGACATGGACGCCGCCTTCTACATGCAGACGATCGATAAGGTTTTCGTCCAGCACCAACTGCCCAAGGGCGAGTTGATGCATCGCGGCCAGGTTGTCGATTGCTCGGCGATTCGCCGGTGCGGCCTGATGACCGTCGAGGGCGAGAGGGACGATATCGCCGGGGTCGGCCAGACTCAGGCGGCGCACGACCTTTGCTCCAACATTCCGGAATCGATGAAGCTCCACTACCTTCAGTTGGAAGTCGGGCATTACGGCATCTTCAACGGCTCCCGCTTCCGCAACGAGATCGTTCCGCGCATGCGACAGTTCTGGGCGATGATCGACGGCAAGCCGGCGAAGGCGATCCCGTCGGCGAAGGTTCTGTCCGCCAAGAAGCCGAACGGCGCGAAAAAGACGACCGCGGACAAAGCTGTTCTGGTTTCCGCATAGCGTTCCGCGCGCGGCCTTCGTTCGGCCGCGCGCTTGTCCCTTTAACGAAGTCGCGATGAACGAGCGGATCGTCCCGAACCGGGCTGCGCCTGCGAGGGAGCGGAAGCCGCTGGAGATTTTCTGGCGCGCCTTCATCATGCGGCCGTCGCGTTCAGCCTCGTTGTTGGCGAAGGGAACGGTCGGGTCGTGCAGGACGCGCAGCGTGTCGTCTGTGCGCGCCGAGAACCGCGCCAGCAGATTATGTCCGGCGCGGCGCGCGACAGCGGCGTTTGCCGCCGCTCCGCGCCGTCAGCGGCGGCTGCGCCTCGTAGAAGGCCAGCCTCTCGGCGACGATTGCGTCCCAACGGCGTTCGAAAGCGGCGATCAGGCGAGGCTTCAGCGGAAGCTCCCGTTCCCGGGCGAGATTGGCCGCGTGACAGGCGCGCCGCAACTGCCGCTGCATCTTGCGCGCCCAATCCTCCTTCTCGATTTCGACGAGCGCCTTCAATTCGCGCAGGTGGTGCGCGTTGCAAAGCGCAATCAGTTCGTCCCGTGACGGCTGGTTCGGCGATTCGACACCCGTCCGATTGTTGAATCGGAACCGGGGCCCCAAAGATGCGCAAAATCAGAGGCGTGACCCTCACGAAAGAAAGAAACTCCGCTTAGGCCGCCGACCGCTTCCAGCTGCGACGGCGACGGCGCTCGGAAATCGACCGGGGGCGCAAGCAAAGGAAGGCCGAGCAAAGCCCCCGGTCCGACAGGCCGTCAGCGCGCGAAGCTCACGGCGTTGCCGGCATCGACGTTGAGGATGTTGCCGGTGCTCTTGGCCGAGAGGTCCGAGGCGAAATAATAGACCGCTTCGGCGATATCCTCGGGATAGACAGAGCGCTTCAGGAGCGAGCGCTGGCGATAGACTTCCTCGAGCGCATCCTCCGAGACCTTGTTCGAGGCCGCGCGCTGGGCGCGCCATTCGCCTTGCCAGATCTTCGAGCCGCGTAGCACGGCGTCCGGGTTGACGACGTTGGCGCGGATGCCGAGCGGCGCGCCTTCGAGCGCGATGCAGCGGGCGAGGTGCACCTCCGCCGCCTTCGCCGTGCAATAGGCCGAGGCGCCGGGCGAGGCGGCGAGCGCGTTCTTTGAAGCGACGAACACGATGGCGCCGCCGAGGCCCTGGTCCTTCATGACGCGATAACCCTCGCGCGCGGCGAGGAAATAGCCGGTCGCGAGGATCGCGATGTTGCGGTTCCAGAGGTCGAGCGAAGTGTCCTCGAACGCCGCCGCCGAAGCGATGCCGGCGTTGGCGACCACGATGTCGAGCCCGCCATAGGCGAGCACGGCTTGGCGGACGGCGGCCGCGACAGCGGCCTCGTCGGTCACGTCGCCGGGGGCGCCGATCGTCCCGTCCCGGCCGAAGGTCTCTCGAAACGCAGCGACTGCGTCGTCGAGGCTCGCCCTGTCGATGTCGGCGAGGACGACGCAGGCGCCCTCGGCCATCAGCCGCGCGGCGACGGCGCGCCCGATGCCGCCCGCCCCGCCGGTGATCAGGGCGACGCGGCCCGCGAGCGCCTTGGGCTTGGGCATGCGCTGGAGCTTCGCCTCTTCCAGCAGCCAGTATTCGATGTCGAACGCCTCCTGCTCGTCGAGCCCGACATAGCAGCCGACACTCGACGCCCCGCGCATCACGTTGATCGCGTTGACGTAGAATTCGGCCGCGATCCGCGCCGTCGCCTTGTCCTTGGCGAAGGACAGCATGCCGACGCCGGGGACGAGATAAATCACCGCGTTGGGATCGCGCATCGCCGGCGAGTTCGGCCGCTTGCAGCGGTCGTAATAGGCCGCATAGCCGGCGCGATAGGCTTCGAGACTCTCGTCGAGCGCCGCGACCACCGCGTCGAGATTGTTCGCCGCCGGGTCGAAGGGCAGCACCAGCGGGCGGATTTTGGTGCGCAGGAAATGATCGGGGCACGAGGTGCCGAGCGCGGCGAGGGCTTTCAGGTCGCGCGCGTTCACGAATTCGAGCACTTCCGGCGCATCGGTGAAATGGCCGATCTTGCGCTCGCCGCCCGAGATGCGCTTGCGAATTTCCGGCATGAGCTTGGCGGCGACCGCGCGCCGGTCTTCCGGCGGCAGGACCTCGACCGCGGGCCCGCCGAAGGCCGCGCCCCGGCCGTTGGCGGCGAGCCACGCGGAGGCCTTGTTGATCATGGCGAGCGTCGTTGCGTAGCAGGCCTTGGAGGTCGGACCCCAGGTGAAGAGGCCGTGGCCGCCGAGCACGGCGCCTTTGAGCTTGGGGTTGGCCGCGGCGAGGTCGCCGAGCTTCAGGCCGAGGTCGAAGCCGGGCCGCTGCCAGGGCAGGAAGCCCATGTCCTCGCCATAAATCTCGCGGGTCAGCGCTTCGGCGCCGGCGCTTGCGGCGATGGCGATCACCGCGTCGGCGTGGACGTGGTCGACATGGGCGTGCGGAACGAAGCCGTGCAGGGGCGTGTCGATCGAGGTCGCGCGCGGGTTCAGGTTGAAGGTGCAGTGGTTGAACAGCGCCACCATCCCGTCCTCATGCGCGAGGCCGCGATAGACGGACCTGAGGCCGAGAAGCTTGTCCAGATAGAGGGTCGAGAAGCCGTCGCGCTTCATCGAGCCGATGTCGCCGCCCGAGCCCTTGACCCACAGCACCTCGACGGTCTCGCCGGTCAGCGGGTCCGCGCCGTCGATCTTGGCCGAGGTGTTGCCGCCGCCGAAATTGGTGATCCGGAGATCGCTGCCGAGCAGATTCGAGCGGTAGAGCAGGAGGTCGGGTTCGTCGAGCTTGGCCGCGTGGGCGTCGTCCCACAGATCGGGCAGGGGCGCGTAGAGGCCGGACGCAGGGCCGCTCATGGGTCGTTCCTCTCGATTGTCGAGCAATTTTGAGCGGACGCTACGCAAGCAATCACTATCCGTCAATCCCAGCGCTGTCTTGTGCGCCACAACGAGCGAAACCGATCAAGCGCGATTGACAGCCCCGAGGCTCGATGGCAGCCTAACTTTCAAACAAGCATCGAACGAGGAAACGGCAAGGGGACCCATGCGCGAGCGTCAGCGCGCCGAAATCGTCCGAAATCTGCTCGCCGAGCGGGGTTTCCTCTCGATCGCCGACATCATGGCGGCGACCGGCGCCTCTGCGGCTTCGGCCCGGCGCGACGCGGTGCGCCTCGCCGACGCAGGGCTCGCCGAACGTCTGCATGGCGGGGTCCAGGCGCTCGAAGGCGCGTTCTCGCGGGCGACGGCGCCGGCGCCGCTCGCCACCCGCTCCTTCGAGGCGAGCCGCACGATCAACGTCGCGGCCAAGCGCGCCATCGCCCGCAAGGCGGTCGAGATGTGTGCGGAAGGCGACGTCGTCATCGTCAACGGCGGCACGACGACCTGGCAGATGTCGGCGTACCTGCGCGACACGCGGCTGAAAATCCTCACCAACTCCTATCCGCTCGCGGAATTCCTGATCCACGAGACGCAGAACCGCGTCGCCCTTCCCGGCGGCGAGGTGTACCGGGACCAGAAGCTGATCGTGGCGCCCTTCGACGACGACGCCATCCAGCACTATTCGGCCCGGCTCATGTTCATGAGCGCGATCTCGATCGGACCGCTCGGGGTGATCGAAGGCGATCCGCTGATCGCCCGGGCCGAGACGAAGCTCCTCAAGCGCGCCGACCGGCTGATCGTGCTCGCCGATTCCTCGAAATTCACGCCGCGCGGCAGCCTGGTGGTGTGCCCGCTCGCGCGCATTCATGCGCTGATCACCGATTCCGCGGCGCCGCCCGACGCGCTCGCCATGCTCGGGCGCGCGGGCGTCGAGACGATCGTCGTCGAGCCGGATTCGCGCGCGACGGAGGCCGCATGAACGCCCCGCTACTCGACGTGCGCAACCTCGAGAAGACGTTTCCCGGCGTCCGGGCGCTGACCGGCGTGTCGTTCGACGTCCGTGCGGGCGAGGTCCACGCGCTGCTCGGCGAGAACGGCGCGGGCAAGTCGACCCTGATCAAGGTCGTTTCCGGCGTCTACCAGCCCGACGGCGGCGAAATTCTGATCGACGGGCGGGCGAGCCGCTTCACTTCGCCCGAGGACGCCAAGCGCGCCGGCGTCGCGACGATCTATCAGGAGCTGCTGCTCTTTCCCGAGTTGACCGTCGCCGAGAACATCTTTCTCGGCCACGCCCCGCGCGCGGGCTTCGGCCGGATCGACTGGCGCGCCGTGCGAACGAAGGCCGAGGCGCTGCTGGCCTCCCTCGAGATCGACGACCTCGCCGCCGGCCAGATCGTCGGATCGCTCTCCGTCGGCCATCGCCAGCGGGTGGAGATCCTGCGCGCGCTGTCGCATGACGCACGCATCCTGATCATGGACGAGCCGACCGCCGCGCTGACGGAAGCCGACGTGACCCGCCTCTTCGGCATCGTGCGCCGCCTGAAAGGGCGCGGGGTCGGGATCGTCTACATCAGCCACCGGCTCGACGAATTGTTCGAAATCGCCGACCGCGTCACCGTGCTGCGCGACGGCGCCTATGTCGGGTCGCGCCGCATGGCGGACACGAACTCGGCCGAACTCGTCCAGATGATGGTCGGGCGGCGCATCGAGAACCTTTTCCCGAAGACGCTGGTTCCGATCGGCGCGCCGGTCCTCGAGGCGCAAAACCTTGTCTGTCATCCGATGACCCGGGGCGTGAGCCTGACGGTGCGCTCGGGCGAGATCGTCGGCCTCGCGGGGCTCGTGGGCTCCGGCCGCAGCGAGCTGGCGCAGGTTCTGTTCGGGATCACGCCGGCCGAGCGCGGGGAGATTCGGCTTCAGGGCGAGGCCGTCCGGATCGATTCGCCCGAAGCCGCTCGCTCCCGCGGGATCGCCTACGTGCCGGAGGACCGCGCCGTGCAGGGCCTCGTGCGACCCATGAGCGTCCTCAACAATTTCTCGCTCGCCGCGCTCGGCGCGCTCTCGCGGTTCGGCTTCATCGACCGCGCCGCCGAGCGCCGGATGGCGGAGGCGGGGGTCAAACGCTTCAGCGTCAAGACCAGCTCGGTCGATGAGGCCGCGGGCCGCCTTTCCGGCGGCAACCAGCAGAAGATCGTGCTCGGCAAGTGGCTCGCCAACAGTCCGAAGCTCCTCGTCCTCGACGAGCCGACCCGTGGCGTCGACGTCGGCGCCAAGGCGGAGATTCATCGCCTGATGGGCGATCTGGCCGCAGACGGCGTCGCGATCCTGATGATCTCGAGCGAGCTGCCCGAAGTGCTCGGCATGAGCGACCGGGTGCTGGTCATGCGCGAGGGCCGCCTCGTCGCCGAATTCGACCGCGCGCATGCGACCTCGGAAGCGGTCGGCGGGGCGATGATGGGCGGCGGCGCGAACAGGGAGCGCGCGGCGTGACGGCAATCCCCGTCACCGGCGCGGCCGCTTCGCGCGGGTTTCTCAGGCGGTTCGCCTCGCAGGAGGCGCTGCTCGCGCTGGCCGTGATCGGGCTCGCGGTCGCCGTCGGCTTCGTCAATCCGCGATTCCTCGCGTACCGCAATCTCGCCGACATCCTGCTCGGCAACGCCTATATCGCGATCGCCGCCATCGGCATGTCGATGGTCATCATTTCCGGCAACATCGACATCTCGGTCGGCGCGCTGATCGGCGTGCTCGCGACCGTCAGCGGCTCGCTCGCGGTCGCCGGCGCCCCGACCGCCGTCGCTTGGCTCGTTCCGCTCGCCCTCGGCATCCTGGTGATGGCGGCGCAGGGGGCGGTGGTCGCCTATCTCCGCATCCCTGCGATCGTCGTCACGCTCGGCATGCTGTCGATCCTGAAGGGGGGCCTCATCAGCGTCACCGGCGGCAAGTGGATCACCGACCTGCCGCAGGGCTTCCATCTCGCCGACCTCGACGTGCTCGGCGTCCCGATGCCGGTCGTCATCATGGTCGCGGCCACCGCGCTCGCCGCGATCTGGATGCGCGATACTGCGAGCGGCCGCGCGATCTACGCGACGGGGGGCAACGCGGAGGCGGCGCGGCTCTGCGGCGTCAACCCGCAGCGCACGGTCGTGATGGTGTTCGCGCTGCACGGGCTGTTCGCGGGACTGGCCACGCTCGTCTACGCGACGCAGCTCCGCGTCATCCAGTCGACCACGCCGTCCGGCCTCGAGCTCACCATCATCACCGCGTCCGTCGTCGGCGGCGTCAGCATCCTCGGCGGCGCCGGCACGGTCGTCGGCTCGACGCTGGCGGCGATCCTGATCGCCGAGATCACCAGCGCGCTCGTCTTCGTCAACGTCTCGCCCTACTGGACCGACGCCCTGCGCGGCGGCCTGATCCTCGCGACCGTGATCGCCGACATCATCCGCCGCCGGCGCCGCGCGGCGCGGGGATGGAGGACATGAGCGCCGCCGCCGAAACCGCGTTGCTCCGCGCGCCGTGGTGGCTCAAGCGCCACGAGACGCTGCTCGCGATCATCCTCGCCGTCGCGCTCGTCGGCCTCGGCGCCTTCAACGACCGCTTCCTCACCCTCGACAACCTGCTCAATCAGGGCCGGCTGATGACGGAGATCGGCCTGATCGCGCTGCCGATGACCTTCGTCATCATCACCGGCGGCATCGACCTCTCGGTCGGGGCGATCGTCGGCCTCAGCGCGGTCATGCTCGGCTACGCGTGGAAGACGTTCGCCTTCCCGCTGCCGCTCGCGATCGTCTTCGCGCTCTTCGTCGGCGGCCTCGCGGGCTTCGTCAACGGCTTCGTGATCACGCGGGTGAAGGTGCCGCCGCTGATCATGACCATCGCGACGCTCGCGCTCTACCGCGGCCTCGCCGAAGGCGTGAGCCAAGCGCATTCGGTGCGCGGCTATCCCGAGGCGTTCTATGTCCTGGGCCAGGGCGACGTCCTCGGCGCGCCCACCCAGCTCCTGATCCTGATCGTTCTGATCGTCGTTGCGGGCGTCGCGCTCGACCGGACGACGTTCGGGCGCGCGCTCTACGCCATCGGCTCGAACGAGACGGCGGCGCGCTTCTCCGCGCTCGCCGTCGATCGCGCCAAGCTCGTCGTCTACACGCTCTCCGGCCTCGCCTCGGGGCTCGCAGCGGTGGTGCTCGTCTCGCGCGTCACCACGACGCGGATGGATATGGGGATGGGCTACGAGCTCGACGTGATCGCCGCGGTGGTGCTCGGCGGAACCAGCATTTTCGGCGGCGCCGGCACGATCTGGGGTACGGTGATCGGGCTCGTGATGATCCAACTGCTCAAGAACGGGCTGGCGCTGACGGGGGTCAAGGGCGACGCGACCATCGTCGTGATCGGCGCAGCGCTCATTGTCTCGGTGCTGATCGCAAGCTCGCTCCAGCGCCGGAGAGAATGACGCGCCCTCAAAAAAAGTTAGCCGCGGTTTTGCGGCGAAGCAGGGAAGGAAACACAAAAATGAAGGCAAGATATCTGTTGACGACGGCTGCGGCGGCGTGCGCCCTCACGGCCTTTGCTACGGACGCGAACGCCGCCGGCAAATGGGACGGCGGCGACGACCTCGCCACGAGCCCGCTCGAATGCGGGACGGGCGCCGCCGCTCCGGGCGCGCCGATGAAATACGACGGCGGTCAGCCGACGCATGCGCCGAACAAGGCCGGCAAGGCGATCACCGTCGTCGACGTGCCGAAGCTGATCGGCATCGGCTATTTCAACGCGACCTCGAAGGGCATCCAGGATGCCGCCAAGGAGATCGGAAACGTCAAGGCCAAGACCGACGGTCCGACCGAGGCCAAGATCGACGAGCAGATCAAGTTCATCGACAACTCTATCACCAGCGGCGTGGACGGCATCCTGTTCGCCGCCAACGATCCGGTGGCGATTGCGCCGGTGCTCAAGAAGGCGCTGTCCAAGGGCATCCACGTCGTCGGCTACGACGCCAACGCGACGCCCGGCGCGCGCGAATGGTTCGTCAACCAGTCGCCGTTCAACGGCATCGCCAAGGCGATGGTGGACGCGATGGCCAAGGAGACCGGCGAGGACGGGAGCTTCGCCATCGTCACCTCCACCTTCACCACGCCGAACCAGGCGCGATGGATCGCCGAGATGCAGGCCTACGCCGCCAAGTGCCATCCCAAGCTCCAGTGGCTCGAGACGGTCGAGGCGCAGGAGGACAACAACCTGTCGTTCAACCAAGCCACGACCCTCATCAACAAATACGGCGACAAGCTGAAGGGCCTGTTCGGCATGACGTCGGTCGCGACCCCCGCCTCGGCCGAGGCCGTCACCAAGGCCGGACAATGCGGCAAGGTCGCGGTCGTCGGCCTCGCGACGCCCAACGCCATGAAGCCCTACGTCCACTCCGGCTGCGTCAAGTCGGTGGTGCTATGGAACCCGATCGACCTCGGCTATGCGGCGACCTACGTCATGCGCGCCGCCGTCGACGGCAAGCTCGAGCCCGGCGACACCTCGGTCGAGGCCGGCAAGCTCGGCAAGCTCAACGTGATCAACGGCAGCGAGATTCTGCTCGGGGCGCCGTTCATCTACGACAAGGCGAACATCGACACGTTCGACTTCTGAGCTTTGTCGCGTCCGTCAAGCGGGGAGAGCCATAGCCCCGTCGAGAGACGGGCGCCTTTCGACGCCCTGCGGAGCGAGGGGCCGCGCCGACGGTCGACGCCGGCGCGGCTGGACCGTGGCCTTTTCACGGCTTAAGCTCGCCGCCGCCAGCAAGGAGCGCAACCATGACAGCCGACATCCAGACCCTCGACATCCAGATCACCAAGGATCTCGCCCAGCAATGGGGATGGTTTCTGGCCTTCGGCGTGGCGCTGGTCCTCATCGGCGCGGCGGCCGTCGTGCGGTCGGTGACTGCGACCATGGCGACGATGGCGTTTTTCGGCTGGCTGCTCCTGCTCGCGGCGGCGGTCGAGATCGCGGCGTCGTTCTGGGTCGGCCACTGGGCCGGGTTCTTCCAGCACGCGCTGGCGGCGATCCTCTACGGCGTGCTGGGGTTCCTGTTCGTGTTCCGGCCCGCGATCACGGCGGAAGTGCTGACCTTCGTCATGGCGCTGTTCTTTCTGGTCGGCGGCCTCTTCCACATAGTGGGCTCCGCCATGCTCGGCTACGCCGGCTGGGGCTATCAGGCTTTCGACGGCGTCATCACCCTCGCGCTCGGCGTGATGATCCTCGCGCAATGGCCCGCCTCAGGCCTCTGGGTCATCGGCCTGTTCATCGGCGTCGACCTGATCTTTTACGGCGCGACGTGGATCGCGATCGCGTGGGGGCTGAAGGGGGCGTGAAGGCGGCAAGCGCTTTCTTCCGTTCGAATCCAGGCGCAGGAGCGCGATTTCTGAGATCGGGGCCTGTGTGATCAACGGCTTGGGCGCCGCCGGCGGCCAAGCCCAGATCTGGTCTCGAGCTTTTTCAGAGACTTGTCGCCGGGTCGCAGGCGCCCGTCGAGGCCGCGCCGGCTGTTGTCGGCGCGGGGCGTCGAAAGGCGACCGCTTTTCGCCGGCTATGGCGGCTTGACGATCCCGTAGATCGCCGAGGGCGCCGCGTTTCTCTGGATCGCTTCGCTCGCGATGACGCAGCTTTCGGCGGCGGGCCGGAGCGTCACGGGGCTTCGATTCTCGCCTCGGCGTTCAGGAATTCCAGATTGTCAAACAGCCGCCCGGCTTTTCAGTCCGCAGCTTCGGGACAGGATAGCGGCCCTTCCGATTTTCCGCAATCCTTTGCCAAGCTCGGGTTGAATCCGCATCGACTCGCGTTCCCCCGGCCATACCCTATTCGACACGGAACCGGATGGGCACGACGGCCGAAAACGAGCCGCCGGGCGGGGGAGGCGGGGCGATCGAGCGCACGATCTGGCGCGCGGCGTCGTCGAGCGCGGCGAAGCCCGAAGGCCGCACGACCGAGGCGGCGGCGACCCGCCCGGCCGGCCCGATGGTGAAGGCCACGCCGACGGCTCCTTGCTCGCCACGCTCGCGCGCCGAGGCGGGATAGTACTGATGCGCCTTGATCTCGGCGGCCACCAGCGCGGCGTAGCTGGCGCGCGACGCGCCCGAATCGGCCACCCGCCCGTTCGCCGCCCCGGCGCGATGGGCTTCCGAAGACCCGGCCCTGCTCGCGCCCGCGTAGGCGCCCGCTGCGTCGGCCTTGACCGCGGCAGGCCGCTGCGGCTTCGGGCGCCCCGCGGCGGACTTCGGCGCCGGCTTCGGCCGCGGCGGCGTCGCGGCTCTCGGCGGCGGCGGGGCCGGCCGTTCGGCCGAAGGCCGCGGATCTTCGAGCCGCGCCAAGGCGGGGGCGGGCGTCTGGGCGGCGGCGGACGGCGGAGGGGTTTCCGGCGGGGGTTCGATCGGCGGGGGCGGAGGCGGCGGGGTGTCCTGCGCCTCGGCGGCGGCTGAAGGCGTTTCGGGCCGAGGCGCGGGGCTCGGCGCGGTCTCATCGGGCGGCGCGGCCTGCGGGTCCGGCGGCGCGTC
>CAIZGR010000742.1 GCA_903932535.1 uncultured Hyphomicrobiales bacterium | reverse complement strand
GCTTCGATTGCAGGATGTAGGTGACCGGTCCGAGATAGGCGATGTCGAGCCGGCCGAAGCGCAGGGCTTCGGAGGTGGCCGCGTAGTTGGCGCCGACGACGAGCTCGACCGGCATGGCGAGCCGCTTCTCGAGATAGGCGCGCAAGGGCTCGTTGAGGCGCATGACGGTCGGGGCGGATTCGCCGGGCAGAAGGCCGACGACCAGTTTTTGCGGGCGTTCGCCGGCGAAAGCCAGGGAGGCGACGAGCCCGGCGAGCAGGGCGACGGCTGCTCCGATGGTCGATTTCCAAAGCGTCATGACGAACCCTCTTTCGCTTGCGAAGACCTGTCAGACCCGAAGACGCCCGATTCCGCCTCGGCGTCGAACAGACAGGCGGGGCCATCGAAGACGAGCGACCCGCCGTTCAGGCCGACGATGCGGTCGGCGAGAGAGCGGGCGAGCGCGACCTGATGCAGCACGATCACGACCGTGACGCCGTCGCTGGTCGCGAGGCGGCGAAGATCGTCTCCGAGCCTTTGCCCGAGCGGGCCGTCGAGAGAGGCGAAAGGCTCGTCGCCGAGCAGTACGCCAGGCTGGCGCACGAGGGCGCGCGCGATGCCGATCCGTTGTTTCTCGCCGCCGGAAAAGCAGTCGACGCGGTCGAGGGCGCGCGCCGGGGGCAGCCCGACGTCCGAGAGCGCCCGAACCGCCCGGCGCCGCGCAGAGCGCGGCCAGGGAGCGAGCGAAAACGGCGAACGCGTGTCGGCGAGCCCGAGCAGCACATTGTCGAGCGCGGAGAGGCGACCGATCAGGGCGTGATCCTGATAGATCGTCGCCGTGCGCTCGCGCTGCCGCGCCCAGGCTTGGCGGCTCGCGAGGGCGCCGAACGCCTCGGATGCGATCGCGCCGCGCGTTGGCCCGATCAGTCCGTTGAGCACGTGGATCAGCGTCGTCTTGCCGGCGCCCGATGGTCCGACCACCGCCGTGACCGCGCCGCGCTCGAACCCGAGCGAAACGGTGTCGAGCGCCCGGCGTCCGCCGCGTTCGACGCTGAGATCGGTGAGCGCGATCGCGGACGGCCGGGGCATGATTCCGGGATCGACGCGCATGTTCATGGATCGCGCTCCCACATGACGAATGGCGCCGCAAAGCGCGCTGACGAACGCTCGTCCAGCAAGACGCAGGCCAGCCGCGACGAGGCGCGCAAACAGCGTGTTCTGCGAGACGAACGCCTGACGACGATCGATATGCCGCACGAAGACGAACGACCCAGAGCCAATTCGGACATCGGCGAACGAAGTCGGTCAGGTCCTGGAACTACAGATCGATCTCCCCTCCGCCGCCCGCATTGATCGCCGCGGCGGCGTCGGGCCGGCGCAACAGGGCGGCGGCGGCCTCGAACGCCTCTGCCGCATCCCGAGCCGGCGCATTGGCGATGTCGGCGACAATCCTCGCCGGCCGTCGCGACAGGAGGACGATCCGCGATGCGACGCTGACCGCCTCGGTGACGTCGTGCGTGACAAAGAGCGCGGCGGCGCGAAGGCGTTCCGTCTCGGCGCGCACCAGATCCTGCAGGCGCCGACGCAAGCCCGCCTCGAGCGCGGCGAACGGCTCGTCCATCAGGATGAGGTCGGGCTCGATCGCGAGCGCACGGGCGAGCGCGACGCGCTGCGCCATGCCGCCGGAGAGCCGGGCCGGCTTTTTCGCGAGATCGGCGTCGGCGAGACCGAGGCGTAACAGAATCGCGCGCGCCCGATCGCGGCGTTCGCCGCGCGGGACGCCGGCCGCTTTCATGCCGAAGGCGGCGTTGTCGAGCGCGTCCATCCACTTGAGCAGCCGAGGCGTCTGAGTGACCACGGCGGCGCGCGCGAAAGCGCTCCTGACGATTCCCCTCCCGGGCGCCAGCGCGCCGCCTGCGAGCCTGAGCATGGTCGTCTTGCCGCAGCCGGACGGGCCGAGGAGAACGACGAATTCGCCCGCGGCGACTTCGAGGTCGATGTCCGCCAGGACCGGCTCGTCGCCGAAACCGAGACTCACGCGGGAGAAGGTCAGGTTCATGCCACGACCGCGGTCCGGCGCCGGAGCGGCCAGAGCAGGAAGGCGTCGCTCGCGAGCGCCAGCGCCACGATGATCAGGAGCCAAGCGAACGTGCCAGGCAGGTCGAGATGCGCGCGGGCGAGCGCGAGCTGCCCCCCGATGCCGGCCCCACTCGCGATCACCTCCGCCATCACGCAGACCTTCCATGAGAAGCCGAGCGCCGCTGCCGCCGCCGGCGCGAGATGGGCAAGGAGCTGTGGCGCGATGACGTCGGTCAGACGCATGAGCCGCGGCGCGCGGAACTGGGCCGCCATCTCGTCGAGCGCCGGATCGCGCGAGGCGAGCCCCTGCAGCGCGGCGCCGAACAGGATGGGCGCGACGGTGACCGAGACGGTGAAGGCGTCCGCCCCGCCGCCCGGGCCGAACCAGATGAGCGCGAGCACGATCCAGGCGACCGGGGGCATGCCGATCAGAAGCGTTGAAACGGGGCGCGCCGCGAGCCGGAACGGCTCGACGAAGCCCGCGGGAAATGCGACGGCCAGACCGACCGCGAGGCCGATCGCCCAGCCGAGAAGCGCCTGCCCGGCCGTCGCGAGGATCGCAGCGCCCGCAGCTCCCGAGCGGACGAGGCCGACGAGCGCGGCGAAGGCTTCGTCGGGACGGGGCAGGACGAACGGGCCGTAGGCCGCATGTCCCGCGCCCCAAGCGAGGAGGAGCGCGAAAAGCCCCGAAACGCTCCATAGCGCGCGCCGCGCCGCGCTCACGAAAAAGCGCCTTCACAGGTCGAGGTAGAAATCGTCCGGCGGGACCTTGCCCGCGAGCGCGTCGGGGGAAAACTCGACGATCGTCTCGTAGAAGCCGACGAGGTCGGCCTTTGCTGCGCGCGCCGAACGGATGTCGAGGTTCATGAAGGGTAGCGCCTTCTCGAAGATCGGCGCGCGCATCTGCAGCGTCTTCTCGGCGAGCGCCGCGGCGTCGCCCGGATTGGCGAGCGCCCAGTCCTTCGCCTGAGGCAAGCCCGTCCGCAGCGCGTCGAGCACGCCCGGCGCCGCCTCGACGAGACCCGCATGCACGGCGACGCCGACCATCGGAATTCCCGCGGTGTGGCGATGGCGGCCCCAGACCTCCTGGAGGCTGATGGCGCGGCGCAGCGTCCGGCCTTGCTTCCCGGCCAGCATGATGGCGGCGGTCGCGGGCGGCTCGGAGAGGATCGCCGTCTCCGTCTTGCCGGCGGCGAGGAATTGCGCAGCCTCCATCCCGCCCTGAACATAGGAGAGCTGAATGTCCTTGTCCGGGTCGAGGCCTTCCATCCTCGCGCAGGCGCGGAAGACGAGGTCCGGCATGTCGTTGCGGAAGAAGCCGAGCACGGGCTTGCCTGCGAGGTCCTTGAAGCTCGTGATGCTGTCGTCGGCCGTGACGACATAGAGATGGCCCGCGCCGAGCAGGCAGAGGAGCCGGATCGGCAGACCGCGATTGGCGAGGTTCGCCGGAACGTGCGTCGGCGTGGAGAAGAGCCGTGTCCTGCCCGACACGACGCCGGCGCGCAATTCGTCGTTGTCGCGCCATGGGCGCAGGGTCGCGCCAAGCGCGGCGGCGGCGAGGCCGCCGGAGTCGACCACGCGCGCCAGCGAGATCGAGGCGCCGGTCGGAGCGGCGAGGATCTCGAGCCCTTCCAGAGGACGCGCGGCAGACCGGCCTGCGGCGCTCGCGACAAGCGCGGCGAGCCCGCCCGCCAACGCCGCGCGTCGCGTCGGACCGCAACCGTGCGACTCGAGACCTCCTTGCATGACCATCTCCTGACCTTGGCGGCCGAGCGCCCTCGAATTCGGGCTCTGGACGCTATATCGGGACGGATATCTCGACGCCACGAAAAACAGACACGGTCGTCGTGCCGGCCCAGACGCGGCCAGCCCGCGGAAGCGACCGTAAGGCGGCGCCGCTGAAGCCTCGGGCGTGATGATCAGAAACTTCGGGACCCGCGAGGCCCTTCCCCGGCGGGCTCGTAACTTTCGTTCGCTTTTTGGAACAAAAGTTCTTGTGTTTGCTGCAGTGCAGCATCACAAAGGCGGAGTGCGGAGCCGATTCGCCCGCATATGCTCTCCTTGGGCGTTTCCTCCCTAGACTCGAAGGCCGCCGAAAGGAGGCCTCCTTTTCGTGTGCCGAGCATGATCGGGAAGGACCGGTCCGAACTGCTCCTGGTCGACGAGCCGCGAACCCTCCTGAAGGTCGCGCACGATCGTCGGCGCGATGCAATAGCCGGGACGGTCGAGCGCATCGCCGCCGGCGATCACGGCGCCGTTCTTCCTGGCGTCCTCGAGAAATTCCTTCACTTTCTCGTATTGCATCTTGTTCTGGAGCCGTCCCAATTTCGTGCCCTGCACTCCAGTCATGACCGCCGGAGTTCAGACCTTGTGAACAGTGCTGGCGCGCCCGACACGATTCGAACGTGTGACCTTTGCCTTCGGAGGGCAACGCTCTATCCAGCTGAGCTACGGGCGCATCCTGTGTGGGCGAACCCACTTCGTGTTGCTTAGCACAGATTCCGCGGCGATGGGAATCCCCGCGGAGCGATTCCTTTCACGCCGCCAGAGGCGGCGCGATCGCCTCGACGCCGAAATATTGCAGATAGCGACCCTCGATTTCGCTCAGCGGCATCACGACGAACAGGTCGGTGGTGTTGAAGGCGCGATCGACGACCGGCGTCGGGCTGAAGGTCGCCCCCAGCCGCCAATAGCCTTTGACCAGCGGCGGCAAGGCGCGAATCAAAGTCCGCGGATCGGCCCGCGGCCCGTCTTCCCCCTCGCTCGCCGGGACGGTCCGGTTCGCTTGCGGCGCGACGCGCCAGGACGCGTCGCCGCCGCCCGCCGTCAGGGTGCGAATGGCGCCGGCATGGGCCGAGGCGTCGGCGCCCGGCAGGCTCGCGCAGCCGATCATCGCGTCGATCCGGTGATGCCGGGCGTAGCGCCACAGGCCGCGCCAGAGGAGCTCGAGGACGTGGCGCCCGCGATGGGTCCGGGCGATGCAGGCGCGGCCGAGCTCGAGGAAACGCGTGTCCGGGCGGCGCGCGGTCAGCGATTCGACGTCGAATTCGCAGGCGCTGTAGAAGCCGAAATTCCGCTCGGCCACGTCCTGGCGCAAGAGGCGGTAGACGCCGACGATCCGGGGCGACCCGTCCCGGTAGGTCTCGGTCCGGTCGACCACGATCAGATGGTCGGCGACCCGGTCGAAACGGCAGATGTCGCGGCGAATCAGCCGCGCCGTCGGATCGGCCGTCGCGCCGCCCTCCTCGAAAAATACACGATAGCGAAGCTTCTGCGCCCTGCGTACGTCCCTCTTGGTGGTTGCGAGGCGCGCTTCGAGCGGGCCGGACCGCGCCAGAGACGGACCGAGGCCGGCGAGGTCGAGCCGGCGCGAGAACCGCTCCAGGAATGGCCGGACCGCGCCGTCCGCCCCCGGTCTCGATGCAAAAGTCAGCGCCACCCCGAGGTCTCCGCGAATCCGTCTTATCCGGGAATGACAACCATGTTCTCCCGAAGCTATTATGACGCTCGCGCAAACGCGGCCTGCGGCTGTGGGTCCGCCCGGCGCAGGCGACGAATCGTCGCAGCCAGATCGTCGAAATCGAACGGCTTGACCAGGAAGGCGTCGAAGCCGCCGGGTCCGCAGGCGCGCCGTTCCTCCGCGACGCCGTTGGCGGTCAGCGCGACGATCGGCGTCGGATGGCGGCCTGCCGCCGCCTCCAGCCGGCGCAGCCGGCGCGTGGCCTCGAGGCCGTCGATCCCGGGCATCCTCAGATCCATCAGGATCAGGTCGAAGGCCGGCGGCGAATCGGCGCCGGACGGGGCCGCCAGTCGCAGCGCCTCTTCGCCGTCTCTCGCCCGCACGACGTCGAAGCCGAGCCGGCGCAAGGCTTTTTCCGCAATGAGCGCGTTGATGTCGTTGTCCTCCGCGACCAGGGCGCGCCGCGCCCGCATGGCTCGGGCCTCGACCGGCTCGGACGTTTGCCGTGCGGGAAACTCGGCCTGAAGCCGCTCGTGCAGCGATCGCGCGCGCACCGGCTTCACCAGCCAGCCGTCGAAGCCTTTGAGCGCGGCCTGGCCGAACGCGCGGCGCTCGAAGGGCGAAAACAGCACGAGGCTTTTGAGCGCGCCGGCCGCGCGCGCGGCCTCGGCGAGCCGATTGGTCGCCTCGGGACCGAGCGCGCAGTCGACGATGACGAGGTCCGGAGGGTGGCCTTTCGCGAGCGCGGCCAAGCCGGACTCGAGGCCCTCGGCGCGCGCCACGGTCGCGCCGGCTTCGGCGAGCCGCATCGCGATCGCGGGCGCTTCGAACGGCGAGTCGGCGACGATCAGCGCGCGCCTGCCGGCGAGGCCGAGCGGCCGCGGATCGGGACCGGGCGCCGCGTCCTCGCACGGCGGCAGGAGAATCGTGAACCCGAACACCGATCCCCCTCCGGGGTTGTCTTCGAGCCGCAGCGCGCCGCCCATGAGCGCGACGAGCTGGCGGGAAATGGCGAGCCCGAGGCCGGCGCCGGCGAACCGCCGGGCGGACGCGCCGTCGCCCTGCTCGAAATCCTCGAAGATCGCCTCGCGCCGCTCGGCCGAGACGCCGGGGCCGGTGTCGACGACGGCGAAGCGGAGGCCGTCCTCCGCGCGGCGCTCGACGGCGACGCAGACCCCCCCGCGCTCCGTGAACTTGACCGCGTTGCCGGCGAGGTTCAGCAGCACCTGTCTCAGGCGCATCGCGTCCGCGCGCACGAGCCGCGGAATCGCCGCGTCGATCGAGGCGGCGATTTCCAGGCCCTTGCTCTGGGCGCGCGGCGCGAGAAGCTCGACCACGCCCTCGACGAGGCGCGGCAGGTCGACCGGCTCGACGGCGAGATCGAGCCGGCCGGCCTCCATGCGCGAGAGGTCCAGGATCTGGTCGATGAGCGCGATCAGCGCCGCGCCCGAGCTGTGGATCGCCTCGACGTAGCTGACGTTCTCGGGGCTCAGGGCCGCCTGCCGCAGGAGGTCCGCCATGCCGAGGATGCCGTTCAGCGGGGTGCGCAGCTCGTGGCTCATGGTGGCGAGAAAGCGCGATTTGGCCTCGCTCGCGGCCTCGGCCCGGTCTCGCGCCGCCGCGGCCTCCTTGAGCCGCCAGACCTCGTCGCGCAGGGACTCGTTCTCGACGGCGGCGCGGCGCGCGCGATCCCCGGCCCTCCGTCCGGCCGCCGCCAGCGCCGCGGCGAACGCGGCCAGAAGGGCGACGGCGACGCCCCGCTCGAGGCCGCCCGCATGCGCCGTGATGATCGCAACGATGTCCATCGGGTCCCCGCCGTTCAAGGGCGGAGGATGTCAGTTCGAGGTTGAAATTGTCTTTCGAGGTTGTGGTGCGCGGCGCGCGCTCCACTCGCCGCCGGGACTATGGATCGCCGACGCTCTCGGCATCGTCCGCTACGGGTCTCCGGGTGGAGTTCGCCGAGGTCGACCTGACGCCGGGCGCCGGCGTCCGCAGCGGCGGCGAGGAGGGCTGCCGGCTCGCCGCCGCGATCGACGCCGCGTTGAAGCCGGCTGCTGCCCTGAACGGGCTTCCGTTCCGGGCGATTGAACGATCGGGAATCGACGTGGGGCGCTCGCTGCGGTCTCGGCGGCGAAGATTGCAAACGGAAAACCCGGAATGGCGTTGAAGGGGCGAGAGCGCGACGGACGCGCCTTCGGCGCCGCCGACTGGCGCTCGGCGGCCGCCCGCTCCTTGCGCTTCCCGTCCCTTCGCGCCCTACCCGCTCTCTCGCCCTTCGTTCCCCCTCCGGAGCCCCTTCCCCCGAGCGGAGCGCCCACGCGACAAGCCGCCCGCAGGTCGCGAGGACCTGCGGGCGAGCCTTGCGAGGTCTGCTAGCGCGACACCCTCAGGATGTCCGTGCCTTCCTCGCGGACCGCGTCCAGCTTGAACGGGTCGAGGCCGAGCGCCGTCAGGATCGTCGGCGCGATCTGCGTGGTGTAGACGCGGCCTTCGACGGTCGCCGGTTGCAGATTGGGCGCCGAGAGCAGCAGCAGCACGTTGCGGTCGTCGTTCGAGAAGCCGCCGTGCTCGGCGAGCTTCGAGCCGCCGGTGCAGATCGCGCCGTGGTTGGTGATGGCGACGAAGTCGGGCGCGCGGCTGTCCTTGAAGGGATCCTGGAAGAGCTTGGTGACGGCTTCGCGGCCGAGCAACTGCTGGATCTGAAGCTGCGCGGCGTTGGCCTCGAGATAGGCCCTGGCCTCGTCATAGTATTTCTTGCCCGTGGCGGGGTCGACGCCCTGCTGCATTTCCGGCGAGAGCCACACCAGCGCTTCGTCGTCGCAGATCTCGAAGCCGTTGGCGCCGAAGCCCGGGGCCGAGCCGTAGGCGGCGTCCGAGATCGCCTTGCGCAGGCTGCGGTCGATCGGCGACTGCCCGTGCTTGGCGCTGACGATCACCAGGGTCTGATCGTCGATGCGCTGCCGCTGCAATTCGGCGAGGAACTTGCCGAGGGCGTCGTCCACGAACTGAAATTGCAGGGTCAGCGCATTGCCGGGCGTCGCCTTGGCGTCGAGATAGCCGCCCACGAGGGTCTTGTCGGCGTCGGCGGCGCCGGCCTTGGCGAGCTTCTGTCCGACGCTGACCGCCTGGAAGTTCATGCCGAAGATCGCCGGCACGGCCTGCTTGGTCGTCCGCGAGCCGTCGTAGCCGTCGATCCAGTTGACGACGGCGTTCACCTTGAGCGTGTCGTAGGTCCGCACGCCGGTGTAGCTCTTCGTGTAGTCGTCGCCGGTCTGCGCGCCGGGATCGAGCGTGTCCTGGGAATTGATCTCGGGCGCGAACAGTTCGTCGAGACCCTTGCCCGACGGGCCGGCCAAGTCTTCGTAGGCGGGGTGCTTGTCGGACCACGCGGTTCGGCGCCCGGCCGCCTTGATGATCTCGAAGATCGTGTTGTCGCGGACATATTGGTGCGGGTAGACCGGCACGCACTGCCCATCGACGATCTTGCGCTGCATGTTGTCGGGATCGAGCTGCGTGGCGACCTGGCCGAGCGTTCCGCCGGCCGTGTAGTCGGCCACGAGGCCGGTAGAGAAATTGTAGGTCTTGTCGAGCGCCTCGAAATTCGTGACCTCGGTTCCCGCCGGGCCGACGCAGCCGGGATCGGTCAGGCCCTGGCTGGTGTAGAACGCCTTGGACTTGTATTCGGTGCGATCGTAGCTGTCGTCGTAGAAGAGGCCGGCCGACTTCGGCGTGCCGCCGGTGACCTGGGCGAGCATGCCGGGAAAGCTGTCGGACGGACCGGTGGTGTAGGCGCCCGGGTATTGCACCCCGTGGGCCGCGAGCAGGGCGAAGTTGCTGTAGGGATGCGTCCCGATCCACCTCTTCAGGTCGACCGCATGCATGCCGTCGACGCTGACGAGGAGGACGTGCTTGTAGTGCGGCGGCGCCGCGGGCGTGCCGCCGTTCGCGAGCGCGGCGGCCGGCGAAAGGAAGCTGGAAGCAAGCAAAGACGCCACGAGAGCGCCGGCAAGACGATGTTTCACGCGTATTCCCCTCAGTCATTATCAAATTGTACGGGAGAGTCCGTATAATATACAAAACTAAGTCGAACACGTGAAGTTGTCACGACGCTGACGTTACAAAGATAAGACACTTGTGCGACAAGCGGCTCCGGTCGCCCGGGCCTCGCGAGGCTCCGCCGTCGCCATCCCTCTCCGGATTTCGCGTCCTCAGAGCCGCAGCCCGACGCCGTCCGTCCCGGACAAGTCGACCGTCCGCGTCTCGTCGCCGGGCAGGATCACGCGCATCTCCCGATAGGGCAGCGGGTAGTCGCCGCTCGCCACGGCTTCGACCCGCACCCTGTCGGCGGTCCAGCTCAGCCCGATCGTCACGCGGGTCGAGGGGCCGGCGCGAGAAAGGCCGTCGTCCTCGATGAGAACGGCGCGCGACGCGCCCGTTGCGGCGCCTGGAAAGACCCGCAGCGCCCGCGAGGGCTCGTCGTGCCGGCGCGAGAAATCGTCGCCGCTGTCGGTCGTGGCGACGATCGCGCCGGCCGGCGCGAGCAGCGGCAGCCGATCGAGCGGCGCGGGGATCGTCACGCTCCGGCCGGCGGCGTAAACGCGTCCGGTCCAGACATCGCGCCAGCTCAAGATGCCCGAAGGCAGATAAACCTCGACTTCGCGCGCGCGTTCGCGCAGGACCGGCGCGGCGAGCAGGCAGGGGCCGAACATCGCGGCGTCCGCGTCGGCGAAACAGGCGGGATCGTCCTCGAAGGCGACAAAGATCGGCGCCAGCACGGGGACATGCGCCTCGCGCGCAAGGACCATGG
>CAIZGR010000741.1 GCA_903932535.1 uncultured Hyphomicrobiales bacterium | reverse complement strand
TGCCCGGCCATTCCGCCATCCGCCAATGTCAGGGTTCCGGGACGGTTGCCGAGCGCCCCGGAGAGATAGAGCATGTCGCCGACCCTGACGGCGGCGCTGAAGGGAAGGCCGAGGACCTTCGTGTCGGGCGTCTGGAAATGCTGCATGCCCTTGTCCATTCGCGAGCCCCGAAAGCTTGTCGAGATCCAGACCGTCAATCGTAGAATTTCGGCCGCGTCGCGGTCTTGATCTCCGCCACCCCGCCGTGATGCATCGCCTCGAGGCACGCGTCGGCGGTGACGGCGGCGAAATAGCCGTCCCAGGCGTTGGGGCCATTCACCTTGCCGGCCTTGGCGGCCTCGATCCAGTCCTGCAGCTCGACGTCGTAGGAATCGATGAAGCGCAGCTTCCAGTCCTGCATGATCGTGGTCGAAAGCTTCGCCTCCTTGCGCAGGACGACGCTTTCCGGCTCGGGCAGGCTCGCCACGCCCTCCTCGCCCACCACCTCGCAGCGGATGTCGTAGCCGTAGCGGCAGTTGACGAACACCTCGCCGTCGATGCGCACGCCATTCTTGGTCGCGAGCAGGACGATGATCGGATCGTCGAGCCTGGCGTGGGTGTGCTTCGTGTTGCGGGGTTTGAGCACCTGCGCCGACACGTAGTCGTCGCCGATCAGCCAGCGCAGCGCGTCGATCTCGTGAATGAAGGTGTCGACGATCGCCATGTCGCTGACGTAAGCCTCCGGCACCGCGGGGTTGCGATGGGCGCAGTGGATCATCAGCGGCGCGCCGATGGCGCCGTCGTCGATCGCCTTCTTGAGCGCCCGATAGCCCTTGTCGTAGCGGCGCTGGAATCCGACCTGGACCAGATGGCGGCCGGACGCGATTTCCGCTTCGACAATGCTCAGGCACGCCTCGGCCGTGGTGGCGAGCGGCTTCTCGCAGAAGACGGGCTTCATCGCCCTGATCGCCGCGAGCACGTAGGCCGCGTGCGTCGGCCCCCACGAGGTCACGACGACGGCCTGCACGTCGGGCGAGGCGATCAGCGCCTCGCCGTCTGGATAGACCTTCGCGCCCGGCAGGCCGGCTGCGACGGCCTCGGCCTGCTTCGCATCGACGTCGGCGAGCGCCACGACGCGCGCGCCCACGAGGGTGTTCGCCAGCCGGTTGATGTGCTCCCGGCCGATCATTCCGACGCCGATGACGCCGACGTTCAGGGTCATTTTCGCTTGTCCTCGATGAGAGAGAGGGGCCGGCGCCGACGCGCCGGAGGTCGTCTCAGGCCTTCGCCTTCGTCCAGTATTTGTCGACGTACTTCTGCATCGTCTCGCGCATATAGCGGCCCGATTCGTCGGCGCGCTCCTCCCAGGCGAAGACGCAGGCGGTCATGATCCCGTCGAAGCCGACGCTGGCCAGCGAACCGAAGAACTGGTCCCAGTTCACCTCGCCCTGGCCGATATCCATGTGCTGGTGGATCGTCACCTTGGCGCCGGGCGGATTGCAGATGTAGCGCAGGCCCGACGAGGCCTTGTGGTTGTAGGTGTCGGCGACATGGACATGCGCGATCAGCGAGCCCGCGTCGCGCATCATCTTGGGGATGTCGTCGCCGAAATAGAAAGTGTGCGGCGCGCAATAGAGGAACTTGACGCTCTTCGAGCCGAGCGTCCGGATCATGTCGACGGCCGGATGCAGCGTCTCGCACCAGTCCTCCGGATGCGGCTCGATGTTGAGCTGGACGCCCTCCTTCTCGAACACGGGCACGAGCTCCTCCATCGAGCGCCACCACGCGGCCTCGCTGGATTCATGGGTGAGCTGCCCGCCGCAGCAGTTGGCGGAGTGCCCACGATCGGGCGAGGGGCCGCGGCCGAACTCGGAGTTCATCGTGTCGACGCCCATCTCGACGGCGATCTCGATCGCCTTTTTCCAGTAGCTGACCGCCGTCTGGCGCTCGTCCTCGTGCGGGCTCGCCCAGCGGTACATCGGCAGGAGCGAGGCGATCTTCACGCCGTGGTCTTTCAGCGCCTTCTTGAAGCTCTTCATGCGTTCCGGATAGACGCGCGGATGGACCCACCACGCGAGAAAGTCGTCGCGCGGCGAGAGCTCGATCCACTCGTAGCCGAGCTCCGCGACCTTGCGCGGCAGTTCCTCGAGCGACAGGTGGCGGTGCATATAGGGGTCGAGCGCTATGCGCATGGATGGCCTCCCAGGGTGTGCAGGCAGTCGGACGGCGCGCGTCCCGCGCGCCCATAGCCCGTCGAAAGACGGGCGTCCTTCCGGACGCCCGATGGGGCGGCGAGACGCCGCCCCTCCGATTGTGGCCGCGCTCGTCGAGCGCGGCGACGCGGTCGGCGACCGCGTCTACAGGGGCCGCTACGCCGCCAGCGCCCCACGCAAATAGGCCATGCTTTCGCGGACCGCGGCGATCGGGTCGCCCAGCGCGTGAACCTCCCTGGCGAAGGGCTCGAACGACACCACCCCGTCGTAGCCGTCGGCGTAGAGCTGCCGGAGCTGCTCCACGTTGCCGAGCCGGTCCTTCGGGCCGACGAGCACGCGATGGCCGTCGAGCATGTCGGCGAAGCTGATCGCAGGGTCTTCAAGGCCGGAGATGTGAACGAGTCCGGTGCGCGCAGCGAACACGGCCTCCTCCCCCGCGCCGCGATGATGGAAGGTGTCGTGCACGAGCGAGAATACGCCGGCGCCGCCGATGTCGTCGATCGCAGCCAGCGCATAGCGCTTGGAGCGCAGCGACGAGACCGGGAACCCGAGCGGCTCGACGAACCCTTTAAGGCCATGGGCCTCGACAATCGGCCGGATCGCGGTGAGCGCGGCGCGCAGGGCCGCCGCCTTCTCCGGCGTGTCCTCGAGCATCTTGCCTTCGTTGAGCGGGCACATGACGAGACCGGTCGCGCCGGCGGCGGCGGCGAGGGCGGCGAGCGCTTCCGTTTGGCGGGCGCGCTCGTCGTTCCACACGTTGAACGGATAGAGCGCGTTCACGCTGACGACCTCGAGCCCGGCGTCGGCGGCCTTGGCGCCGGCCCGGCGGGCGGTTCCGACGTCCCTCAGGCTGTTGTCGCCGACGTCGTTGCGCAATTCGATCGCGACCGCGCCGAGCGTGACGGCCGCCTCGACCAGCTCGTCGGGCGTCAGCGCCGGATTGATCATGTGGTTGAAGCCGAACTTGATGGCGGGGGTCGTCATGGGAGGGTTCCTGTGGACAGGTTGAAGATCGTTGGAGCGGCCGGCGGGTGGGGAGCGGCGCCCGAAGGGAACACGCTGCCGCCGCGCCTCACACCGACTTCCGCCGCCGCTGCCGGTACTGGTCGGCGACCACGGCCGCGATGATGACGCCGCCCTTGATGATCTCCTGGTAGTGCGCGTCGACGTTGAGGAAGGTGAAGCCGGAGGTGAGGATGCCGAGGATGACCGCGCCGATGACGGTGCCGGTCATGCGTCCGACGCCGCCCGAGAGCGAGGTGCCGCCGATGACCGCGGCGGCGATCGCGTCGAGCTCGAAGCCAACGCCGACGCCCGCCTGCCCGCTGATCGCCCGCGCCGTGTGCACAATGCCCGACAGACCCGAGAGCAGTCCGGCGAACATGTAGACGAGCACGGTGTGGCGCTCGACGTTGATGCCTGACACCCGCGCCGCCAGCGGGTTTGCGCCGATCGCGTAGGTGAACTTGCCGTAGCGCGTGTAGCGCAGCGCGATATGGAAGATGAAGGCGACGCCGAGGAAGATGATGACCGGCCACCAGCCCGAGCCGATAGCGGCGAAGGAGTCGGTGAGGTTGCCGATCGGCTGCCCGTTCGTATACCAGTCGGCGACGCCCCGCGCCGACACCATCATGCCGAGGGTGGCGATGAAGGGCGGGATCTTGGTGTAGGCGATC
>CAIZGR010000740.1 GCA_903932535.1 uncultured Hyphomicrobiales bacterium | reverse complement strand
GGGTAGGGCGGCGGGGGCGGCGAAGTCAATAGAATGCACTGTCACCGTAACCAGCAAGCGATTGAGAAGCCTCGATTCGGGGGTGAAAATCGCGACCCTTCGCCCTCGGCGCGCCCGCCTCGCGCCGGCGCCGGCCGGAATCCCCGGCGGGGACCGTCGCGAAGCCTTCAGGCAAACCTCACCCCTCCGGCTTCGCCTGCCCGAACACCCGGCTGACCCTGATGTCGGCCTCCTCGATCGTGGTGAGGCGGTCGAGGGTGATCGCCTTATCGCCTTCGGTGAAGAGGCGGTTCGCCTGCCTCAGCCTCGCACGGTCGAGCGCGTTGCGGATCGAGCGGGCGTTGGCGAAGAGGGGCTGGGCGCGCCGGAGCGGGATGTATTCGGCGAGCGCCGCCCGCGCCCCGTCGCTGAGCTGGTAGTTGAGGCCGGCGAGCATCTTCTCCCCGATCTCCATCAGGTTCGCGTCGGTATAGTCGGGGAAGTCGATGTGGTGGGCGACGCGCGAGCGGAAGCCGGGGTTCGACTGGAAGAACCGGTCCATCTTGTCGGCGTAGCCGGCGAGGATGACGACGAGGTCGTCGCGGTTGTTCTCCATCACCTGCAACAGAATCTCGATCGACTCCTGCCCGTAGTCGCGCTCGTTCTCCTGCCGGTAGAGGTAATAGGCCTCGTCGATGAACAGCACGCCGCCCATCGCCTTCTTCAGCACCTCCTTCGTCTTCGGCGCCGTGTGGCCGATGTACTGCCCGACGAGGTCGTCGCGGGTCACCGCGACGAGATGCCCGCGGCGGACATAGCCGAGCCGGTGCAGAATCTCGGCCATGCGGGTCGCGACCGTGGTCTTGCCGGTGCCCGGATTGCCGGTGAAGCTCATGTGCAGCGTCGGCGGCTCGGAGGTCAGGCCGAACTTCGCCCGCACCCGGTCGACCAGCAGCAGCGCCGCGATCTCGCGGATGCGCTGCTTGACCGGCGCGAGCCCGACGAGCTCGTCGTCGAGCTGCTGCAGCACCGGACCGGCGCCGGACGCCGCGAACTCCTCGGAGAGGCTGACCTTCGGCGCCGCCGCCGGCTCGCGCGCGTCGGCGTTCATGGGTACCGCTTCCCTTCCGGCCGATCGAGGCCGTAGCCGCGGACGGCGTAGCGCTGCGTGCGGCCCGGGCCGGCGGTCCGCTCGATCCGGAATCCGTCCTCGTCCTTCGGCCGGTTGACGATGAAGGAGATGCGCACCGACTCCCAGCCGTGGCTCGAATCGAAGGCGGAGAGGCGGATGTACTTGTCGCCGTGGATCTTGCGGCAGGCGTCGAGCTCCATCAGCACGCCTTTGGCGTCGTGCAGATCGAACATCGGCAGGCCCCACATGTCCCAGTAGGTGTTGCGCGGATGCGGGTCGTCGGTGAATTCGAGGTTCACCGCCCAGCCGTTGTCGAGGCTGTACTGGATCTGGGTCAGAATGTCGTCGTCGGAGAGGTCGGGCAGGAACGAGAAGCAGCCCTGGGTGATGCGCATGGAAGAAGCTCCTTTGACTGTTGGGTTCGCGGCGCTCAGGCGACGGAGGCGGTTGGCACGAAATCGAGCTGGTCGGTCGAGGCGTAGTTGAAGGTGACGTCGCCCCAGACGTCGAGCGCTTGGCGTAGCGGCGTGCAGCTCTTGGCCGCTTCCGCGAGAATGGTCGGGCCTTCGTGGACGTAGTCGCGTCCGGCGTTGCGCGCGAAAATCATCGCTTCGAGTGCGACGCGGTTGGCGGTCGCGCCGGCCGCGATGCCCCCAGGATGGCCGATCGTGCCGCCGCCGAACTGCAGCACGACATCCTCGCCGAGGAGATCGAGGAGCTGATGCATCTGCCCGGCGTGGATTCCGCCCGAGGCGACCGGCATCAGCTTGTTCAGCGACGCCCACGGCTGATCGAAGAAGATCCCATGCTCGAGCCGCATCGGATTGAAGTCCTCGCGACAGATGTCGTAGTAGCCCTTCGTCGTCGCCGGATCGCCCTCGAGCTTGCCGACGACGGTGCCGGCGTGGATGTGGTCGACGCCGGCGAGGCGCATCCATTTGGCGATCACCCGGAACGATACGCCGTGGGTCTTCTGCCGCGTATAGGTCGAGTGCCCGGCGCGGTGGAGGTGCAGGATCATGTCGTTCCGGCGCGCCCATTTCGCCATCGACTGGATCGCGGTGTAGCCGATCACGAGGTCGATCATCACGATGCAGGAGCCGAGCTCCTTGGCGAACTCGGCGCGCTCGTACATGTCCTCCATCGTCGCGCCGGTGATGTTGAGATAGGTGCCCTTGACTTCGCCGCTCGCGGCTTCCGCCTTGTTGACCGCCTCCATGCAGTAGAGAAAGCGGTCACGCCAGTGCATGAACGGCTGCGAGTTGATGTTCTCGTCGTCCTTGGTGAAGTCGAGCCCGCCCTTGAGGGCCTCGTAGACGACGCGGCCGTAGTTGCGCCCCGAGAGGCCGAGCTTCGGCTTCACCGTCGCGCCGAGCAGGGGTCTGCCGAACTTGTCCAGCCGCTCGCGCTCGACGACGATGCCGGTCGCCGGTCCCTGGAAGGTCTTCACGTAGGCCACGGGAAACCGCATGTCCTCGAGGCGCAGCGCCTTCAGCGGCTTGAAGCCGAACACGTTGCCGATGATCGAGGCCGAGAGGTTGGCGATCGAGCCCGGCTCGAAGAGATCGAGATCGTAGGCGATATAGGCGAAATACTGGCCCTCTGCCGCCGGCACGGGATCGACGCGATAGCACTTGGCGCGATACTTTTCCGTCGCGGTCAGCCGGTCCGTCCACACCACCGTCCAGGTCGCGGTCGAGGATTCGCCGGCGACCGCCGCTGAGGCCTCGATCGGGTCGACGCCCTCCTGCGGCGTTACGCGGAAGCAGGCGATGATGTCGGTGTCCTTCGGCGTGTAGTCGGGCTCCCAGTAGCCCATGCGGCGGTATTCCATGACGCCGGACTTGTAGCGGTCCTTGCCCTTGACGGTCTGCGACGGCTGCACGTTCACGTTTGTCCTCCCTCGGCCGAGATGGGCCATGCATTGATCGACGAGGAGGATTTACGGCTCGGCCGGATTTGAGTTAAGTTGATTGTTTGAACGGTTACGGTTTACTCCGATAAAACGATGCTCCGACAGGTCACGCTTCACCAGCTACGCCTCTTCGCAGGCCTCGCCCGTCACATGAACATGACCCGGGCGGCCGAGGAGGCGCATGTGACGCCCTCGGCCTTCTCTATCCAGATCAAGCAGTTGTCCGAGGGGCTCGGCCTGCCGCTGCACGAGCAGGCCGGCAAGCGGCTCTTTCTGACCGAGGCGGGCCGGGCGGTCGCGGCGGCGAGCCGGGACGTGCTCGAACGGCTCGACCATCTCGGGATGGAATTGGCGGAGATGCAGGGCCTGAAACGCGGCTGCGTGCGGGTGGCTATGATCACCACGGCGAAATATTTCGCCACCCGCCTCATCGGTGATTTCTGCCGCGCCTACCCGGAGGCGGAATTCGTCCTCGAAGTCGTCAACCGCGAGCAAATCCTCGAGCGGATGCGGCTCAATCTCGACGACTTGTACATCATGGGCCAAGCGCCGGAAGGCTTGGAGGTCGTCGCGACCCCGTTCGCCGAAAATCCGCTGGTCGTCCTCGCGCCCGCGGGGCACGCGCTCTGCGACGCCCGCGCGATCCCGCCGTCGCGCCTCGAAAGCGAGCCTTTCATTTTGCGTGAGCCGGGCTCGGGCACGCGGCAGGCGACCGAGCGCTATTTCGCCGAACACAACATCCGCCCGGCGACGCGCATGACGCTCGGCAGCGACGAAACGATCAAGCAGGCGGTCGCCGCCGGCCTCGGCCTCGCGGTCCTCTCGCGCCACGTCCTGACGCTCGATCCCGAGGGCGGCCCCTTGCGGGAGCTCGACGTGCAGGGCTTCCCGATCCTGCGGCGCTGGTACGTCGTGCATCTGGCGGACAAGCGGCTGTCCCCGCTCGCGAGGGCGTTTCTGAAGTTGCTCGAGGACTCGCGGCCGGTTCGTTTGGAACGCGACGCCGCGCCGAGCGGCCCCAGCGACTCGAAGCGCCGCACGCCGTAACCGGCGCCGCCCTCACGCCGCCCGGTTCGTCGTCCCGAGGCTCGCCCGGATCGCCGCGATGTTGGCGGCATAGGCCGACGGGCCGCCCTTGAACACGGCGGAGCCCGCGACCAGCACGT
>CAIZGR010000739.1 GCA_903932535.1 uncultured Hyphomicrobiales bacterium | reverse complement strand
TGCGCCGGCAGATCGGCTACGTCGCGCAGGAGAATTTCCTGTTCAAGGGTTCGGTGCGCGTCAACATCGCCATGGGGCGCCCGGGCGCCCCCGAAGACGAGATCGTCGCCGCGGCCAGGGCCGCCTACGCCCACGACTTCATCATGGAGTTCGAACGCGGCTACGACACGCCCTGCGGCGAGCACGGCATGCAACTGTCCGGCGGGCAGCGGCAGCGCATCGCCATCGCCCGCGCCTTTCTCAAGGACGCGCCGGTCATCCTTCTCGACGAGGCGACCTCCGCCCTCGATTCCGAGTCCGAGCAGGCGATCCAGAAGGCGCTGAAGACGCTGTGCGAAGGCCGCACCACGATCGTCATCGCCCATCGACTGTCGACGGTCGCCCAGGCCGACGAGATCTGCGTCATCGACCACGGCCGGATCGTCGAGCGCGGCCGCCATCGCGAGCTGCTCGCGCAGGGGCGGACCTACAGCCTGATCGCGCGGACGCAGTTCCCGGCCGACGCAGCCTGAAGCGACCGGAACGCCGCCATCCCCCTGGAATTGACCTCGCTATCTACGATGGCGCGATGCGTTTACATCGTAATCATTCTCTGATATGCGTGTTGGCGACAAGCGGAGCGCGCCCAGCATGAACACGTTTCCTTCGCCGGACACGCGACAATCTTCATCGGCTGAAAAGCGGCCTCTGCCGTGGTCGCCGCCGGCCGATGCGAGCGGAACGGCCCAGTCCTCCAGCCCGGGAATGCGATCCGCGCCGCCGCCGGCCGGCCGCCCCCGAATCTCTTCGCACATGGTTCGCAGATTGCTGCGTTTCGTATTCATCGCAGCGCGGATTCTCCGTTCGGTCCGTCGTTGACCCTTTCTGCGGCGCTGAACGCGAGTCCGCTCGATAACCCAGCAAGCCTCGTTCAATGAACCCACATCTCGTCGGCATCGCCGCAAATCTGGTCCGCATGGCCGCGTGGCTCGCAATCCTGGCGGCCGTGTTCGTTCCGCTCGAGCGCCTCTTCGCCCTGCATCGGCAGAAGATCCTGCGCAAGCAGATCGGCATCGACGCCGGCTACTATTTTCTCAACGGCCTCCTCCCCGGCCTCATGCTCGGCGCGCCGATGGCCGTGGTCGTGCTCGCCGCCCACAAGCTCGTCCCCGGCGGCGTGCTGGCGGCGATCGCCGCCGCGCCGATGGGCGCGCGCGCCGCCGCCGCGATGGTGGTCGGCGAGACGGCCTATTACTGGGCGCACCGGCTCAGCCACGAAATTCCGTTCCTGTGGCGCTTCCATGCGATCCATCACAGCGCGGAGGCGATCGACTTCATGGTCAGCGCGCGCGCCCATCCGGTCGACTTCCTCTGGTCGCGGCTCGTGATGCTGACCCCGCTCTTCGCCCTCGGCCTCGTCAATCCGATGCGCTTCAGCGACGGCGCGATCCCGGTCGTCATCCTGCTGGCCGGAAGCCTGTGGGGGTTCTTCGTCCACGCCAACCTGCGCTGGCGGCTGGGGCCGTTCGAATGGCTGCTGGCCACCCCCGGCTTCCACCACTGGCACCACACCCAAGGGTTGCAGCGCAACTGCAACTACGCCTCGATCTTCCCCTGGCTCGACCGCGTCTTCGGCTCGCATTATCTGCCGAACGCTTGGCCGGCCGCCTACGGCGTCCCTGAACCCACGGCCCCGACGCTCGCCGGCCAGCTCGTCCAGCCGTTCCGCGAGCCCGAGGCCCCTCGGAAGGCCTTGTAGACACGGCCGCCGGCCGTATCGCCGCGCTCGAGCCGAGCGCGGCTACAAATCCGCCCGTTCGAGCGTCACCGCCCTCTCGCCCTCGGCGTCGAGGAGCAGGAGCTTCGTCCCCTCGATCCGCCAGGAGCGAACCGCATCGAGCGCCGCGAGATACTTCGATTCGAGCCGGTCCAGCGGCGGCGGGCAGGCCATGCGCGTAGCCGCCATCGGGCCGAACGTTATCCGGTCGCCGTCGACGGCCGGCTTGCCGGCGATGCGGTTGCAGCCGACAGTCGTGCTGACCCGCCCGTCGGCCGCCGCCTCGAACTGCGTCTTCGCCGCGTCGAAGCTTTCCGAGCCGCGAACCTCGTCGATCCGCCATTTGCCGGCGAAAGCCGAAGCCCCGGCGGCGAGCGCCCCTGCTCCGCCGAGAGCGGTCATGGCCAACGCCGCGAAAATAGCTCGCATCCGCTTCTCCCCCGCCGCCCTCGGGCGCCCCCCATCCTGAACCCTCTCCGCGACAGGTTCAACAGCACAGGCCGTGACAGATCGGTCCCGGCGGTCTATCGCTCGGGTCGACTGCGGATAACGAGCGTCTGCCCACGAAATGCGCGACATCATCGCCACCGTCATCCTCCTCGTCCTCCTGTGCGCCGCCGCGCTCGCCGGCCACGGGGTCAAAACGCGCCTGCCCGAACGGCACCGCTCCCGCGATTCCTTCGAGCTCGTGCCGCTGACGATCAACCTGCTCGTCACCTTCACCGCCATCGTGCTCGGCCTCCTGACCAGTTCGGTCAAGACCGGCTTCGACGCCGCCTATGCGGCGCGCGGTCAGGACGCCGGCGCGCTCGCGCAGATGGACAGGTGCCTGCGCGACTACGGCCCCGAGACCGATTCGATTCGCGGACAGTTGCGCGCCTATGTCGGTGCCGTCATCGCCAGCACCTGGCCCGACGAGAAGCCGCCCGAAGGCGTCCGCTATCCCGACACCGAGGGCATGCCGATCACCGGCGAGAGCCGCGCGCTCGGCGCGATCCTCGACGAGGCCGGCAGCGGGCTGCGCCGCCTCGACCCCGCCGACGCGGCGCACAAGCAGCTTCTGTCGGTCTGCGAACAGCAATTTTCCGACGTGGTCAAGAGCCGGTGGACGGTGATCGAGCAGGCGCGCGCCTCGATCTCGTGGCCCTTCTACTGGGTGCTCGTATTCTGGCTCGTCATCCTGTTCGTCAGCATCGGACTGACCGCGCCGGCCAATCCGGTGAGCGTGATCGTGATCGTCCTGTCGGCGATCTCGATCGCGTCCGCCGTTTACGTCATTCAGGATCTCGACAAGCCCTATGGCGGCCTGTTCGGCATCCCGAGCACGTCGATGCGCAACGCGCTCGCCGACATGACGGCGCCCTGAAGCGTCAGAACGGCCGGCGGCCGGCGACGACCTCGGCGACCATCGCCCGGTCGCCCATCAGGCTCCACAGCGCATAGGCGAAGGCCGCCGGCCTGTTCTCCTCGAAGGCGAAGTGGCCGACCCAGGCGAAGCCGTAGCCGACCGGGGGCAAGAGCGGCAGCAGCCACGGGTTCTGCGTCGCCAACGCGGCCGCCAGCGCCACGAGCGCGAGCGCGCTGCCGATCACATGCAGCCGGCGGCAGGCGGCGTCGCGATGCTCGCCGAGGTAGAACGGATAGAAGTCCCTGAAGCTCTCAAACCGACTCGGCTCGCGCGGCGCAGGCTGGGACATGGCGGCATCTCCTATCGGTGTCTACGCGGTCGCCGGCCGTGTCCGCCGCGCGCGGCGCCAAAGGCGGCGTCAGACGATGCGGCTCTCGTGGCCTTTCCAATAGCGGTCGCGCAGGGGCCCCTTGTAGAGCTTGCCCGTCGGCAGCCGCGGCAGTTCCGCCTCGAAGTCGATCGAGCGCGGGCATTTGGGATGGGCGAGGTGGGCGCGGCAGAAGGCGATCAGCTCGGCTTCGACCTCCGGACCCGGCTCGAACCCGGGCATGAGCTGAACGACCGCCTTGACCTCCTCGCCCATCTCCGCGTTCGGGACGCCGAACACGGCGACGTCGGCGACCTTGGGATGGGTGACGAGCAGGTTCTCGCATTCCTGCGGATAGATGTTCACGCCGCCCGAAATGATCATGAAGGCGGCGCGGTCGGTGAGATAGACGTAACCCTCCGCGTCGACATGGCCGATGTCGCCGACCGTGCTCATCGTCCGGTCGGGCGAGTTCGCCTGAGCGGTGCGGACGGGATCGTTGAAATATTCGAACGGCGACGCCGTCTTGAACCAGAGCTGGCCGGTCGCCCCGGTCGGAACCTCGCGCATCTCGGGATCGAGGATGTGAAGCTCGCCAGCCACGCACCGCCCGACGGTTCCCTTGTGGGCGAGCCATTCCGCGCTGTCGCAGAGCGTCACGCCCATGGCTTCGGTCGCACTGTAATATTCTTGGATGATCGGCCCCCACCAATCGATCATCGCCTCCTTGACCGGAACCGGACAGGGCGCGGCGGCATGGATGGCGACTTCGAGCGAGGAGAGTTCGTAACGTTCGCGAGTCGCCTCGGGCAGCTTCAGCAGGCGCGAGAACATGGTCGGGACGAGCTGGGTGTGCGTGACCCGATGCCGCTCGACCAGCGCGAGAAACGCCTCGGGGTCGAAATGCTCCATCACGACGACCGTGCCGCCGAGGCGGATCGTTCCCGCGGCGCCGACCCAGGGCGCGGCGTGGTAGAGCGGCGCCGGCGAAAGGTAGATCTGTCCCTCACGGAAGCGCCAGAACTTCTGGAAGGCGCCGAGGACCGGCAGCGCCTGGGCAGGCGGCTGGTCGGGCAAGGGCCTCAGCACGCCCTTCGGCCGGCCGGTCGTCCCCGAGGAATAGAGCATGGCCGTCCCCAGCGATTCGTCCGGGATGGGCTTCAAGGGAAAGGACGCCGTCGCCTCGTCGAGATTGCGAACGCGGGCGCCGCGCCCGGGGCCGTCGACGATCAGGCAGAGCTCGACGTTGGGGCACTCGGCGAGCGCGGCGAGCGCCGTCTCACGCTTCGCCTCGGACGCGATCAGCACCTTCGACAGAGAATTGTCGACGATATAGGCGAGCTCGCTCGCCGTCAGGAACGAATTGACGTTGGTGTAATAGAGACCGGACCGCTCGCCGGCCGCGCTGCACTCGATGAAACGCGGATGGTTCTCCATGAAGACCGCGTAATGGTCGCCGCGCCGCAGGCCGGCCGCGCGCAAGAGATGCGCGAGGCGATTGCTGCGTTCGTCCAGTTCCCGATAGCAGATCGTCTCCCCCGACTCGGCCATGACGATCGCCGGATGATCGGGGCGCGTCCGCGCCTGTTCGCCCGGATACATGGGCTCCTCCCCTGTGCGGCGCGGCGTTCGCTCCCGCGCTCCGCCCGGTTCGGCCGGGCTCGCGAGAGAGTGCGTTACGACACGAGAATTGTCGAGAGGAGCGGGCCGCTCGGCGCCCGCTCGGCGAGGAGGAACCGCATAGGCAAGCGTGACCCCGCCCGCGTTGCTTGTGTCACATTGACATTGCTGCGCGCATGCGTTGAAAGGTCCGGCGAATGGACGTGAAGGCGTTGAGGGAGTCTGCGGACTTGTCCATCGATCTCGACGGTTGGACAGAGTCGCGACGCCGGGGATGACCGAGTGAGCACAGAATCGAACGACCCGCTCGCGCCGGGGCTCGCAGCGGCCTATCCGGCCCCCTCGGCCGTGCTCGAGCTGCTGAAGCCGATCACGTGGTTTCCGCCGATGTGGGCGTTCGCCTGCGGCGTGGTCTCCTCGGGCGTGCCGGTCGTCGCCAATGGCTATACGGCGCTCGCCGGCATGATTCTGGCCGGTCCGCTCGTTTGCGCCATGAGCCAAGCGTGCAACGACTGGTACGACCGCCACGTCGACGCCATCAACGAACCGCAGCGGCCGATTCCCTCGGGGCGCATTCCCGGCCGGTGGGGCCTCTACATCGCCTTCGTCTGGACGGCGCTGTCTCTGCTCGTCGCCGCCACGTTGGGAACCTGGGTGCTGGCGGCGACCGTCGCCGGCGTTCTGCTGGCGTGGGCCTACAGCGCCCCGCCGTTGCGGTTGAAGGCGAACGGCTGGTGGGGCAATGCGGCCTGCGGGTTCTCGTATGAAAGCCTCGCCTGGATCACCGGCGCCGCGGTCATGCTGGGCGGCGCCCTGCCCTCGGCGCGAATCCTGGTGCTCGCGCTGCTCTACGGCGCCGGCGCGCACGGGATCATGACCTTGAACGATTTCAAGGCCATCAAGGGCGATCGGGAGACGGGGATCAACTCGCTGCCCGTCCTGCTCGGGCCGGACCGCGCAGCGCAGGTCGCGTGCGCCTTCATGGCGGCGCCTCAGGTCGTCGTGATCGCGCTGCTCCTGTCCTGGGGGCGCCTCATCGAAGCCGGAATCGTGGTTCTGCTGCTGATCGGCCAACTCGTGATGATGCGGCGGTTCCTGCGCGCGCCGGTCGCCCACGCCTTGTGGTTGAGCGGTTTCGGCGTGCCGCTGTACGTTTTCGGCATGATGGCCAGCGCCTTCGCCGTCCGCGTCTTCGCTGGAACATAACCTGGGCAATCGACCGATTCGATCGCGTGGCGCCTTGCGCGCCTTTGGTCCACGCCTGCTCGCATTGCTGGCAGGACTCATTCTTTGCAGCGTCGGCGTCTGGCGGCTCGAAGCCGCGCGATCGGGCCTGTCGATCACGCCGCTCGAAGTCGGCTCGACGCCGGCGACCGTCTACCGGCGCGCAGACGTCGACAAGGCGCCGGCGGTGATCGTCGCCCACGGCTTCGCCGGGTCGCGTCAGTTGATGGAAGCCTATGCGCTGACCCTCGCCCAGGCCGGCTACGTGGTTGTTTCGTTCGATTTCGAGGGCCATGGCCGAAACCCGGCGCCGATGTCGGGCGACGTCACGCGCGTCGACGGGACCACCCAGTTTCTGAAGCGCGAGATCGGCCGCGTGACCGATGCGGCTTTGGCGCTCCCCTTCGTCGACGGCCGCGTGGCGCTGCTCGGGCATTCGATGGCCTCCGACATCGTCGTCCGCCGCGCGCTCGAAGATCCCCGCGTCGCCGCTGCCGTGACCATCTCGATGTTCTCCGAAGCCGTGACCAGTACGGCGCCGCGCAATCTCCTGATGATCACCGGAGGCTGGGAAAAGCATCTGCGCGCCGACGCCCTGAAGAACGCGCGGCTCGCCGACCCGGCCGCGACCGAGGGCGAGACCATCGGCGACCCGGCCCGCAACACCGGCCGGCGCGCGGTCGCGGCGCCGGATGTCGAGCATGTCAGCGTGCTCTATTCGGCGACGGCGTTACGCGAGGCGCGGTCGTGGCTCGACGCCGTGTTCGGACGCACGAGCGCCGGCCCGGTCGCGGCCACCGGCGGCTGGATTGCGCTGCTCCTGGCGGGCGTCGTGGTTCTGGCGTGGCCGCTGGCCGGGCTGCTGCCTCGGGGCGAGCGGCTCGCTCCGACGCTGCCGCTGAAGACCTTCCTCGTCGCCACGCTGATTCCCGCGGCCGCGACGCCGCTTCTCCTGAGCCGGATCGAGACGCGCTTCCTGCCTGTGCTCGTGGCGGACTATCTGGCCGTCCACCTCTTCGTCTATGGGGCGATCGCGCTCGCCCTGCTGTTCTGGAGCGGCGTCCGCCTGGGTCGGGTGGCGTGGCTCAGCGGGTTGGCGCTCGCCGCCTACGGCGTCTTCGTCTTCGGCGGCGCGATGGATCGATACGTCGCCTCCTTCATGCCGAACCTCGCAAGGCTGCCGATCATCGCCGCCATTGCGGCCGGGGCCGTGCCCTACATGCTCGCCGACAGCCTATCGACGGACAACGGCCGCGCGTCGTTCCTGCGGGTTTTCATCGCGCGCGGCGCCTTCCTCGCGTCGCTCGGCGCAGCGGTGGCGCTGGACTTTCACCGGCTGTTCTTCCTGATCATCATCATTCCCGTCATCGTCTTGTTTTTCATCGTTTTCGGCCTCATGGGCGGCTGGGTCGGCCGCCGCACGATGTCGCCGGCCGCGGTCGGGATCGGGCTCGGCCTCACGCTGGCGTGGTCTCTGGGCGTCACGTTTCCGATGTTCTCGCCGGGCTGAGAATCGGGCCTCAAAAGACGGCGTGGTCCCCGCGCTCGATCGCGGCCTCGCCCTTTATCAGGCGCGCATAGAAGTCGAACAGCGTCTCCGTCCCGGTCGAGGGCGTGGCGGCGGCGTCGTAGCGCCCCGTGACGGGGTCGAGAACGAGCATCGACTCCGAAGCGTAATAGCGGCCGATGCGGGCCAGCTCCGCCTTCTCAGCCAGAGCGGGAAAAACGCGGCCGAGCCCGCTCAGCACGAACACGATGGAATCGAGAAGCGCCAAGGGGACATGGCTGAACCGCGGCTTTCGCCCCAAGAGGGCGAACAGACGCTCGCCCTGCTCTTTCGGCGTGATCGCCTCCCCGGGCCGCCGATCGGCAGCACGCGGTTGAAGCGGCTTTCGTC
>CAIZGR010000738.1 GCA_903932535.1 uncultured Hyphomicrobiales bacterium | reverse complement strand
CCTCGAGCGGTTCCTTATGATTATTCGGGGTCCGACCCCACGCCGCAAGTCACCTCGACACCGCTCCCGGGCAGCGTGTCCGACATTACGAGCGGCGCAATTGCGCCGGCGCCGATCGCGCCCTCAATGGGCCCGCCCTCGCCGACGCAGGCCCTTGCGGGCGCCATGACGCAAAACACGACGGGCCAGCCGACGCCGCTCGAACAGGGATGGGGGACGCAGGCCCTGCGCGAGGCCATGACGGCTACGCCGCTGCCTTCCCCGCCTCCGCCGGCGTCTCCGAACATCACGCTTGATGTTGATCCTATGCAATTCGACGAGGCTACGCCTGGCGCTCCCGCGCCGGCCAAGGTCGTGACGCCGGACGCCACGTATGGGACGGACGACGGGCTGGGCGACACGTCGGTCCCGATGAAGACGGCAACGCGCGTTATCTCGAACCCGGACGGCACGCCGATCGGCGATCTGGCGCCGTCGAGCCCGAATGGAAGCGCGAACGTGCCCGGCACGCAAATCAGTTCGGGCGACGTGTCTTCCGGCTTGTCGGCGCAATCAATGTCCGATCAGCAGGCTCAGGCCTTTAGCGGCGCCGCGCAACAGCAGCAAACTTTTTCGGACGTTTACGGTCAAACCTATGCCACGCAAGCGGAGGCCGACGCCGGCCAAGACAAGACGCAGGACAGCAGCGACAATTCCAGCGGCAATTCGGGCGACAGCAGCGGCGGAAGCGGCGGCGGTGGCGAAAACAAGCGCGGCGGCTACATCAAGCCGAAGCGCGCCGGCGGCGGCAACGTCGAGGCCGCTCTGGCGATGCTTCGACGCAAATCGAAAGCTTCCTCAGACAAGTCGAATGTAGTAAACAAGGCTCTGAAAATTGCTCGCAGAGCGTAGCCACGTTTAGCCGGAGATGCGCCATGAGTGAACATGCGGAAAAAGTGCGCAAGGAGCGCAGCGAAAAAGTGAAGCGTTACCTGCGCAAGGATCCGCAGGGCAAGATTGATGCTTCGGAATACACGCCTCCTGATGAACTCATGGCAGACGTCAAGACGGGCATGCGCCCGATCAGCAAGCGCCAGTTCAAGAAGGGCGGCAAGGTCGTCGGCGACAAGGGCAAGCATCACGCCGGGCGCAAGAAGCGCGCCGAGGGCGGTCCGCTCGACATGGACAACCGCGATTTGAAGGCCGAGAACAAGAAGCGCGCCGGCGAGAAGCACGTCGGCGGCTTCAAGGACGGCGGCCGGCCGAAGCGCGCTGCAGGCGGCCCGATGATGGCGGGGGCCGCTCCCATGGGCCCGCAGGCCCCGATCAATGTCCCCACGCAGGCGATCGGCGGGTTTGCGCCATCCAGCAAGGGCCTCATGACGCAGGCCGGCATATCCGCGCTGAAGCGCGGCGGCAAGGCCAAGCACCGCGCCAACGGCGGCGAGATGTCGGCGCCGAAGCCGATTTCGCGCACTTCGAAGCCGAAATACAACGCCGACGCCGTCGACAAGGCCATCGCGTCCTCGAACCGCTCGGGCCGCAAGATCGGCGCGGGCGAGGGCAAGGCGATCCACTCGCTTCTCAAGGGCCGCGCGGCTCGAGCCTCTGGTGGCGGCAATCACCGGCCGACTTACGGTTCGCCTGATGCCGCGACCAATGGAGATGCCGGCGCCGGCAAGGGAGCCACGTATGACTTTTTCTCCGGCTGGCACAATCTTGGCGCCGCGACGCCTGACCAGATTGCGAACATGAACCCGTCCGATCGCGTCGCGGCTATGGCGGCGCAAGACACATTGCCGACGCCGCCGCGCCGTCCCGCGCGGCAAGCCGCGCCCGCCGCATCCGCGCCGACGCCTCCGCCGCGCCCCGTCGCGTCGCAGGACCAGATGCAGACTGGCCGCGGTCTGCCCGCGAGCTACGGCCAGACCGGCCGCGGACTGCCGGCCGGGGGCGGCCCAACGTTCTCGCAGCCCTCGCAGACGTTCAGCGGGTCCGACATGGCGTCTGTGGGCAAGTCTGACCTGCCTCCGCCGACGCCGAGCAACAGCATCGGACCCCAGATTGGCGCGTCCGGCACGAGCGACGTCCCGCCGCCGGATCCGAACGATTTGCTCGGCGGGAAGGCGGCTGGCTGGTACAATCGCGGCGGCAAAGTGCCCGGCAACGACCGCATCACCGGGACGCGCCCCACGGGCGGCCGTCTCGCGAAGGCCGACGGCGGCGCGACCAAGTCCAAGAAGGGCGCCGTCAACATCATCATCGCTGTCGGCGGCGGTCAGAAGGGCGGCATGCCTCCCGGCGGACCCGGCATGCCCCCCGGACCGCCGCTGGCGCACCCGCCCGTGCCCCCGCAGGCCATTGGCGGCGCGGGCGCGGGCCTAGTGCCGCCTCAAGCTGGCGGAGTCCCGCCCATGGGGCCCGGCGCGGGTGGGCCGCCTATGCCTCCGCCCGGCGGCGCCATGCCGATCGGCCGCAAGGCCGGTGGATCCGTGACGCACGCGGCCGGCGGCGGCGAGGGCCGCCTCGAAAAGGCGCGCAAATACGGGCGCGGAATTTAACCCCTCAGCATCCGGGAGCTGCCCCGGAAGCTTTGAGCACGGCCTCGGCGCGGACCCTCCCTCCCGCTCCGGGGCCGTTGTCGTTACGAATTCCAAGTGCGTCCTTTTTTGACCATTGAAACGGCGGCGCTGGAAACGCCAAATTTGCGGGCGTAATCTGTGCCGCGAAGTGCGCCTGTTCTAATTTCCGAAACTGCGGCCAGCGTTAATTTTGATTTGTAATGACTTTCGCCTTTTGGCGCGCGAGTTCTTCTTCTTCCTTTTCGAATACAGTCAAGAGTATTGTCTTTTGCGGTGCCAACAAAAAGATGATCCGGGTTAATGCACCAAGGGTTATCGCATGAATGGCACACAAATTTTCCTTTCGGCACGGGCCCATTTTTTAATTCGTATGCAGCTCTATGGGCTAATTTTGGCCGTCCATTAAAATGAATAGTGCCATAGCCGCCTTTGTTTTTTGCTCCAATAAAAAATACGCATCCGTTCCGAAGGACGGAAGACCGAAGCCGCAACCGTTCCGCCAAAGGCAATCCTGCGCCTATTTT
>CAIZGR010000737.1 GCA_903932535.1 uncultured Hyphomicrobiales bacterium | reverse complement strand
CGCGGTGGACCGCCCGAAACGTCAAACGTCTACTGTCACCCCGGCAAAGCCGGGGGATTACCCATTTTAATTTACGCTCCTAAATTCTCCATCTTTTAACGATCCACTAGTGTATTCGTCTGTGGGCTCGGCTGTTCCAAAGAGTTTTTGTTGTCGTGATAAAAGAAAATCGTCCCAAAATTCATCAGGAAGGTTTTGTGAGGATATGAAGGTACGTTCCGCCTCGGCGCTAGATTGATATGCTTTTATAAGTTCGAGGGCGGAGCCAATTACAACAAGAGCCAATCCGAACATCATGAACCGTGTTCCAGCAGCTAAAGCGCCGGGGCTCTTTAACATAAAAATTAGCAATACTGCCGACAAGACCGCTACAGAAAGCCCAAGTCCAATGGCTCCATAACCCAGATATCCCCCGAGCGCCGTAACAAACTCGTTGCTTAGCGGTGCGCTGGGCATAGCGATGCTCCCTTACACTTGCGGGCTTGCTTCACAATCACCGGAGATCGATCTCCTCGAGTCATACAAAATGCTCAATTCAGTCGTCTGGCATTTGATGTGCCACAGCTATAGGAGCCAACGCATTCCGAAGCTTATTTTCTCCATACGCCCCTTTGCAGCCTACACCATGATTGAACCCGCAGTCCCCCGCAATCTGGCTGCTCGCAATTTGACTGTATTTGGCAGTTGCTGTGAGTTGCGTTGACAGCGCATCCTATTGGCGTCAACGACTCGAGCGCCCTACCATTGGCGGATGGCTCGAACCCCTCGCGTCGTCATCCCCGAACTGACCCATCACGTCACCTATCGATTTTGGATTACATGGTCACCTTACAAAATCCCGAGATCACGATAGCGTCAAGCCGAATTTCGCTGGATTGTAGAGTCGAGGAAGGGCGCGGTGGCTGTGCGGGCGTCGATCTGCAGGGGGCGTGGCCCGGAGAGGGGACAACCCGGCGGCGGCGCGCGCGCTCCCTCGACTCCACAGGCGTCCGGTGCTTTCCTGCAGACGTTGAGCTGATTGTCTTGGCGCCAGGGCGACCCGATGATTCGAGCGACTACGCCGGTCTCCGTCTTGATCGCGCTGCCGGGCGCGGCGTTCGCTCAAGCGAACGTCACGCCGGAGGCCAAGCCCGATACGGTCCAGGTTCACGGCAAGGCGCTTCCGCTGAGTTGCGCCGAGTGGTCGCGCAGCGGGGACGGCTCGTGGACGAACGTCGGGCCGCTTCTCGCCGGGGAGGAGACCGTGAAAGAGGTGACCTTGCGCGGCGCGAACGCCAAGCCCCTCGAGCAGAAGTGCGCGAACGGGACGCCTTCCTCCGCTCCGCCAGCGCCGGGCGCGAAGCCGCTGCGTCAGCATCGGCATGGGCCCGCGTAGCCTACTGACGGAACGTAGGGGAGGCGGCTCGGGACGAGCGCCCACTCTGCTCTGCCCCGCCTCTCATCCCGCGCCCGGCCCTGAGACGCGCCCGGAAATCCGACCGCAATCTCTTGATAAGGCGCGAAACAGACTTGGGAACGGCGGCGCGGCCGGGATCATCCCTCGAGACGCTCGGGTTTGGGCGTCACTGCGCCGCTTCGGCCATCGCCGTCAGCGCCGCCGCGCCCGTCTCGAACTGCAGCCGCGCGAGGCGCGCATAAAGCCCGCCCGCCGCGAGCAGCGAAGCGTGGGTCCCCTCTTCCACGATGCAGCCCGCTTCGACCACCAGAATGCGGTGGGCGTTGACGATGGTCGCGAGGCGGTGGGCGATGACCAGCGTCGTCCGCCCTTGCATCAGGGTCTGCAAGGCGCTCTGGACCAAAGTCTCGCTTTCGGCGTCGAGCGCGGAGGTCGCCTCGTCGAGCAGCAGGACGGGCGCGTCCTTCAGGATGGCGCGGGCGATGGCGATCCGCTGGCGCTCGCCGCCCGAGAGCGTCACCCCGCGCTCGCCGAGAATGGTGTCGTAGCCTTGCGGCAGGGCCGAGACGAAAGCGTGGGCCGCCGCCTTTCGGGCCGCTGCGATCACCGCCTCGCGGGTCGCGTTCGGCGCGCCATAGGCGATGTTGTCCGCAACGCTCGCCCCGAAGATGAAGGCGTCCTGCGGAACCAGCGCAATCTCCGCCCGCAGAGCGGCAGGGTCGAGCTTCGAGACGTCGACGCCGTCGAGAGTCACCACGCCGCGCGCCGGATCGTAAAAGCGCAGCGCGAGCTGGAACAGCGTCGTCTTTCCAGCCCCCGACGGGCCGACGATGGCGACGACCTCGCCGGGCGCGACGCGAAAGCTCACCTCGTGCAGCACCGGCTCGGCCTCGCGGCCGGGATAGGCGAAGTCGACCGCGGCGAAGGAGAGGGCGCCGCGCACCGGCTTCTTCAGCGCGAGCGGGCGCGCCGGGGCCGCGATCCGCGGCTCGACCGCGAGCAGCTCGCCGATCCGTCCGGCCGCGCCCGCGGCCTGCGAGATTTCGTTCCAGACCTCGGACAATTGCCCGAGCGCGCCGGCGCCGAGGACGGCGTAGAGAACGAACTGAAGCAGCACGCCGCCGGACATGCGGCCGGCGACCACATCCTGCGCGCCGAGCCACAGAACGAGGACGACGCTGCCGAAAGCCAGAAAGAGCGCCGCCGCGGTGACGATGCCGCGCGCCTGCGACATGCTGCGCGCCGCGTCGTAGGCGCCGTAGGCGGCCTCGCGATAGCGGCGCGCCGTGTAGCCCTCGGCCACGAACGACTGCATCACGCGCACGGCGGAAAGACTTTCGGTGGCGAAGGCCGTCGCGTCGGCGAGCGTGTCCTGCGCCCGGCGCGAACGCTGCTTGACCGCCCGGCCGGCCATGACCAGCGGCAGAACGATGACCGGGATCGCGGCGAGGACGAAGGCCGAGAGCTTGCCGCTGGTGACCACCATCATCGCGACGGCGCCGACGAACATGAACAGGTTGCGCAGCAGGATCGACGCCGAAGACCCGAACGTCGCCTTGAGCTGCGTCGTGTCGGCGGACAGGCGGGAGGCGATTTCCCCAGTCTTTTCGGCGTCGAAGAAGCCGGGATCGAGGCGGGTCAGGTGGGCGAAGAGGTCGGAGCGCAGGTCCGCCACCACCCGCTCGCCGAGCGTCATGACGAGATAGTAGCGCGCCCCGGAGGCGACCGCGAGCACCGCCACGACGACCAGCATGCCGATGAAATAGACGCGGATCATATCGGCGTTGGAGTCCGAAAAGCCGAAGTCGATCATCCGCCGGACCGCGACCGGGACGACGAGCGTCGCCGCCGACGCGATGAACAACGCAACGAGCGCGGCGACGATGCGCCCCTTGTGGGCGAGGGCGTAAGGCAGCACCGATCTCAAGGCGCCGATCGGGGCACGGGAGGCCCGCGGGCTGGCGTCGATGGCGGAAGACATGTCTTTTACGGCTCCTGACTGGCTCCCGCGCTTTACGTCCCAAGTTTGAGCCGAAATCAAGGCCCGGGCCTGCGACCTATTGCATCGTCCGGCCGGGCGCCTTATAGCGGCGCCTCACGAAGAGCCGCCGGACCGCCGGACGGCTCTTTCCTTATTTTGCCAGAGACCCGACGATGAAGCCGGACATTCACCCCAACTACCACATGATCAAGGTCGTCATGACCAACGGCGTCGAGTTCATGACGCGGTCGACCTATGGCGAGCCGGGCGCGACCCTGAACCTAGACATCGACCCGAACACGCACCCGGCCTGGACCGGCGGTTCGCAGCAGCTCCTGGATCGCGGCGGCCGTCTGTCGAAGTTCAACAGCCGCTTCGCCAACCTCGGCATCGGCAAGAAGTAGCGCGCCGCGCGGCCTTGACCGGGAGCGTCGCGAGACGCCGTTTCTGCGACGGCGACGCGGCGGGGACTTATCGAGGCTGCGGCCGAGGCGCGGGCGATGTCGCCGGGCTTCATAAGCGCGTTCGTGGTTCCGAGCTGACCCGCGCCGGCGCCGGGGGAAAGCGCGAGGGTCGCGGCGTCCACAGCCATCGGAGTCCGAGGCGGCCGAGGACGGAAGCCGCCGCGACGGGTTCGTCTCGACGGCGGAGTGCGCCGAAATCTGGCGCGGAGAGGTCGAGGGCAGCTGGATCACCCGGCGCCGGCTGAAGCTGCCCGTCGAGCTGCAGCCTGGCTACCATGAACT
>CAIZGR010000736.1 GCA_903932535.1 uncultured Hyphomicrobiales bacterium | reverse complement strand
CTGGTCGAGACGCTCGGCCGCGAGTCCCAGGCGATCGACTCAACGCCCCCTCCCCCGTCGCCATCATGCTGGTGGGCCTTCAGGGCGCGGGCAAGACGACGACCGCGGCCAAGATCGCCAAGCGCCTCTCCGAGCGCGACAGGCGCAAGGTGCTGATGGCCTCGCTCGACGTGAAGCGCCCGGCGGCGCAGGAGCAGCTCGCGATCCTGGGGCGGCAGGTCGGCGTCGACACGCTGCCGATCGTCCCCGGCCAGGATCCCGTCGAGATCGCGCGGCGCGCCGAAGCGGCCGCGCGCCTGCAGGGTTACGACGTCGTGCTGCTCGACACCGCGGGCCGCACCCACATCGACGAGCCGCTGATGGAGGAGATGGCGCAGATCCGCGACACGGCGCATCCCCACGAGGTGCTGCTCGTCGCCGACGCGCTGACCGGCCAGGACGCGGTCAACCTCGCCAAGAGCTTCAACGACCGCGTGGGCCTGACCGGCATCGTGCTGACCCGCATGGACGGCGACGGGCGCGGCGGCGCGGCGCTGTCGATGCGCGCCGTCACCGGCAAGCCGATCAAGCTGCTCGGCGTCGGCGAAAAGATGGATGCGATCGAGGATTTCCATCCCTCCCGCCTCGCCGACCGCATTCTCGGCATGGGCGACATCGTCAGCCTCGTCGAAAAGGCGGCCCAGACGATCGACGCGCAGCAGGCGGCCAAGATGGCCGAGAAGCTGCGCAAGGGCGTCTTCGACCTCAGCGACCTCTCCGAGCAGCTCGCCCAGGTCGAGAAGCTCGGCGGCATGGGCGGGATTCTCGGCATGCTGCCGGGGATCGCCAAGATGAAGGACCAGCTCGCCTCCGCCAATCTCGACGACAAGTTCGTCAAGCGCCAGCGGGCGATCATCTCCTCGATGACCCCGCAGGAGCGGCGCAACCCCGACGTCCTCAAGGCCTCGCGCAAGAAGCGCATCGCCGCGGGCGCCGGCGTCACCGTCGAGCACGTCAACCGGCTGCTCAAGCAGCATCGGCAGATGGCCGACATGATGAAGATGATGGGCGGCGCGAACGCCAAGCGCGGCATGATGGGCAAGCTCGGCCAGATGATGGGCATGGGCAACATGCAGATGCCGACGCCCGAGCAGATCGAGGCGCTCCAGAAGCAGGCGGGCGGCGGCCCCGCCGTGCCGCCCGGCCCCCCCGGCATTCCCCAGGCTCCGCCCCCCGGCGCCTTCAACGCGCCTCCGCAGTTCCCGGGCCTCGGCGGCGCCAAGCTCCCGGGCCTCGGCGGCTTCAACCCGTTCGGGGGAAAGAAGAAGTGACGCCCTCATCCGTCGCCTTCGGCGTCCCCTTCTCCCTGAGGGAGAAGGAGCGCTTGTTCTGAAACGACTCGAACCTTGAAAAGACTCTGAAAGGAAAAACTGAATGTCCCTGAAAATCCGTCTCTCCCGCGCCGGCGCGAAGAAGCGCCCGTTCTACCGCATCGTCGTCGCCGACGCCCGCATGCCGCGCGACGGCCGCTTCGTCGAGAAGATCGGCACCTTCGATCCGCTGAAGGCCAAGGACGCCGCCGACCGCCTCGTCCTCGATCAGGAGAAGGCCAAGGACTGGCTCGCCAAGGGCGCCCAGCCGACCGACCGCGTGCTGCGCCTGCTCGACAGCCTCGGCATCGCCAAGCGCGAAGCCCACAACAACCCGGAGAAGGCGAAGCCCAAGAAGAAGGCGCAGGAGCGTCTGGCCGCCGCCGAAGCGGCCGCCGCCAAGGCCGCGGCGGCCTGAGGTCGCCGGACCCGGCGGCATGCGCGCGCCCGACCGGCTCGTCCTCGTCGGCCGCTTCGGCGCGCCGCAGGGCGTGCGCGGGGAAATCCGCGTCCAGTCCTTCACCGGCGACCCGAGGGCGATCGGCGGCTATGGGCCGTTGACCGACGCTGCGCGGGCGAAGGCCTTCGTCTTCGAACGGCTGCGCCCGCTGAAAGACGACATGCTGGTCGTCAAGGCGACGGGCGTCGAGACGCGCGAAGCCGCAAGCGCGCTGACCGGGATCGCGCTCTTCGCCCGGCGCGACCAACTGCCCGAGCCGAGCGCGGACGAGTTCTACTATGACGACCTCGTCGGGCTGGTCGCCGCCGCGCGCGACGGCCGCGCGCTCGGCCGCGTGGCCGCGGTCTGGAACCACGGCGCGGGCGACATTCTCGAAATCGCGCCCGAGGGCGGCGGCGAAGCTTATTTGCTGCCCTTCACCCGGGTGGTCGTTCCGGAGATCGATTTCGCGGCCGGGCGGATCGTGGTCGAGCCGCCCGAGGAGGTCGAGGAAGGCCGGTGACGTCTTTCCCAGTCGCCGGCCGGAGCGTCCGCGCCAGAAATTCGTGCGAACCCGCCGCCGACGCGCTCGCCGGGCTGGCTGGCGTGGGAGGCTCTGTCTGCGGACGGCCAAGCTGACGGGAATGCGGCTCCATGCGAGCCGTCGATACCGGAATGCCGGTCGTTAGCACTCACTTGTAACGAGTGCCAACGATCGCCATATGCGGGACGCGTCAGATTGTCGCCGGGAGCGAGGGCCTTTGCCCGTGAGCCGGCCGGACCGTCGACCGGAAAGCGACTTTCCTATGAAATTTCGTCCGCTGCACGACCGCGTCGTCATCCGCCGCACGGAGGGCGAGGACAAGACGAAGGGCGGCATCATCATTCCCGATACCGTCAAGGAGAAGCCGCAGGAGGGCGAAGTCCTCGCTGTGGGGCCCGGCGCCCGTGACGAGAGCGGCAAGCTTCAGCCGCTGGAACTGAAAGCCGGCGACCGGGTCCTGTTCGGCAAATGGTCGGGCTCGGAAGTCAAGATCGACGGTCAAGACCTTCTCATCATGAAGGAGTCCGACGTCATGGGCGTGATCGAAGGCGCCGCCGAAAAGAAATAGGCGGCCCGACGCCGCGTCTCCCTCGTCTCCCTGTTAGGAACTGAAATTCATGTCCGCCAAAGATGTAAGATTTTCCAGCGACGCCCGTGACCGCATGCTGCGCGGCGTCGACATCCTCGCCAACGCGGTGAAGGTGACGCTCGGCCCGAAGGGCCGTAACGTCATTCTCGACAAGTCCTATGGCGCGCCGCGCATCACCAAGGACGGCGTCACCGTCGCCAAGGAGATCGAGCTTTCCGATAAGTTCGAGAACATGGGCGCGCAGCTCGTGCGCGACGTCGCCTCGAAGACCAACGATCTCGCCGGCGACGGCACGACGACCGCGACGGTGCTCGCCGCCGCGATCATGAAGGAGGGCCTGAAGCTCGTCGCCGCCGGCATGAATCCGATGGACCTCAAGCGCGGCATCGACATCGCCGTGACCGCGGTCGTCAAGGACATCGAAAAGCGCGCCAAGAAGGTCGCGTCTTCCGAGGAGATCGCCCAGATCGGCACGATTGCCTCCAATGGCGACAAGTCGATCGGCGACATGATCGCCAAGGCGATGAAGAAGGTCGGCAACGAAGGCGTCATCACGGTGGAAGAGGCGAAAACCGCCGAGACCGAGCTGGACGTGGTCGAGGGGATGCAGTTCGATCGCGGCTATCTCTCTCCCTATTTCATCACAAACGCCGAGAAGATGGTGGCGGAGCTCGAGGAGCCCTACCTGCTCCTGCATGAGAAGAAGCTGTCGTCGTTGCAACCGATGCTGCCGATCCTCGAGGCGGTCGTCCAGACGGGCAAGCCGCTCCTGATCGTCGCCGAGGACATCGATGGCGAGGCTCTGGCGACGCTCGTCGTCAACAAGCTGCGCGGCGGCCTGAAGGTCGCGGCCGTCAAGGCGCCCGGCTTCGGCGATCGCCGCAAGGCGATGCTCGAGGACATCGGCGTGCTCAGCGGCGGGACGCTGATCGCCGAAGACCTCGGCATCAAGCTCGAGAACGTCACGCTCGACATGCTCGGCCGCGCCAAACGGGTGCGCATCGAGAAGGACGCCACCACGATCATCGACGGCGCCGGCAAGAAGTCGGAGATCGAGGCGCGGATCACCCAGATCAAAGCGCAGGTCGAGGACACCACCTCCGACTACGATCGCGAGAAGCTCCAGGAGCGTCTGGCCAAGCTCGCGGGCGGCGTCGCGGTGATCCGCGTGGGCGGCTCGACCGAGGTCGAGGTCAAGGAGAAGAAGGACCGGGTCGACGACGCGATGAACGCCACCAAGGCCGCCGTCGAGGAAGGCATCGTTCCGGGCGGCGGCGTCGCGCTTCTGCGCGCCAAGGCCGCCATCGGCAAGCTCGAGGGCGAGAACGCCGACATCCAGGCCGGCATCAGCATCGTGCTCAAGGCGCTCGAGGCCCCGGCCCGGCAGATCGTCGAGAACGCCGGCGTCGAAGGTTCGGTCGTCGTCAGCAAGATCCTCGAGAACAAGTCCCAGACCTACGGCTACGACGCGCAGACCGAGCAGTATGTCGACATGCTGGCTGCCGGGATCGTCGATCCGGCGAAGGTCGTGCGGGTCGCGTTGCAGGACGCGGCGTCGGTCGCCGGCCTCATGATCACCACCGAGGCGATGGTCGCCGAGCGGCCGAAGGCGGACGCTCCAGCGATGCCGGGCGGCGGAATGGGCGGAATGGACTACTGACCGCCTGACCGCACGGCGTCGGCCGCGAGGGGGGCGCCGGCAGGTCGAGCATCACAGTTCCGAAGGGGCGGCGCTTTCCGCCCATTCGACATCTTCCGGTTCCCGGAGTCGGGGACAACCGGAGCGGCATGCAAGTCCCGCTCCGGCGATCCTCCGCGGCATTCCGCGGCAGAAAGGTCAAATTGAAAGTTTTCCTGCGGAGCGCCTTCGAAGGCCCGCGTTTGCCGTCACCCTGGAATAGCCAAGAACCCATTCGCGAAGAACTATTTGGCGTCGAGCGCCTCGAGGACCACGCGCGCTCTCTCGCGGTCGCGCAGATTGTTTCGTCCCGAAAGGCCAGGGGGCGGCTGCTGGCGAATCGGCTTATCGACAATCGTGCGGCGCTGCTCGCCGGCTACCGGTCAGCGGTCAAGGCGATCAACGAGGGACGCCCGATAACGCCCGCGGCGGAATGGCTCGTCGACAATTATCATCTCGTGGAAAAGCAAATCCACACGATTCAGTCAGACTTGACGCCGGGATACTACCGCCAGCTTCCCAAGCTCGCCCTCGGGCCCTTCGCGGGCTATCCCCGGGTGTTCGGCATCGCCTGGGCCTTCGTCGCCCATTCCGACAGCCGTTTCGATCCGGAAACGCTGGTTCGTTTCGTGAGAGCCTATCAAGAGGTGCAGCCGCTGACCATCGGCGAACTCTGGGCGGTGTCGATCACGCTCCGGATCGTTCTGATCGAGAACCTCGGACGCCTCGCGCAGCAGATCACCAAGAGTCGCGCAGAGAGGCAGATCGCGGACGGCCTTGCCGACCGTCTGCTCGGAGCGGGGGGGAAACCGGCCGAAGCCGCCAACGTCGTTCTCGTGGCGCATGAGCGCCAGCCGCTCTCGCAAGCCTTCGCGGTCCAACTCGTGCATCGTCTGCGCGACCAGGATCCGAAGATCACGCCGGCGGTGACATGGCTCGACAAGCGCCTCGCGATTCAGGACGCGACGGCTGACTCGGCTGTACGCGACGTGCATCGCCAGCAAGGCGCCGCGAACGTCTCCGTTCGCAACGTCATCACCAGCTTGCGCCGGATTTCCGACGCCGACTGGAAACAGGTGTTCGAACGGCTGAGCCTCGTCGACGAAGTTCTCGCGGCGGACAGCGGCTTCGAGAGCATGGATTTTCCGACGCGCACGCTTTACCGCAGCGCCATCGAGGAGCTTTCCCGGGGCGCGGATCGCGAGGAGCTCGATATCGCGCGCGCGGCGGTGCTTGCGGCAAGGCAGGCGGCGGCCGACGCCCCGGCGAGGGAGCGGGACCGACGCGGGGACACGGGATACATTCTGCTCGCAGGCGGACGAAGCGCGTTCGAACAAGCGATCCAATATCGCCCGTCCATGCGAAACTGGGCGACGCGCATCAACCGATCGGCCGGCATCAGCGGCTACTTGACGGCCATTTCCGTCGTCGCCGCAGTCCTTCTCGCCGCGCCGCTGCTCGCGCTCTTCGCCGCCGGCGTCGGCCTTCCGGTTCTCGGCCTCCTTGGCGCGCTCGGCGCCATTCCGGCCATCGACGCCGCGGTAGCGTTCGTCAATCGCGGGGTCAACGCAGGTTTTGCGGCGACGCTTCTGCCGGCTCTCGACCTGCTCGACGGCGTGCCCGCCGATCTGCGGACGCTGGTCGCTGTTCCAACTCTGCTCACGAGCCCGGACAGCATAGGAGAGCTGGTCGAGCGCCTCGAGATTCATCACCTCGCGAGCCCGGAAGGCAATGTGCATTTCGCGCTCGTGACCGATTGGACCGACGCCGCGAACGAACACGCCGACGGCGACGCCGCCCTGGTCGCTGTCGCGGCCGAAGGGATTGCGCGACTGAACCTGCGCTACGGCCCCGCGCCCGGCGGAACGCGGTTCCTCCTCCTGCACCGGCGCCGCGTATGGAACGAAGGCGAATCGAAGTGGCTCGGGTGGGAGCGCAAGCGCGGCAAGCTCCACGAACTCAATCGGTTGCTTCGCGGGGCGACCGACACGACGTTCATGGACGCAGGGTCGGGAATCCCGACCGCCCCGACCGGCGTCCGTTACGTCGTGACGCTGGACTCGGATACGCGATTGCCGCGCGATGCGGTGCGCCGCCTGATCGGCAAGATGGCGCATCCGCTGAATCGGCCGCGCCTCGACGCCGACGGGCGCCGGGTCGTGGAGGGCTACGCCGTCCTGCAGCCTCGTGTCACGCCGTCACTGCCGACCGGTAGCGAAGGCTCGCTGTTCCAGCGCATCTTCTCGAGCGTCAGCGGAATCGACCCCTACGCCTCGGCCGTGTCCGACGTCTATCAGGATTTGTTCGGGGAAGGATCCTACGCCGGAAAAGGCATCTACGACGTCGACGCGTTCGAGGCCGCCCTGGCCGACCGCGCGCCCGACTCGACCCTGCTCAGTCACGATCTCTTCGAGGGCGTGTTCGCGCGCGCCGGACTCGCCTCGGATGTGGAGGTCGTCGAGGAATTCCCGTCGCGCTACGACGTCGGGGCCGTTCGTCATCACCGGTGGGCGCGGGGCGACTGGCAATTGCTGCCCTGGATATTCGGGCGCGGGCCGTCGCAATCCCGAACCGCGGCGCCGTCGAGCGTCCTTCCGGCGATCGGCCGTTGGAAAATGCTGGACAATCTGCGCCGCACGCTCTCGGCGCCCGCCGCGGTGCTGGCGTTGCTCGTCGGCTGGACCCTGCCGCTTCATCTGGCGCTGATCTGGACGCTGTTCGTCGTTCTGACGATCGCCCTGCCGACGCTCGTTCCGGTCCTTTCCGCCATTCCGCCGCGTCGCCCGGGCGTGACGATGTCGAGCCATATGCGCGCGCTCGGCAACGACGCGGGCCTCGCCCTGGCGCTTTCTGGGCTCACCGTCGCGTTCCTGGCGGATCAGGCGGCCCTCATGGCCGACGCGATCGCTCGCACGCTCTGGCGCCTCGGCGTCAGCCGACGCCATCTGCTCGAATGGACCCCGGCCGCGCAGGCGGCGATCGGCCGGCGCCTGGACTTGATGGGTTTCGCTCGTCGAATGGCGGGCGCGATCGTCATTGGCGGGGTCACGGTTCTTGTCGCGCTGACGTCTCGGCACGGAAGCTGGCCGGTGGCGCTTCCCTTCGCGGCGCTCTGGCTGGCCTCGCCCGCCATCGCGCGTTTTGTCAGCCTGCCTCCTGCAGCCGCCTCCCGTCTGCCGATGGCCGACGCAGATGCGCAGGCGCTTCGGCGAACCGCACGCCGGACGTGGCGGTTCTTCGAGACTTTCGTCACCTCGGCCGACAATGCGCTGCCGCCCGACAATTTCCAGGAGGATCCCGCGCCCGCGATCGCGCACCGGACCTCGCCGACCAATATCGGGCTCTATCTGCTCTCGGTCGCTTGCGCGCGTGAGTTCGGCTGGATCGGAACCGGCCACGCGATCGATCGCCTGGAGGCGACGCTCGCCACGGTGGGGCGAATGCAACACGCGCGCGGCCACTTGTTCAACTGGTACGACACGAGAGACCTTCGCCCGCTGGAGCCGAGGTACATATCGACCGTCGACAGCGGCAATCTCGCCGGGCACCTGATTGCGCTCGCCAATGCGTGCAACGATTGGAGCAAGCAGCCACAGAGCGCGGCGCGGCGCCTCGGCGGCGTCGCCGACGCGCTCGACATGACCCGCGCCGAATGCGCGCGCCTGCGCGACGGCCGCCAGACCCAAACCGTGACCCTGCATCAGCTCGACGAAGCGCTCGGGGTGGTCGCATCGGATTTGCGTCAGGCGTCGCTTTCGCAAGTCGATTGTCGGGCGCGGCTCGCCGGCCTTCGCGCCAATGTCGACATCATGGTCGATGTCGCCGGCGCGCTCGCGGTCGAACGGGGAGACGAGCCGAGCGCCGACATGCTGCTTTGGGCGCGCGCAGTCCCGAGCTCGATCGAGTCCCACCTGAACGATCTCGCGCAGGCCGACGAGGGAGCCGGCGCCGAGCGCGAGAGGCTGGCCACCCTCGAAAGCACGGCGCGATCGATGGCGCTTGCGATGGAGTTCGGCTTCCTGCTCGATCCCGACCGGCAATTGCTGTCGATCGGATATCTCGTCAACGAAGGCGCTCTCGATCAGAACTGTTACGATCTCCTGGCTTCCGAGGCGCGGCTCGCCAGCCTGTTCGCGATCGCCAAAGGCGATGTCGCCGCGAAGCATTGGTTCCGCCTGGGCCGCTCCGCGACGCCTGTCGGGCACGGCGCCGCGCTGATATCCTGGTCTGGATCGATGTTCGAGTACTTGATGCCGTCGCTGGTCATGCGGGCGCCGGCGGGAAGCCTGCTCGAGCAGACAACCCGGCTGATCGTCGGGCGGCAGATCGCCTACGCAACGAAACTCGGGCTTCCGTGGGGGATATCCGAATCCGCCTACAACGCCCGCGACCTGGAACTCACCTATCAATATTCCAACTTCGGCGTTCCTGGCCTCGGGCTGAAGCGCGGCCTCGGCGAAGAGCGGGTCATCGCGCCCTACGCGACGGCGCTCGCCGCCATGGTGGATCCGCGGGCGGCGGTCGAGAACCTCGAACGGCTGGCCGAGATCGGGGCGCAAGGGCGCTACGGGTTCTACGAGGCTCTGGACTGCACGCGGGCGCGCGTCCCGGAGGGCCAAAGTGTCGCGATCGTCCACGCTTTCATGGCGCATCATCAGGGCATGACGATCGTCGCCATCGCCGACGCCGTGCTGGACGGCGCGTTGCGCGCGTGGTTCCATGCCGAGCCGATCATCAAGGCGACCGAGTTGCTTCTACAGGAGCGCATGCCCCGCGATGTCGCAGCGACGCGCCTTTGGGCTGCGGATGTGAAGTCGGCCGCCGGCGCGCGCAACGTCGAACCGTCCGGCGGTCGACGGTTCGCCTCCGCGCAGCAGGCGACGCCCGCAACGCATCTGCTGTCGAACGGGCGCTACGCGACGATGCTCACCGCCGCCGGTTCGGGATACAGCCGCTGGGGCGACCAGGCGCTGACGCGCTGGCGCGAGGACGCGACCTCGGACGACTGGGGCTTCTACATCTACGTCAAGGACCTGCGCACCGGCGGCTCGTGGTCGGCGGGATTCCAGCCGGCCGGCGTCGAACCGGATAGCTACGCCGTCGTCTTCGAGGAAGACCGCGCGGAAATCACGCGAAGGGACGGCGCGCTGACGACGACTTTGGACGTCATCGTCTCCGGCGAGGCCGACGCCGAAGTCCGCCGGGTGTCGATCACGAATTCCGGAATCCGGTCGCGCGACCTCGAGATCACATCCTACGCCGAGCTCGTGCTCGCGCCACAGGGCGCCGACATCGCGCATCCCGCCTTCTCGAAGCTGTTCGTCGAGACGGAATTTCTCCCCGGCGTCGGCGCGATCCTGGCCACGCGGCGAAGGCGCGCTCCCGGCGATCCCGAAGTCTGGGCCGGGCATCTGACGGTTGTCGAGGGCGACGCGGTCGGCGCGCCGGAATTCGAAACGGACCGGGCGCGATTCCTCGGTCGCAGCCACACCGTACATACGCCGATCGCGATCATGGATAGCCGGCGGCTCTCGAATTCGATCGGGGCGGTCCTCGATCCCATTTTCTCCATCCGCCGACGCATTCGCGTCGCGCCGGGGGCGACGGTCCGCGTCGCCTACTGGACGATCGCTGCGGCCAGTCGCGAAGCGCTTCTCGACGGCGTCGACAAGCATCGCGACGCCACCGCATTCACGCGCGCCTCGACGCTCGCCTGGACGCAGGGTCAGGTGCAGTTGCACCATCTCGGCGTGACCGCGGGCGAAGCGAGCCTGTTTCAGCGGCTGGCCGGGCATGTGATTTATGCGTCGTCGGCCATGCGCCCCTCCTCGGATACGATTCAGCGAGGCTCCGGCCCGCAATCGGGTTTGTGGGGACAGGGTATTTCCGGGGATCTGCCGATCGTCCTGCTGCGCATCGCCGACATCGACGACCTCGAAATCGTGCAGGAACTTCTGCAAGCGCACGAATATTGGCGGATGAAACAGCTCCCCGTCGATCTGGTCATCCTGAACGATCGCCAATCCTCCTACGTCCAGGAACTTCAGATCGCGATCGAGACTCTGCTCAGGGCGAGCCGCTCATCGCCGTTGCCGGGGACGGAGCGCGGTCCGGGGCGCGTCTTCCTGTTGCGCGCCGACCTGATTGCAGCTGCGACGAAAGACCTTCTCGCTTCTGTGGCGCGGGTGACTCTATCCGCCCAGCGCGGCAGACTGTTCGAGCAGCTCGAGCGCATCGGGGAGCCCGCAGCGCCCGCCAAAGCCGCGCTGAAGCCGGCCGTTTCCCGTTCGGGAACGCCGCAACGGGCCCGCGCTCCCCTCCAATTTTTCAACGGGCTCGGCGGTTTCGCGCGAGACGGACGGGAGTATGTGACGATCCTGGGGCCTGGCCAATCGACGCCTGCGCCGTGGATCAACGTCATCGCCAACCCAACGTTCGGCTTCCACGCGGGAGCCGAGGGCGGAGGCTACACATGGTCGGTCAACAGCCGGGAGAATCAGATCACGCCGTGGTCGAACGATCCGGTCAGCGATCGTCCGGGCGAGGCGTTCTACCTGCGGGATGACGACACGGGCGAACTCTGGACTCCAACGGCGTTGCCGATCCGGGACCTCGCAGCGACTTATGTCGCCCGTCACGGCCGCGGCTACAGCCGCTTCGAACATGTCGCTCACGAGATCGCGTCCGACCTGCTTCAGTACGTGCCGGTTGACGATTCGATCAAGATTTCGCGTCTGGTGCTGACCAATCGCTCGAGCCGGACGCGTCGGCTCAGCGTGACCGCCTACGTCGAATGGGTTCTCGGCCCGGCGCGGTCCGCGACCCTGCCGTTCATTTCGACCGGGATCGACGCCGCCACCGGCGCGATGTTCGCCCGGAACCGCTGGAACGCCAGCTTCGGCTCGCGCGTCGCTTTCGCCGACCTCCGCGCGGCGCAGACGAGCTGGACCGGCGATCGACGCGAATTCATCGGTCGAAACGGGACGCTCGCCGAACCGGCCGCGCTCGCGGGCGGCGCGCCGCTCTCCAAGACGGTCGGGGCGGGCCTCGATCCGTGCGCGGCGTTGAGCGCCACGGTCGAACTGTCGCCCGGCCAAGCCGTCGAAGTCGTGTTCCTGCTGGGCGAGGCGCACAACGAGGAAGCGGCGCGGGGGCTTGTCGGCCGCTATCGCGCCGCCGATCTCGATGCGGTCGAGGCGGACGTCGAGCGGCAATGGCATGAAATCCTCGGTTCGATCGTCGTCAAGACTCCGGAGCGTTCGATGGACGTGATGCTCAACGGCTGGCTGCTGTACCAGACGTTGAGCAGTCGCGTCTGGGCGCGCTCCGGCTTCTATCAGGCCAGCGGCGCCTATGGTTTCCGCGACCAGTTGCAGGACGGAATGGCGCTCGCGGCGACGCGGCCCGAATTGACCCGCGAGCATCTGCTGCGGGCGGCTGCGCGACAGTTCGTCCAGGGCGACGTCCAGCATTGGTGGCTGCCGCATTCGGGCCAGGGCGTGCGAACCCGCATCTCGGATGATCGCCCGTGGCTCGCCTATGCCGTCGCCCATTACGTAGAGGCGACCGGCGACCTCGCCATCCTCGACGAGCGCGTACCGTTCCTGGAGGGCCAGGCGATCGAGCCCGGCGACCATGACAGCTTCTTCAATCCGAGCGTCTCCGACGAGACCGCGACCGTGTTCGAGCATTGCGCTCTCGCGCTCGACGCCTCTCTGGCTCTCGGCGCCCATGGGCTCCCCCTGATCGGAACAGGGGACTGGAACGACGGGATGAACCGCGTCGGCGAAAAAGGCGCGGGCGAAAGCGTTTGGCTCGGCTGGTTCCTGCACGCGTCCTTGACGGCGTTCATTCCGATCGCCGAGGCGCGCCAGGAAACAGGCAGAGCGGCCACATGGCGCGCTCACGCCGCCGCTCTGGCCGCCTCGCTGGAACGGGAGGCCTGGGACGGAGACTGGTATCGGCGCGCGTTCTTCGACGACGGCGAAACGCTCGGCGGGTCGGCGAGCGACGAGTGCCGTATCGATTCGATCGCGCAGTCCTGGGCTGTCCTCTCCGGCGCGGCGGCGGCCGATAGGGCGACGAAAGCGATGAGCGCGGTCGAGCGGGAGCTGATCCGGCGCGACGAGGGCCTCGCGGTGCTGTTCGCGCCGCCATTCGACAGGACCGCGCTGGACCCCGGCTACATCAAGGGCTATCCGCCGGGCATCCGGGAGAACGGGGGACAGTACACGCACGCAGCCTTGTGGTCCGTGATGGCCTTCGCGGCGCTCGGCCAAGGCGACAAGGCCGTCGAACTGTTTTCGATGCTCAATCCCATCAATCATGCGCGAACCCGCGCCGACGTGCATCGCTACAAGGTGGAGCCCTATGTCGTCGCGGCCGACATCGACGCGAGCGCGCCCCATATCGGGCGCGGCGGCTGGACGTGGTACACCGGCTCGGCCGGCTGGATGCAGCGCGCCGGGGTGGAAAGCATTCTCGGGCTCGAGATCCGCGGCGCCGCCCTGCGTCTCGACCCCTGCATTCCGAAGACCTGGCCGCGATTCGCGATGACGGTTCGGCGGCGGTCCGCACAATACGACATCACGGTCGACAATCCGTCCGGGGTTAGCCGGGGCGTATGCTTCGCCGAACTGGACGGGACTGAAGTCTCGGAGCGACCGGTGCAAGTGCCGATCGTCGACGACGGCGCGGTCCACCGCCTTCATATCCGAATGGGTTGAGCGATGAGCGGCGTCCCGTCGCGCACGGCAGGCGACGACACGAAACCGACGCGCGGGAGGAGAGGCAGATGATTCCCCTCACAGTCCATCATCGCACCGCTTATCGCTATCGGCGACCGGTCGAACTGTGGCCGCACCGGCTGATGCTCTGCCCTCGCGAGAGCCGCACTCTGCAGGTGATCTCCTGCGTTGTGACGGTGTCGCCGATGGCGCAGGTCACATGGGCGCACGACGTCTTCGGCAACGCCGTCGCGACCGCGGCGTTTCAAGGCGCGTGCCGGGATCTCGTCATCGACAGCGTGGTGGAGCTTCGCCTCGACGCGACGGCCTGGCCGGTCTTCCCCATCGCCGCCTCTGCGATCGTTTATCCCTTTCGCTATTCGGACGACGAATGGACGGACCTCGGCGCGCTGACCCGTCGGCAGTATCCGGATCCGTCCGGACGCCTCGCCGCCTGGGCGCGGGCGTTCGTGCGCGGCGATCGGACCGATACGCTGGCGCTGCTCAAGGACCTCGGCGCCGGCGTGTCGGCGGCGATCCGCTATCAGAGCCGGGAGGACGAGGGCGCGCAGTCGCCGACCGAAACGCTCGATCGCGGCTGGGGCTCGTGCCGGGACTACGCGGTCCTCTTCGTCGAAGCGGCGCGTCATCTGGGCTTCGGCGCGAGGCTGGTCTCCGGCTACCTGTTCAATCCCGATCAGAGGCTTCAGGGATCGACCGACGCCGGATCGACCCACGCCTGGGGCGAAGTCTTCGTCTCGGGCGCCGGATGGATCAGCTTCGATCCGACCAACCGCAGCGTCGGCGGCGCCAATCTCATTCCCGTCGCCGTCGCGCGCGACATCCGGCAGGCGGCGCCGGTCCTGGGCGCCTATGCCGGAAGCAGCGACGCGCTCGAGAGCCTTTCGGTCGAGGTCCACGTCACAATGAACGCGGCGGCCTCGTCGCCTCGGAGTTCGGAACACCCGGCGACCGCCGGCGCGGCGCTTTTCCGCGCGGACGGCTCGTCCGCCTGACCGAACGCGGCGCTCCTGACGCCGAGAACTGGCAGACCCATGTCCCACGCCGCGCCGGCCCCTCTTCTCGCCGCGAGTTCGCCCCGTTCCTGTTTGCGTCGATCGGCGAAGCAGACGGGCCGTTGCTGAGCGTCGTATCCGCGCCGGCGCGGCTCGACGTCGATCCCTGGAAAGAAGCGGAATGTCTCGCGACATATGAGCAGGGACGAGGCGAAACAGCGTCTCGGGACTTGGCATCGCGAGCGCCTGAAGCAGGCCGCAGAGCTTATCGCCAACCACGCGAGAGCCGTCGCGGCGGCTGCTCGAACTCGAACAGTCGCGGTCGGTTCCGCTGAGCCGCAACCTCCAGGTCCGCCTTCGCCATCCCCTAACGGTCCCAGCCTATAGACGTGACTTTACTGAAGGACCGTCCTCGGACCGGTTGCGGACGTTCAACTCAACACCATGAACGGGGAGAAGGCGCCGCCAGCGGACGTCGCATTTGGGCGATGGCTCCCATGACAGGCCCGTCCACGGGCGTCTGTTGGGGCCCCCGATTGATCCCGACGACCTCGGGGGTCGCGGCTCTTTCGATTCCAGCCAAACAGCATTCGAGCCTATTCGGCGTCGTTCTCGACCACGTCGGCCGACGCGCCCGCGTCCAACCGTTGCATATTCTCGAGGATAGTGAGGAGGTAGTGCAACATGCGCGCTGTGTCGCTGATGGAGAAGTCGGCGAGCACCTGCTCGTAATAGGCGTGGATTTTCGGGAGCGCGAGGACCTGCCATACGTGGCGGCCTGCGTCGGTCATCGTCACGAGTCTCGACCTGCGGTCGCGCGCGTCCGGAGCCATGGCAATGTGCCCGTCGCGCTCCATGCGGCTGAGCAAGCCGGTGATGTTCTGCCGGCTGACCATCAGATATTTCGCGAGATCGCCGACGCTTACGCCGCCTTGGGCCGACTTTCGCGAAAGCGCGCCGAGGACGGCCCACTGCTGGGTCGTGAGGCCTTCGGCCTCGACCGCGCGGCTTCCGGTTTTATGCAACATATTTGCGCATTGATAGAGCCGAAAAAACAATCTGTTACCTATTTCGATCTTCGTCGCGTTGGCGGCGTCGCCAGAGATGTCCTGATTTTCGCTCATTTTCCCTCTTGCGCCCGCCGCGGACTGCTGGCATATAATACAACATGTTGTCCTAGATGACAGAGCATCGGTTCGGATGTTGTCCTAAATTCGCGTCAGCCGCAATACCCAACCCGCAGGGAGGAATACGGAATGGTTCGGTTCGCTGGAAAGGTCGTTGTGGTCACCGGCGGCGGCGGCGGCATCGGCGGCGCGACCTCGCGCCGTTTCGCGCGCGAGGGCGCCAGGGTCGCGGTGTTCGATCTCAATCTCGAGGCCGCCGAAAAGGTCGCCGCCGACATCCGGGCCGCCGGCGGAGAGGCCGAAGCCTTCGCCTGCGACATCGCCAAGAAGGCCGACGTCGATGCCGCGGTCGCCGCGGCCGAGGCCAGGCTCGGCCCGATCGACGTCCTGGTCAACAACGCCGGCTGGGACGTGTTCCGGCCCTTCGTCAAGACCGAGCCGGCGCAGTGGGAGAAGCTGATCGCGATCAACCTCACCGGCGCGCTCAACATGCACCACGCCGTGCTGCCCGGCATGGCGGCGCGTAAACGCGGCCGGATCGTCAACATCGCCTCCGACGCCGCGCGGGTCGGTTCGTCGGGCGAAGCGGTCTACGCGGCCTGCAAGGGCGGCCTCGTCGCGTTCTCGAAGACCATCGCGCGCGAGCATGCCCGGCACGGGATCACGGTCAACGTCGTCTGCCCCGGTCCGACCGACACCGCGCTCTTCGCCGAGTACAAGGAAGGCGCCGGCAATCCGGAACGACTCGTCGAGGCCTTCACTCGCTCGATTCCGCTCGGCCGCATCGGCCAGCCCGACGACCTGCCGGGCGCGATCCTGTTCTTCGCCAGCGACGACGCCGCTTACGTCACGGGCCAAGTGCTCAGCGTCTCCGGCGGCCTGACGATGGCCGGCTGAACGCAT
>CAIZGR010000735.1 GCA_903932535.1 uncultured Hyphomicrobiales bacterium | reverse complement strand
ACATGGGGCTCGGCAAGACCGTGCAGGTGCTGGCGCTCATGCTGACGATCGCGCGCCGCGAAGAGCCGGCGCGCCCGAGCCTGATCGTCGCGCCCGCCTCGTTGCTCGCCAACTGGGCCTCGGAAGCGGAGCGGTTCGCGCCGTCGCTCAGCGTTTTCGTCGCCCATCCCGCCTTCAGCCCGGCAGAGCGGCTGAAAGCGCCCGAAGACACGCTGGCGATGAGCGATCTCGTCGTCACCAGCTATGCGGCGCTGCTGCGGCTCGGCTGGATCGCCGAGACCCGCTGGCGGCTCGTCGTCGTCGACGAGGCGCAGGCGATCAAGAATCCGGGCGCCAAGCAGACCCGCGCCGTGAAGGCGCTTCAGGCGGACGCGCGCGTCGCGCTCACCGGCACGCCGGTGGAGAACAATCTGTCCGATCTCTGGTCGATCTTCGATTTCCTCAATCCCGGCCTGCTCGGCGCGGCCAAGGCCTTTCAGACCTTCGCCAAACGCCTCGCCGACCAGACGCCGCCTTCCTACGCCCCTTTGCGCAAGCTGATCGCGCCCTACATCCTGAGACGGATGAAGACCGACCGCAGCGTGATCGCCGACCTGCCCGACAAGACCGAAGTGAAGGCTTGGTGCGCGCTCACCCGCAAACAGGCGGCGCACTATCAGACGACGGTGGACGCGTTCGAGCGGCGGCTGAAAGAATCGAGCGACGACATGGGCCGGCGCGGGCTGGTGCTGGCGACGCTGATGCGGCTCAAGCAGATCTGCAATCACGCCGCCCACGGCCTCGCCGGCGGCGGCCCCTGGCCGAGCGAGGACAGCGGCAAGTTCGCGCGGCTCGCCGAAATCGCCGCGACCGTCGCGAGCCGGCAGGAGAAGCTGCTCGTCTTCACCCAGTTCACCGAGATCATCGCGCCGTTGTGCGCCGAGCTCGCCGACGTCTTCGGCCGCCCGGGCCTCGCGCTCAGCGGCGACACGGCGGTCGGCAAACGCAAAGCGCTGGTTAAGACTTTCCAGGAGGACGAGCGCGTTCCGTTCTTCGTCCTGTCGCTCAAGGCCGGCGGATCGGGGCTCACGCTGACGGCGGCCTCCCATGTCGTGCATTTCGACCGCTGGTGGAATCCGGCGGTGGAGAACCAGGCGACCGACCGCGCCTTCCGCATCGGGCAGAAGCGCAACGTGCTGGTGCATAAATTCGTCTGCCGTGGCACAATCGAGGAGCGAATCGACGCCTTGATCGAATCGAAGCGGCAGATGGCGGAAGACTTGCTGAGCGGCGGCGGCGAAATCAACGTGACAGAACTCGGCGACCGCGAAATCCTCGACCTCGTCCGGCTCGATCTCGATGCGGCGACGAAGGAGGCGTCATGAGTTTCCGGGGTTTCGCGCCTTATGTGCCCGTCGCCCAGCGGCGCGCCAATGCGGCGAAGGAAGTCGAAAAGCTGAAAAAGAAGGGCCGCGCCGTCGCGCCCGTCGTCATCGAGGGTCGCAAGATCGCCACGAGCTTCTGGGGCAAGGCGTGGTGCGACAATCTGGAGCGCTATTCCGACTACGCCAATCGGCTCCCGCGCGGGCGCACCTACGTCAACAACGGCTCCGTCGTCGACCTGCAGCTCACGCTCGGAAAGGTAGAGGCGTTGGTCAGCGGCTCGGAGATTTACAAGGTCAAGATCGATATCGCGGTCTCGGCCCCGGCGCGCTGGAAGGCGATCTGCGCGGACTGCGCCGGCTCGGTCGGCTCCATCGTCGAGCTCCTGCAAGGCAAGCTTTCGAAGCACGTCATGGAGCGCGTCTGCCGCCAGGCCGACGGGCTGTTCCCGGCGCCCAAAGAGATCAGGATGTCGTGCTCCTGTCCCGATTCGGCGGGCATGTGCAAACACATCGCGGCGACGCTCTATGGCGTCGGCGCGCGGCTCGACCACGATCCCGACCTGCTGTTCAGGCTGCGCGGCGTGAATCGCAGCGAACTGGTCTCGACCGGCGCGGATCTGTCGATCACGGAAGCGGCGGCCGGCAGCGAACGCGTGCTCGCCGGCGACGACGTGGCCGCGCTGTTCGGCTTGGCGTTCGACACCGCGCCGCCGGCTGAGAAGCCGGCGCCGACGGCCAAGCCGGCGAAGACCGCTTCGCTTCCGTCGTCTGCCGCGAAGCGTCGCGAAAAGATAGCGGGGGGCGAGACCAAGCCGCGAGCAGCCCAAAAATCCGCCTCGAAAGCGGACCGCGGCGCCTCGCCGGCGAAAGCGAATTCGGTCGTCGAGTCCAGGCGCGCGCCCGCGGCGAAGGCCGGCCTCGGGAAGTCCGTTTCCGGGGTCTCCGTCGCGCCGACCGAAAGCACGCCGGCGCCGAAAGCCGCGCGCAAGAGCGAGCGGACGCCGTCGACGTCAGCCGAGGCGAACCCCAAGGCGACGTTCGATCGCGCTCGACCGGCGCCTGCCGCGCAGGCTGAGCAAAAGCCGGGCCTCGGCGCGAAGGCGGCCGAGAAGCCTCGCGAGGGCCGCACGCGCGTAGCCAAGTGGATCGGCGCGAAAGCGCTCAAGGAGGCGCGGAAGTAGCCGCGCTCGCAGCCTGAACGCCGAGGCCGCTCCGGCAGCGCGTCCGGGCGAATCGCAGCCTCGGGCAACCCCCGGAATTGCGAGGCTTCAGCCCACGAAACCATCGGCTGACGATTCTCCGTTTCGCGCGCGCACGGCCCGCCGGCCGATCGAATTTGCGATTCGCCAGGAGCCGCCGCGGAACAGGCGTGCGCTACGCCCCCAGCCGCAAGGAATGAGAAGCTGTGGAATTCGGCCGACCGTCGCCGCCGGCTCGGACCGTCCGAATCGTCTCCGAGCCTGTTCGGCGCGGCGGCGCACGCCAGAAATCGTCGGGCGCCGAACGCGGTTGTGACGCCGCCGAGGCCGCCGGCAAGCCGGCGCGGGCGATCGTCCTTGCGGAAAGCGCGGCGTCGGGACCGAAAGTGAATGCGCGAACACATTATCGATTGACATCGTTTACACATAGTGCGATACACGACCCGTAACATTATTGTGTTTTCAAAGGCCTCCGGGGCGAGTCCGCCACGAAGACTTTGACCGAAGGGGGTAACGATGAAGAAAATGGAGTTGATCGTCGCCGGGGTTGTGGCGGCGGGCGCGATTAGCGGATCGGACGTCGCGTCGGCGGCGACGCGGACGTTGTACATCGGCACGGAAAGCGGCAACGCCGTAACCCTGCGGGCGTCCACAACGGTTACCGCCGCATCGACAACTTTGACCTGGAACGGGACGGGAACATACTCCGGCTCGACCGCGACCGTCGGCGATCAGCTGGGCGACAATCCGAACAGCCAGTCCCAGGTCAACCAGGGCGTGCTGCCGACGGTGGGGAACCCGTCAGTCCACTCGTTCACCTATGTGATGTCGGAAACCGGGCTTGCCCAGTCTCCAAACCCGGTCGAGGTGGACTCGATCTTCTCTTCGAGCAGGCTCAGGGCTCTGGCGAACGGGACGAGCCAGACGATCACGGAGACGACCTACTTCTACAACGGGAACGTCGCGTTCGCCGGCGCGGGCGGCAACGCCGGAACCCAGCTCGAAACCTGGACCTTCAACGCGACGAATTGGGCGACCAATCAGGCCTTCACCGATTACGTCAACCCGACGGGGGAGTTCACGATCACGCAAGTGTACACCTTCTACAGCCCGTCCCGCACGCTTCAGGCCGCTCTTCTGGGTCAGGTTCAGACTCCGCTCACCCCGAACAACACCGGTCCGATCATTCCCGAGACATCGACCTGGGCGATGATGGGCATGGGCTTCGCCGGGCTCGCCTTCGCCGGCTACACTCGGCGCCGCAAGGCGCGCGCGATCGTCGCCTGAGGCTGATCCCGCCGGACGAACGGCTGCCGCATCCGGGCAGGCGAGACAATCGAAGGCTCCGCATTTTGCGGAGCTTTTTTTTGTCGCGGCCCTTGTCGGCGCCATTCGCCTGAAGAGCGTGGGCCGGCGCGGCGACCTGCACGGCCTAAGCGGAAGGAACGGCTTGCTGATTCGCATGCCGGCCAAATCGCCGTCGATCCGCGCAGAGGCGAGCCGATCGACGATGGCGGACACGCGCAGCCGCTGTCGCCTCGCCGCCGGGAGATCGGCGCCCCCTCGCCAGCGCGCCGATCCCTCGCCCGTCAGAAGGCGTAGCGCAGAATCGCCGCCAGCGCCGCCCCGTCCGGAATATCCGCCCGGCGCGCGGCGACCACGCGGGCGCCCGAGAGAAAGGCCCGGCGGGCGAGCTCGTCGTTCGAGATCTCTGCCGATCTCTTCGGCTTATTATCCTTCAGCGGGTAGATGCCTTTCCAGTGCTGGGCGATCGCCTGATCCACGAGCGCCTCGGCGAGATCGTAGTCGCCGTCCATGAGCTCGACGAACTTGTTGATCGAGACCTGCTCGGAAGCGGTCGTCTTATAACTGTCCTT
>CAIZGR010000734.1 GCA_903932535.1 uncultured Hyphomicrobiales bacterium | reverse complement strand
CGCCGATCTTCACCTTTCCAGCCTCGCCGGTGGGCAGGTAGATATCCATGTAGACATATTCGATGTCGAGCATGGTGAAGATCTTGCCGCCTGCGGCCAGCACCTCGCCGATGTTGGCGATGCGGTACTGGATGCGTCCTTCGCGCGGCGCGACCAGCGAATTGTCGGCGATGTTGACCTTGTAGAGCTCGACGTCGTGGGTGGCGGCGTCCAGCGCCTGCGCCGCCACACCGACGCGGTTGTTCGCAGCATTGAGGGCGGCGGTCGCGGCGTTGATGGTCTGCCGGCGCTGGTCGAGCAGTTCGTTGGTGGCGAAGCCCCGCTTGACCAGGTCGTTGGTCCGGTCGAGCTGCTGTTGAGCGAGCGTGACCTGGCTCGTCTGCTGGACGACGTTGGCGCGCGCCTCGTCGAGGCTCTGTCGTGCGCCCTGGACGAGCGCCTCGGACTTCTTCAGCGAGGCCTCGATGTCGCGCGTGTCCATACGGGCGAGAACCTGCTGCGCCTTCACCATGTCGCCTTCGTCGGCGAGCATTTCGGCGATGCGGCCGGGGAATTTGGTGTCGATATCGATCTCGTCCGCCTCGATCCTTCCGTTGCCCGATGCGATCCCTACAGGAAGGCCGACCTGCCGCGTATGCCACCACCAGGCGCCGCCGCCAGACGCGCCGACAATCACGAACGCGAGCAGCCAGAGCATCCTTCTCGATCTTCGGCGGGTCGGAGCGATGCGCGGCGGCGGCGCGGCCGGCGCGCGTTGCGCGGCAACAACCAAGTTATTCGAAGGCGGCAGCACGTCGCCATGTCTGACCTCGTCATCGCTCGAGGCGACAGATGGGTCTGCTGCGTCGACAGTGTCTCTGTTCATGCGGGAATGCCTGTCGAGGTTGGCCTTGCATGGCCTACGTGAAGACCGAAGCAGCGGTGGCGGCGTGCGCCTGCCGGCGTAGACCGGGTCTTTTCCCGATCATTGGCGGCCGCGCCTGGAACGGTTCAGGACAAGGCGCTCGCGGCTGCGAGCCAGCGATTGCACAGGTTGGCGCCAAATCGCCGGCGCGATGTGTATCCGGCGCTGCGCCACCCGCGCCCTCAAACGCCTCCATCCTCGAACTCAATGATCAAATCTTCCGTCTCATGGGACTCGCAAGATGCGCGATCTCGGGTCAGCGACGAGGCCGCCAACGCAGTTTGGCTCGCCTCCAGTTCGCGCCGACGCAACCGCACGTAAAGAATCGGAATCTACTCAGCCCCGCTCGTGTTGACCGCCGCCCGTCGACGTCGGCTTCAAGCGAAGAGCGCCCGCGATCGAGCGCTGTCCAACTGAGCGCGAGACCCCTCGGCCTCGAACGACTCTCGTTGGGGTGAGTATTTTCCGAGGCTATCTGACGGCCAGTTTCTCAAGCTCTTGAGAGTGCCGCTTTACGGTTGCGAGCGGGTCCAGAGGGGGCGGCGCCTGCAAGACGGCGCCCGCGGCGCGGCGATACCAGCCGCGTTATCATGGATCGAGGAGACAGGCCTTTGAAGAGATCTTACGAGACCCGCACGCCCCGGGCGCTGTTCGAACCCGCGCAAGCCGGCAATCTGAGACTCGCCAACCGCATCGTGATGGCGCCGCTCACGAGAAACCGAGCCGGCGCGGGCTTGGTCCCGGGTCCTCTCGCTGTCGAATATTACGCCCAGCGCGCCACCGCTGGCCTGATCATCGCCGAAGCGACCCAGATCTCGGCCCAGGCGCAAGGCTACGCGGATACGCCGGGCTGCTACACGGACGATCAGGTCCGAGGCTGGAAAGCCGTCACCGACGCCGTGCACGCGAAGGGCGGGACGATCGTCGTTCAGCTCTGGCATTGCGGCCGCGTCTCCCACACGAGCTTCCAGAAGGACGGCGGGGCGCCTGTCGG
>CAIZGR010000733.1 GCA_903932535.1 uncultured Hyphomicrobiales bacterium | reverse complement strand
TGCGCTGAAGCGCATACCCTCGGTACTTCGCGCGGGCTTCGTAGGCCTCGTCGTCGGGACCCTCGGCTGGTTCGGGCCGTCGATGATCGGAGGGGGCGAGAGCGTCGCCTCCGCCATCCTCGCCTCGAGCCCGGCGGCGACGGCGCTCGCGGTCCTGTTCGTCGCGCGCTTTTTCGTCGGGCCGTTCAGCTACTCGGCGGGCACGCGGGGCGGCGTCTTCGCGCCACTGCTCGCAATGGGCGCGATCTCCGGCGCGCTCTTCGCGCAGTTGGCGAACTTCTGGCTGCCCGCGTGGGATCTGTCGCCGACCACGTTCGCGGTCGTCGGGATGGCGGCCCTGTTCAACGCGGTCGTTCGCGCGCCGTTCACCGGAGCGGTCCTGACGATCGAAATGACGGCGCGTGCGGACTGCGCGCTCCCCATGCTCGTCGCCTGCCTCGCCGCCGGCGCGGTCGCCGCCGCCGTCGGCAGCGACCCGATCTACGATACTTTGAAGAGGCGCATGCTCGAGGCGGAAAAGGGCATATGGAAGCTTCCCGTCGCCGATCCCTGAGGCGCTGCACGGGTCGCGGGTCTCCGGCCTGCCGGCGCTTTCTAAAGAAGCCCGCCGCAATCTTCGTGTAGAGCCGCCCCCAGCATCACGCGCGACCACATCGGCTGTGAGCGCGCTTCACGGGCCTCAGCTTTCGCTCTGGTTGCGGCGAAGCCTTTCGGACGCTCGCCATCAGCTCTCCGATTCGTAGGCTGCAACTGAGCCGACCTTGAACACCCGGTACACCACGATCGTGTAGAGGATGATGATGGGGAGCGCGAACAGGCCTCCTCCCCAGAACAGGAAGCGGAGAGAGGACTCCGGGGACGCCGCCTCGGCGATCGTCACCGCTCCGGGGATCATGTAGGGCCAGAACGCCGCCGCGAGGACCAGGAAGGCGCAGACGAAGGACAGCGCCGCGAGCAGGAAAGGCGCGCCGCCGCGTGACGCCCTGGTCAGCGAGACGACCAGCCCCACGACCAGGACGACCCAGACCGCCGCCACTTCGAACGCCCACGGGCGCGCGAGCAGGTTCTGCCACGCCTCCGGGCGAAGCTGCAGCGCCAGGATCGCATTCACGAGCACAATGACGCCCATGGCGATCGCGGCCCGCCGCCCCCACGTGACTGCGCGCGCGAGGAGCTCGTCGGGCCCGCGCGCGACGAGAAAGCACGCCCCCAGCACCGCGTAGCCGAACATGAGCCCGACGCCGCAGAGAACGGGAAACGGCTTCAGCCAGATGAACGAGTTTCCGGCGAAATGGCGATCGACGACCGGAATGCCCGCGATCATCGTTCCAACTGCCGCGCCCTGCACGAACGACACGACACCGGACCCGACCCAGAAGCCGACGTTCCACAAAGCCCGCGCGCCGGGCCCGGCATGACCGCGGAACTCGAACGCCACGCCCCGGAAGATGAGGCCGAACAGCATCAGGAGGATCGGGATGTAGAAAGCCGACAGGAGGACCGCGTAGATCTGGGAAAACGCGCCGAACAGGATCGTCCCGATCAGAAGCAGCCAGGTCTCGTTCCCGTCCCACGACGGCGCGATCGTCGCTGTCAAGGCGTCGCGGTCCTCTTCGTCTTCCGCGAGGCCGAACAGCATGCCGACGCCGAGGTCGAAGCCGTCGAGCAGGCCGTAGACGAGGATAACGAACCCGAGCGCCGCGACCCACAGAAGGATGAGCGTGTCGTAGGACATGGATTACTCTCCCGCCGCGGCGGCGAGGGACATCGGACGGTTTGGAGAGCCATTCCGGGGCGTGGCGAAGTCGCGCGGGCCGTCTCGCAGCAGGCGGAAGATGTAGTAGAGGCCGAACGAATAGATCACGAGGTAGACGAGCACGTAGGCGGCGAGCGAGAACGCCACGTCCCAGGTCCCGAGCGAAGGCGTCACCGCGTCCGAGGTGCGCAGGACGCCGTAGACGACCCACGGCTGTCGCCCGACCTCGGCCGTGAACCAGCCCGAGAGCACCGCCACGAAGCCGGCGGGGAACGAGATCAGCGCGATCCACTGGAACCAGCGCGCGTGCTCGAGCACGTGTCGCCACATCAGGACGACGCCGGTCCATGAGACGGCCAGAAGGACGAGCCCCATCGCGACCATGAGGCGGAAGCCGAAGAACGGGATCAGCACGGGCGGCCGGTCGTTGGGCGGGAAGGCGTCGAGGCCGCGCTCGCGCGCATCCCAGTTCCCGTTGGCGATGAAGCTGCCGAGCTTCGGAACTTCGATCGCGAAGAGGTTCTTGCCGGTCGGAGCGTCGGGCCACGACAACAGGACCTCGCTCGCCGGTTTCTGGGTGTGGAACCGCGCCTCGATCGCTGCGAATTTCTCCGGCTGGTGATCGTGCACGATCACCCCGGTCAGATGGCCGACGAACAGCTGGATCGGAATCAGGACCGCGACCAGCCCGAGCGCCCAGTGCAGCGACACCATCGCCTCGGCGACATGCCTGCCGCGCAGAAGCCACCACGACGCGGTCGCGATCACGCTCATTCCGGTGGTGAGGAAGCAGGCGAGCACCATGTGCGGCCAGCGTGTGAGCTGGACCTCGCCGAGCGTGATCTTCATCCAGTCGTCGGGGACGAAGCGGCCGTCGACCATCGTGTGCCCGACGGGAACCTGCATCCAGCTGTTGTTGGCGAGGATCCAGAAGGATGAAAACAGCGTCCCGACCGAGACCAGGATGCACGACAGGAGATAGAACCATGGCGGGACCCGGTCGCGGGCGAACAGCACGACGCCGAGGAACGTCGCCTCGAGGAGGAACGCCGTGAAGGTCTCGTAGCCGAGAAGCGGTCCCTGGATGGCCCCGGCCTTGTCGGCGAGGCTCGACCAGTTCGTGCCGAACTGGAAGGCCATGACGATGCCGGTGACGACCCCCATGCCGAACGCGATCGAGAACACGCGGAGCCAGAAGTCGAAGACGCGGCGATACACCGAGTTGCCGGTGGCGTAATGCACGGCCTCGATCGTCGCGAGCCACGCCGCAAGCCCGATGGTGAACGAGGGAAAGATGATATGGAAGGAGATGACGAACGCGAACTGAATGCGCGAAAGAAGCGTGACGTCGAATCTTTCCATGGAGCGTCCCGAGGCCCTGGCGGGTCAGCGCCTCCGGGGCGCGCCCTTGTCTCGCGGAGCGTGCGGGATCGTTTCCAGTGGGTCAACGGCCTTGCCGCTCAAAATGAGCGCCGCGCTTGGCAGGGGCGCTGCTTGCGTTTCCGTTCATGACGAGACGAAGCAGATCGCCGGTCCTGCGGCGGCCACGCTTTCGTAGACCGTCTTACGATTCCCGAACTCACTCGTCCTCGAGGCGCGCGCCCTGTCTGATCCATCGGCCGCCGCTCAGCATCGCCGAGAGCGAACCGGCGCGGGCCCAGCCGTCGGCGCGGACCACGAGATAGATGTGCGCCGGCACGAACAGGATCAGGAGCCACATCGCCGCGACATGAACAAGGCGCACCGTGGTCGGCCCGAAGGCGTGGACGGGTGCCTCGAACCAGCTGAAGAACCAGTTGCGCGGGTCGTAGAGGCCGTAGAGGGACAAACCGCTGAGGATGGCGAGGATCATCACGAGATAGGCGCCGACGAACGACGCCCGCGCCAGCGGGTCGTGGCCGAGGTACGTCTTTCCCTCGTCGGTCCTGAGGAGGAGATAGTCGGCGATCGACTCGAAGAAATTGCGGACGTCCCGGAGCGAGAGGAAAGGGAAGAGCCCGCGCCAGGACTCGTGGCGGTTCCGGCTGAGGAGAACGTCCGCAAGGCGCATGAGAATGACCGCGGCGAGCAGCCACCCGCACACGTAGTGAACCAGCCGGACGTAACCGAAGAAGAATCCGGTGTCGATCCGCGAGGTCTCGACTGTGAGCGCCATGGTCTCGATCTCGAGCCCGGTCACCACCAGCGCCGTGATGAGCAGGGCCCAGCTCCAGTGCAGAACCCGCAGCAGCGGGCTCCAGACCGGCGCGAACACGTAGAGGCCCGAGCGCCACGCGGCCTTGGCCGGGGCCTCGGGCGCCGGGTCGATTGCGATCTCTCGCTCGGACATCGCCTTTCCCTCTCGTCAGTGCACCGCGCAGGACATGCAGGGATCGAAGGAGTGCACCGTGCGCAGAGCCTCGAGCGGCTTGTCCTTGTCGGTCAGCGGATGCTGCTTGCTGTGCGCGAGCGCGTATTCGAACGCGCCCATCTGACCGGACGGGTCGCGGCCGGAGGCGTTCCACGTCGTCGGCACCACGCACTGGTAATTCTTGATCGCGCCTTTCTCGAGCTGGACCCAGTGGCTGAGCAGTCCGCGCGGCGCCTCGACGAAGCCGACGCCCTTCGCGGCCTGCGGCCACGAGGAGGGCTCCCACTTGTCGGGATTGAACACGGCCGTGTCGCCGTTCAGGATGCGTCCGGCGAAATCGGCGAACACGGCCTGCATCTCGCGCGCCATCAGCACCGATTCCATGGCGCGCGCGAGCGTGCGGCCGGCGGTCGAGTTCATCTGCTCGAGCCTGATCCCGAGCTGCGCCATCGCCGCGTCGAGCATCGTGACGACGCTCGGCTCGCCCTGGGCGTAGGCGAGCAGCATGCGGGCGATCGGCCCGACCTGCACCGCCTTGTCGCCGTAGCGCGGCGCCTTGTCCCAGGTGTACTTCGGCCGGTCGCTGAGCCACTCGTAGGGCGGCTGCGGGCCGGTGTAGTTGGGATTGGTCTCGCCCTGCCACGGCGGCAGGGCCTTGTCGGCGCCGACCGAGTAGTCGTACCAGCCGGAGCTGATGTATTCGACGATCTTCGACAGGTCGAACGGGACGGGCTTACGGAAGTCGCCGTCGAGCAGCAGGCCGGGCTCGAGGCGATTGCCGCGATAGAGGTTCGGATCGCCGGAGCCCCAGGTCCCGGCGAGGCCGAGCGCCATCAGGTTCGGGTTGGCGGCGCCGATGTCGAACCACTCCTTGTAGAAGCCCATGATCGCAAGGACGTCGGGGTAGTAGACCTGTTCGACGAAGGTCTGGGTCCCGGCGACGATCGCCTTCAACTGGTCGAGGCGGACCTGATTGATCGTCCATTCGTTGTCCATGTTGATCGGCGTCGCCATGCCGCCGACCAGCATGTTGGGATGCGGGTTCTTGCCGCCGAAGATCGTGTGCAGCTTGATCATCTCGCGCTGGAAGGTCAGCGCCTGCAGGTAGTGGGTCACCGCGAGCAGGTCGACCGCGGGCGGAAGCTGGTAGCCCGGATGGTCCCAATAGCCGTTGGTGAAGATGCTGAGCTGGCCGCTCTCGACGATCTTCTTCACCGTCTCCTGAGTCTCAGCCATCGCTCCCCGAGAATTGCCCGTCCAGTTGGAGAGGCTCGAGCCGATGCGCGCGGCCTCCGCCGGATCGGCTTTCAGCGCGGTCACGACATTGACCCAGTCCAGCGCCTGCAACTGGTAGAAGTGGATGACGTGGTCCTGGATCAGGATCGTGCGCATCATCAGGTCGCGGATGAGCTTCGCCTGCACCGGGATCGGATAGCCGATCGCGTCCTCCACCGCGGCAATCGAGCAGAGGCCGTGGGTGAAGGTGCAGACGCCGCAAATTCTTTGCGCGAACACCCACGCGTCGCGCGGGTCGCGCCCGACGAGGACGTTCTCGACGCCGCGGAACTGGGTCGTGCAGGCGAAAGCGTCCTTGATCCTCCGGTCTTCGGCCAGAAGCTCGACGCGCAAGTGGCCCTCGATGCGGGTCAGTGGGTCGATCACGACTCGGGTGGACATCGTCTCAAAACCCTTTTCTGGGGATCAGTCCGAGGATGGCGGCGTGTCGTCGTCGGAGCGGAGATGCCGGCGCACGAGGGTCGCGACGCCGTGCGCGGCGATGCCGACGCCGACGGCGGCCAGCGCCACGGCCCCGACCTTGTTGGCGGTCGACTCGACGCCCATGCCCGGAATGTTCGGGAGCGCGTGATAGAAGGGCGTGTTGCGGTCGAACCAGTGCGGCTCGGTGCAGCCGAGGCACGGATGACCGGCCTGGATCGGGAAGCTGATCTCCCCGTTCCACTTGATGACCGGACAGGGCGAGAACGTGTCCGGGCCCTTGCAGCCCATATGGGCGAGGCAATGGCCCTCTCGCGACGCCTGGTCGCTGAAGGACGTCACGAACTGGCCGGCGTCGTAATGCGCGCGGCGCGGGCAATTGTCGTGGATGCGGGCGCCATAGGCGAACAGCGGCCGGCCGAGCTCGTCGACCGGCGGGGTGCGGCCGTAGGTCAGGACGTAGACGATGGTCGCGGTGATCACGTCGGCGATCGGCGGGCAGCCCGAGACGTTCACGACCTCGCGGCCCGTCAGGATGTCGCGCACGCCGACCGCGCCGGTCGGGTTCGGGGCCGCCGCCTGGACGCAGCCGTCGAAGGCGCAGGACCCGACCGCGAGGATCGCCGTCGCGTTGGCCGCCGCCTCGCGCAGGATGGTCTCGGTCGACTTGCCGCCGATCGTGCAATAGCCCGCGTTGGCGGTCGGGACCGAGCCGTTGATGACGAGGATGTGCGGCTCCCGGTTGGTCGCGTCGAGCGCGGCGTTGGCCGCGTTTCCGGAGGCGGCCATCACGAGCTCGCAATAGTTCAGCGACACCATGTTGAGGACGAGCTCCTCGATCGAGGTGTGGCCGGCCCGGAGCGTCGACTCGAGACAGCCCGTGCATTCCTGCAATTGCAGCCAGACGGCGTTCGGCTTCTTCACCGAGGCGAGCTTGTCGGCGATCGTCTCGGCGATCGCCGCGGTCTGCCCCGGCAGGAGCGGCCCCATCGCGATCAGCGTGGCCATGCGTCCGGCGAACTTCAGCAGGTCGCGCCGGCTGACCCCCGCGTGCGCGAGTTGCTCGCCGAGCGTTTCGCCGGCGCGCCAGATCGGGGGCGGGGGAACTAGCATTCGGCAATCTCCTCGAATTCGGGCTCGCCTCTTGGCGCGTCGGCGCCGAGCGCCAAGTCGAAGGCCTCCCAGATCAGGGATGCGTGCTCCGCGGTGATAACGTCCATGGCGATGTTCTGGTGCACGAGCACATGCGCGCCGGGCTCGACCGCGTCCTCGCCGATGAGCATGAGCGACACGTCGCGGCGGCAGCCGCGCGCGATGCAGGTCGCCAACATCCCCTCGACAGACTCCACGATCATCGGGACGCCGATGCACACTCCTCGAAACCTCCGGATCCCGGCGCGGGCGCCGTCGCCTCTAGTTCGGGCGCACGTCGGCGATCGCCGCGCCGCCGAGCTGGTTCGCGTAGACGACGCCGAGCACCGCGCCGTAGACGAGGTGGAGGGCCAGCGTCGCGACAATAGCGGCGGGGCCATCGTCGAGGCCGAAAAATCCCTGACCTGCGAGCGGCATGAACACGATCATCATGGCGAGCCAAGCCAACACCGCGAAGATGAGCCCCTTGACGACGGCGGGTCCGGGAAGGCTCTTCTCGATCAGCGCGTAGATCACGCCCCAGACGATCGAGCCGATCACGAAGTGGCCAACCCAGCCGGCGACGAGCGGAAGCCGCAATCCGGTGAAGTTGTCCGCAACCGTCACGATGTCGCGAATGGGATTCTGTTCGGGCATCAACCCCACGAACGACTTCGCGATCATGAGGATCGAGAGAACGACCGTCGCTGCAAAGCCGGCCGTCACGCCGGATTTCAAGGTTTCCAGATTCATTTTCCGTTCCCCCGGCTACCGGAGGCCGGTCGATGCAAGACCGCCCAATCCAACCGCTTCTCGGAGGCTCTCCGATCGGCTGAAGCCGGTCAACAGCGTCGGCGCCCATTTTGAGCGGCGTAAGCATCCGCGCGACTGCTCAGATCAGCCCCGTGATCCGGAACGTGAACACCTCCGCCGTGCCGGCGTGCGGGTAAAGGGCAGGATTGAAGATGACCTGCACGTCCGGCCCGACCTGGAGGACCTTGAAGAACACATGGTTGTAGTAGGCCTCGGCGACCGTCTCGGACGAGCGCACCGCTTGGCCCGCGTAGGCCGACATGTTGGTCGCGTTCCAGGCGAGGCCGACGCCGATCTGGTCCTTCTTTCCGAAGTTGAACGGATTGTTGTAGGCGACGCCGCCCGCGATCGAGGTCGCGATCGGCGAGATCGGCCCGGTCGAGTGGTTGGCGCGGGCGAACAGGCCCCAGTTGGCGTTGATGTTCTGGACCGCGTTCGCCGACCAGCCGATCGAGGAAACCGGCTGCTGGGGAACCGACGGCTGGTCGTAGACGACGAGGCTGTACTGGCTCGACTGGCTCGCCGGCAGGAACGGCAGCGTCGGCGTCCACTGGCCGTAGACGAACCAAGCCCAGGGGGCGTTAAAGACCCCGTTCGCCTGGATATAATCGCCCGTGATGTTCTCCGCGTTCTGCCCGCCGCCGGCGATCGCAATCGTGTCGGTCGGGTTGATCTGGACGTAGCCGCCGAGGCGGTCGGGTGTGTAGGCCTGCGAGCCGTGCTGCGACAGCGCGTAGTTGACGAAGTTGGTCAGCTGGTTGCCGGCGTACTGGTTCGAATCGAAGTTTCCGAATCCGTATTGGCCGACCGTCACCTGCAGGAGGTTGCCGGGAAAGACGTGGGTGTAGGTCAGGGTCGAGAAATTGTAGGTGTTCGCCGCCGAGTCGTTGATCTGCGACAGGACGTTCAGCCGGTTCGACAGGGTCACGCCGGTCGGCCGGGTCCAGTAATTGTTGTAGGTGTAGCCGATCTGGATCGAGCCCTGGCCGACGCGATCGTTGTCGAACATGTCCCAGTTGAGGCTCGGGGTCCACAGGAACTGGGCTGCGTTCGACCCGCCGTTCGGGGCGCCCCACTGCCACATGACGCCCGGCTGGAGCTGGTACGTCACGCCGGTCGCGCTTTCGAGCTCCTTCTTGAAGTGGAGATAGCCGGCGTAGGGGTCGCTCGGGGTGGCCTCGTTGAGGTCCTTGTCGTCGGCATTCTTCTGTCCCCTCAACTGGTCATGGAGCTTTCCGACGCGTCGGTCCTTGCGGCGCGCCGGCGCCGGCTTTGCTCCGGGTTCCGCGGGCGCGGCCTCGGCCGTGCCCTTGTCCGGGCCCTGGAGCTGATTGGGCGAAGCCTGCTGCGCCATGGATGGCGCGGCGGCGAGGCAGGCGCCCGCCGCAACGATGAACAGCGAAAACCGATTCATGTTTGACGCCCCAACCCTATTCTCGAAACATGCGCCGCCCGCTGGCGGCCAGCGGGCGGCTTCACCGCGCTGATTTCCCGGTCGCCTTCCAGGCGCGCAGGACGTCCGCCGCCGCGGCCTTTTCGGCGCTGAAGTCGATCGTCTCGAGATCGCGCGACGACGCGGGCGGAACGGGATCGATGGTGTTCGCAACGCCCGGCAGCGAGACGATGAGCGCGCCCTTGGCATAGAGCGCCATGGCGTCCCGCGAGACCGCGAAGTCGGCGAGTTTTTTGGCCGCCTCCGACGCGCCCTTGCCCAAGGCCGAGCCGTCCATCTCGTAGGCGACCGGCGTCGGCACGATGATCTGGAGGTTGGCGCCCTGCGCGGCGAGCGCCAGCGCGTCCGGGGTAACGCCGACGCCGACGGCGCTAAAGCCCTCGGCGACCGCGCGACAGACGGCGGCTGCCTCGCGGCGCGCTTCGACCACGTTCGTCGACAGCGCGCGCACGAAGCGCGCGGCGGCCGTCTCGCCCATCGCCGCCGCCCAGCCTGTCGCGAGGCCGGCGCCAGTCGGCGCCTCGGCGAGGTCGACGATCTGCACCTGCGGGCCGATCCCGTAGGCGAGGTTGAACGCGGAGCTCGCCAGCGTCTCCCACGTCGCGGGCGTCGGCATCGCGAACGACTGACCTCCGATCAGGGTGTTGAAGCAGACGGCGGGCGCCGTCGCGGTCAGGCCCGTCCAGCCCATCGGCGAGGACGCGGAATGGAAGCTCGCCCTCAGGCGCGGCGCGCCGGCGGGGGTATAGCCTTCGAGCCGCCCCTCGCGCTCCGCCGCCATCAGGAGCCGCACGGGGACGCCCCACAGGAATTCGGCCTGATCGGCGTCCGTCCAGTCGATCTTCACGCCGGGAACGGCCTTCTCGGCGGCCTCCGCCAGCGGCGCCAGACGATCCTGCGGCCAGTCGGAGTGGACCTTCACGGCCTGTGCGGAGGCCGCCGTCGCCACGAGCGCGAGGCCGCTCCCGAGCGCGCCGCATCGCAAAGTCTTCACGAAGGCGCTCATCGCTACGGCCCCTTTCCCGGGAAGAATTGCTTCCTGAAGGCCGCGACCTCTTGCGGCGTCACCTGCGAAGCGCTGTTGCCCCAGGATGTGCGGACGTAGCTCAGCACGGCGGCGATCTCGGCGTCGGTGAACTGCATCTTGAACGCCGGCATCGCGACCATGGCGTGCTGCGCGACCTGGCCGCCAAGAACCATCGACAGGAGATCGTCGGGACTGGGCGCGATGACGATCGGGTTGCCGGCGAGCTCCGGTCCCGGCCCGGACCCCACCGCCCCCGCGCCGTTCGGCATGTGGCAGCCCGCGCAGTTCTCCAGGAACAGCCGGCCGCCGACCGGCAGACGATAGGGCTGCACGGTCG
>CAIZGR010000732.1 GCA_903932535.1 uncultured Hyphomicrobiales bacterium | reverse complement strand
CGCGACCGAGCCACCCCGGCCGTACGGATCGCCTCTCGACAAGGTTTTGGAAAGGATCACGCCATGCGTTTCTCGGGACCGGCGTTGACGTGTTTTCTGGTCGGCGTCGCTGCGCCGGCCCTCGTCGCGCCCGCCTTCGCCCAGACCTGCGCCTGCCCGCCGACGGGAGCGTCCTGGTCGGGTCCGGCGATCCAGGCCGAGGAGCCGCCCCCGCCCCTGCCCGTGTACGAGCAGCCGCCGATCCCGGCGCCCGGCTACATCTGGACGCCCGGCTACTGGGCCTGGAACAATTACGACTATTACTGGGTGCCCGGGGTCTGGGTGGCGCCGCCGCAGCCGGGGGTCTTGTGGACGCCCGGATACTGGGCCTTCGTCGGGGGCGCCTATCTCTTCCACCAGGGCTTCTGGGGGCCGCACGTCGGCTTCTACGGCGGCGTCAACTACGGCTTCGGCTACAACGGCCAAGGCTACGAAGGCGGACGCTGGGAAGGCGGCCGTCTGGCCTACAACACGACCGTCAACAACTTCGGCGGCGTCCGCATCACCAACGTCTACACCCAGAATGTCGTGGTCCCGCCCGGGGCCGCGCGCGTCAGCTACAACGGCGGCCCCGGCGGGGCGGCCCTCAGGCCGACCCCGGAACAGGAGCGCCTGACGACCGAGGAGCACCTGCGCCCGACCCCGGCGCAGCTCACCCACGCGCGCACGGCCAGCATGGAGGCGATGCAGTTCCGTTCCGCCAACCAGGGGAAGCCGGCGGTCGCCGCGACGGCGCGACCCGGCGACCTCAGGGGGCCGGGCGTCGTGCCGGCGAAGGCGGCCGCCGAGCTTCAGCCCGCGCCGGGACCGAACGCGCTTCCGGCGCCGATCGGCGCGCCGAACGCCGAGCGGAAAGCCCCGGCCGGAGCGACCCTCGCGCCCGCGGTCCCCGTTGCGCCCCTCCCCGCCGGTCTCGGCGAAAAGCCTACGCGGCCCGAGCCGCTCGCTCCCGCGCCGAACGCCGGGCGGAAAGCCCCGGCCGGAGCGACCCTCGCGCCCGCAGTTCCCGTTGCGCCCCTCCCCCCCGGTCTCGGCGAAAAGCCCACGAAGCCCGAGCCGCTCGCTCCCGCGCCGAACGCCGAGCGGAAAGCCCCGGCCGGAGCGACCCTCGCGCCCGCGGTCCCCGTCGCGCCCCGCCCCCCCGCTCTCGGCGAAAAGCCCACGAAGCCCGAGCCGCCCGCCCTCCCGAAGCCGGGCGCCATCGAGCCCCAGAGAAAGAGCCCCGGCGCGCCGCCCAGGCCCGAAGGCCTGGAAAGGCCGGCGCGACCAGAGGCCGCGCCCAACCGCGAATCGCGGGCGCCGGAGCCGCAACGGCCCATGCCTGCGGCCATGGCGCCTCCCGTCGAGCGCCCCCGGCCGGAACTGGCGCCGGGCGGAGCGCCGAAAGGTCCGCCCGCCGCGGCCGAGCGGAAGCCGGAACATTCCGAGGGCCGGGAGCGGGCGTGCGGCAAGCCCGGCGAGCCACCCTGCCGGTGAGGGGAACGGAGCGCTTCCGCGCTCCGCCTCCCGCGCGCCGCGCGGAACTTTGCCGCGGGCCGCCGAATCCGGCTAAAGCCTTTGCGCATGTCGCGCATGGTCCGCAACATTTTCTCCGTCGGCGGATGGACGGTCGTCTCCCGGCTGACCGGTTTCTTCCGCGACATGGCGCTGGCGGCGCTGCTGGGCGGCGGGGCGCTCAACGACGCCTATGTCGCGGCGATCAAGCTGCCGAACCAATTTCGGCAGATCTTCGGCGAGGGGTCGTTCAACGCCGCCTATCTGCCGACCTACACCCGGGTGCTGGAGCGGAAGGGCCATGAGGCGGCCGGCCATTTCGCGAGCCAAGTGTTCACGCTCCTGATCCTGTCGCAGGTCGTGCTGCTGGGCCTCGTGTATCTCGACATGCCGCTGCTCGTCGAACTGACATCGCCCGGCTTCGTGCGCGAGCCGCAAAAATTCGCCAACGCGGTGGCGATGTCGCGGATCATGTTCCCCTACATCGCGTTCATCGCGCTGTTCGCCCTGCACCAGGGCACGCTCAACGCCAACAATTCGTGGAGCCTTCCCGCCGCCGCGCCCGCGGCGGCGAACGTGTGCATGATCGCCTTCCTCGGCTGGGCCGCCTTTTTCCCAAAGGTCTCGCCCGGGGTGGCGGCGATGGCGAGCTGGGGCTTTCTCGCCTCGGGCGCGACGCAGCTCGCGCTGGCGATGCTCGACGCGCGCCGGCGCGGGCTGCTCGAGCGCCTCGCCCGCCCGCGCTGGACGCCGGAGGTGCGCCAGTTCTTCTGGATGCTCGGGCCGGCGATCGGCATTTCCGCCAGCTACCAGATCGGCGCGCTCGCCGACCAGATCGTCGGCTCGCTCCTGCCGACCGGCGGGCTCTCGGCGATCAGCTACGCCGACCGGCTCTACCAGTTGCCGGGAGGCGTGATCGTCATCGCCACCGGCTCGGTGCTCTTGCGGGAGATGGCGGGCCTGATCGCGCGGGGCGACGACGAGGCGGCGCTGCACGCCCAGAACCGCGCCGCGTCCCTGACCTTCGCGCTCGGCGCGCCGTTCGTCGTCGTCTTCCTGCTCATTCCCGATCTCCTCATCGCCGCCGCTTTCGAGCACGGCGCGTTCAAGGCGACCGCCACCCATCAGGCGGCAGGCGTGCTGGCGGCCTATTCGATCGGCATGCCGGCGCTGTTCGTCGACCGGATCGTGGCGGCGAGCTTTCTCTCGCGCGGCGACACCGCGACGCCGATGAAGGTGACGCTCGTCGGCGTCGCGCTCAATGTCGCGCTGAAGTTTCTGCTCTACCGGCCGCTCGGCGCGCCGGGGCTGGCGCTGGCGACCGCCGCGGGCCTGTGGGTGAAGGTCGCCGGAGTCTACGCCCTCGCCCGGCGGCGCGGCTGGAGCGCCCCGGACGACCGGTTCATCGGCGCGGCTGCGGCGACCCTGTTCGCCGCCGGGGCGCTCGCGCTCGCGCTGACCCTCGCCGATCCGGCGCTGGCTTTCGCGCTCGGGCCTGTGCGGTTCGCGCGCGAGATCCGGCTCGCCATCCTCACGATGCTCGGCGTCGCGGTCTATTTTCCGGCGCTCGCAGCGGGCCTCGGCCTGACCGGCGCGGCGCCGGCGGGCGTCGTCCGCCGCGCGCTCCGGGCCGCGCGGCTGGCGCGATGACCGCCTGCGGGCGAACGCGCCCAAACGGGGGCGACGAATTGCGCACCGCGGCCGGTTTCCAGCCGTTGACCCGGAAAGGGCGAGAGAACATAAGTTAACAGCAGTCCATCGCGGCCGCGGCGCCGCTTGCATGCCAGGGCGATGAACGCTACACGGCGTTCGAGAGCGTCGACAATGCGAGCGGGAGGACAACGTGAAGCAAGGGCGATGAGACCGCCGCCTAGGGCGCGCTCGGCCATGTCATCCGTTTTCCGATGAGTTCAACATCGCCGTTCCGGCCGGGCTCTCAGGAGTCTGCTCCCGGGAACTGCGTGACGATCCGCGCGCCGGCCGAGCCGGCGCAGGTAGGCCGGCCACATCGGCGGGCGCAGATGAGCAGGCCAAGAGGTTGGCCCAGGAGGAAGCAATGAAGCTGATGAAATTCGCGGCCGCGCTCGCGCTCGGCGCATTCGCCGTCGCGGCGACCGCCCAGGCGGCGGACAAGCCGACGATCGGCATCTCGATGCCGACGAAGTCTTCCGCGCGGTGGATCGCCGACGGCGACAACATGGTCAAGGTGCTTCAGGCCAAGGGCTACGACACCGACCTCCAGTACGCCGACAACGACATCCCGACCCAGCTCAACCAGATCGAGAACATGATCACCAAGAAGGAGAAGGTCCTGGTGATCGCGGCGATCGACGGCACGACCCTGTCGAACGCGCTGGAGAAGGCCGCCGAACAGGGGATCAAGGTGATCTCCTACGACCGCCTGATCGTCGGCTCGCCGAACGTCGACTATTACGCGACCTTCAACAACTTCCAGGTCGGCGTCGAGCAGGCCAAGACGCTCGTCCATGGCCTCGGGCTCGACCAGGGCAAGAAGGGCCCGTTCAACATCGAGCTGTTCGGCGGCTCTGCCGACGACAACAACGCCTTCTTCTTCTACGACGGCGCGATGTCGGTGCTGAAGCCCTACATCGACAAGGGCGAGCTGGTCGTCCAGTCGAAGCAGATGGGCATGGACAAGGTCGCCACGCTGCGCTGGGACGCGGCGACCGCCCAGTCCCGCATGGAAAACCTCCTCTCGGCCTATTACACCAAGAAGAAGGTCGACGCGGTCCTGTCGCCCTATGACGGCATCAGCATCGGCATCATCTCGGCGCTGAAGGGCGTCGGCTACGGCACGAAGGATCTGCCGATGCCGTACATCTCCGGCCAGGACGCAGAAATCCCGTCGGTCAAGTCGATCATCGGGCACGAGCAGTATTCGACGATCTTCAAGGACACGCGCGACCTCGCCAAGGTCGCGGCCGGCATGGTGGACGCGGTCGTCAAGGGCGGCAAGCCGGAGATCAACGACACGACGACTTACAACAACAAGGTCAAGGTGGTCCCGTCGTACCTCCTGAAGCCGGTCCCGGTCGACGCGACCAACTGGAAGCATACCCTGGTCGACAGCGGCTACTACAAGCTCGACCAGCTTCAGTAAGCGCCGACGAAGAACGCCTCCGCGCCGCGGCGCGGAGGCCCCGAAAATTTGTCTTGGCCCGCATTCGGCGATGCGCCTAGAGTGCGTCAAACTGGGGTCAGAGCCGAAAAATGCCCACAATCCTGGAAATGAAGGGAATCACCAAGAAATTTCCGGGGGTTGTCGCTCTACGCGACGTCAGTTTCGCGGTCGAGGAGGGCGAGATCCACGCGCTCTGCGGCGAGAACGGCGCCGGAAAATCCACGCTGATGAAAGTGCTCAGCGGGGTCCACCCTTACGGCTCTTACGAAGGCCAGATCCTCTACAGGGGCGAGGAGCGGCGCTTCCGCCGCATCGTCGACAGCGAGCACGTCGGCATCATCATCATTCACCAGGAGCTTGCGCTCGCCCCGCAGCTCTCGATCGCCGAAAACATGTTCCTGGGCAACGAGCCCGGCCGGAACGGCGTCATCGACTGGAACGAATCGTTCCGCCGCAGCCGCGAGCTGATGCGGACGGTGGGCTTGAAGGAATCGCCCAACACGCTCATCACCAACATCGGGGTGGGCAAGCAGCAGCTCGTCGAGATCGCCAAGGCGCTTTCGAAGAAAGTGAAGCTGCTCATCCTCGACGAGCCGACCGCGAGCCTCAACGAGGCCGACAGCGCAGCCCTTCTCAATCTCCTGCTCGAATTCAAGAAGCAGGGCATGACCTCGATCATGATCTCGCACAAGCTGAACGAGCTGGCCAAGGTCGCCGATTCGATCACCGTGCTGCGCGACGGATCGACCGTGGAGACCATCGACTGCCGCGCCGGTCAGGTCAGCGAGAGCCGCATCATCCGCAGCATGGTCGGACGCGAGATGACGGAGCGCTATCCGCATCGCGCCTGCGCCATCGGCGAAGAGCTGTTCTCGATCCGCGACTGGCGCGTCGAGCACCCGCAGCACGCGGGCCGCGCCGTGGTGAAGGGGGTGAACCTGCACGTCAGGCGCGGCGAGGTCGTCGGAATCGCCGGCCTCATGGGCGCCGGGCGCACGGAACTCGCCATGAGCGTGTTCGGCCGCGCCTATGGGCGCAACATCACCGGCGCCGCGACGCTCGAAGGGCGCGCGGTGAAGCTCGACACGATCGACGACGCCATCGACGCGGGCCTCGCCTATGTCACCGAGGATCGCAAGATGCTCGGGCTGATCCTCAACGAGGACATCAAGCACAACATCACGCTCTCCAGACTCGGCGGCGTGTCCGAGCGCGGCGTGATCGACGAGGCGCTGGAAGAACAGGTGGCGACCCGCTACCGCAGCGCGCTGCGCATCCGGTCCTCCAGCATTCATCAGCGCACGCTCGACCTCTCGGGGGGCAACCAGCAGAAGGTGGTGCTGAGCAAGTGGCTGTTCGCCGAGCCGAAGGTCTTGATGCTCGATGAGCCGACACGCGGCATCGCCGTCGGCGCGAAATACGAGATCTACACGATCATCAACGACCTGGCGGCGCAGGGCAAGGGCGTCATCGTCATCTCCTCGGAGATGCCGGAGCT
>CAIZGR010000731.1 GCA_903932535.1 uncultured Hyphomicrobiales bacterium | reverse complement strand
CGCCACAACGGCCGCCTGAGCAGCCTGGCGCGCGCGCCGCGCCTTCTCTTGGCTGCCGGCCCGCGCTTCCGGAATGAGGGATCGGTTTTGAATCTCCCTTGGATATATCGTCAAATCGCCGACGCGGCGGGAATCGACGCGGCGCGCGGTCTGGCGCAAGCCAGGGCAGGCCAGCGCTTCTACGTGCCGAAGACTCCCCACGGGTCGTGGCTCGTTGAGGCGATGGGCGAAGCCGGAGCGGCGGCGCTCTGTTCGTTGTGGGGCGGGGAGGCGATAGACGTCCCCGCCAATCCGTTCGACGAGAATCCGTGGAAAGCCCGCGCGCGTCGCATCGCCGAAGCGATCGACGCCGGCCGCAGCGCCAACGAGATCGCCCGCACCGAAGGCGTGACGCGAAGAACCGTCTGGGCGCACGCCGCGAGACGCAGGGCGCGAGCGGAAGCGCGGTAGCGCAGCCGTCTCGGGAAGGTCAAAAAGGCTCTCCCGCGCCGTCCGACCGCACCGCGCCCGACATCCCCCGCCGAAATGGCCGCAGAAGCCCCACAGCGCTTTCAAATTGGCTTTTAAAAAAATCGCCGGTACGATGGAGCCTTCCGACGCCAGTGGCCGTCCAGAGCCTTCTCATCGCATTTTCGATCTCGGCCACGCCTCCCGCGCGCGGGGCGATCAAGGCTTGATGGTGAGACTTCTCACCCTAACCCGGGATGAACCGGGCTGCCATTCACTCTTCATGCATGGCTCGAAGGCAGCGCCCCCGATGTTTTCGCCTACCGGCGAGCGGCTGTATCTCGCGCTCGGCCATGAGGTTGGCATCTGTCTCCCCCTCGGCCAGGCCCAAATCGTCGCGCCGACGCGCGCGCCTTCCGTCGCTCGCTCCCTCAATTCCGTAGGAAACAACCCTATGTTGATTGGTCCTCAATCCCTCCAGGCGCTCTTCACGTCGTTCAACTTCGCATACAACCAAGGCTTTGACGGCGCGGTCTCGCACGTCGGCGATGTCGCGTTCGACGCGATGTCCTCGACATCGGAAGAAGTTTATCCGTTCCTCGGGCAGTTTCCTCTTCTCCGGGAGTGGGTCGGCGACCGCGTCATCAATCAGCTCGCCGTGCATGGGTGGTCGATCAAGAACAGGAAGTTTGAAACGACGGTATCAATCAAGCGTGACGTCATCGAAGATGACCGATACGGCGTTTACGGGCCAATGTTCAAACAGTTGGGCGTCACGGCGAGGCTTCATCCCGACTCGCTCGTTTTCCCGCTCTTGAATACCGGATTCACGGCGCTCTGCTACGATGGCCAGCCTTTCTTCTCCGCCAACCATCCTATTCAGAACGGGAACAGCGTTGACGCGGTCGTGTCCAATATGCAGGCCGGATCGGGGCCGGCGTGGTTTCTTCTCGACACGACGCAGGCTTTCCGCCCGCTGATTTGGCAGAAGCGCATTCCCTACGAATTTCAGGCGCTGATTCAGTCGACGGACACCGAAGTCTTCATCAGGGACGAATACCTCTATGGCGTCCGCGCCCGCGTCAACGCCGGCTTTGGCCTGTGGCAGCTCGCCTTCGGCTCGCAAGCTCCGCTGAGCGCCGACAATTATGCCGCCGCTCGCGCGGCCATGATGTCGCTCCGGGGCGATCGTGGCGGCATTCTGGGCGTAATGCCGAACCTCCTGGTTGTTCCGCCATCGCTCGAAGAGAACGCGCGCACTTTGCTGAGGGCGACGACGATTGCGGAAGTGGTGGGGGGCTCCGTTCCTGTGACGGGGGGGACGGCGGCGCCGGGAGCTGTTGTGCCGGTGACGAACGTCTGGCACCAGAGCGCCGATCTTCTCGTCACGCCGTTCCTGGCCTGACGGCGTCGGCGGAAGCCGGCGCCTTGGCCGCTCAACGCACGGTCCCGGGACCCATGAGAAAGCCGTCCGAACAGCGTTTGAAGGCCGTTTCAAGACGGCTTCTCGGCGCCGTGGAAACGGTCACGATCCCCGCCGCGGAATACGCCAGGCTGCTCGCGGCGGATCGCCTGGTAAGGCCCCGGAAGCTCGGTTGCCCACGCTCGCCGATCGACGCGCGGCCGGAGCTGCGAGCGTTCATCGCCGCGCGCCTTGGCAAACTGAGCTATGTCCAGATTTCCGCCGAGTGTCGGAAGGTTTTCGGCGCCGACGCGCCAGGCCATTCTTCCATCGGTCGTTTCGCGGCTCGATACGCCGCGGAACGTGCGGCCAGGTCGGAATAGGCGGGGGACGGAGGGCGGAGCGATGGCGTCGAACCTCAGCCTTCAGGTCATTCTGGCGCTGGTCGACAAGCTGACCGGGCCGGCGAAGGAAGCGGCGAAGTCGCTCGACCAGCTCGGCAAGGAGGCGCGCGGCGCGTCCGAGCAACTCGACAAGCCGGTGTGGACCGAGCATCCGCGCCATCTCGAGCGCGCGGCCGATGCGGCGACGGGCCTCGGCGGCGCGCTCGGGGGCGTGGCGCGGGCGGCAGAGGACGCCGAGGGGGCGCTGGGGAGTCCGGCGTGGGTCGAACACGGCCGCGCCGTCGGCAAAGCCGCTGAGGCGGCTCATTCCTACCGGCAAGCGATGGGCGGGGCAGCATCGACGGTCTCAACGATCCCGGTCGCGCCGATCAAGGAGCAGGCGGAACACATCGAGAAGGCGGCGAAGGGGGCTGAGAAGCTCAAGGAGGCGCACACCGAGGCGGGGGCGGCTCTGGG
>CAIZGR010000730.1 GCA_903932535.1 uncultured Hyphomicrobiales bacterium | reverse complement strand
GTTGACGAATTTCTGCGCGATCGTGACCGCCTGCCGCGGATCGCTCTGGCTGTCCTCGAAGACGTATTGGAAGGTCGGGCCGCCGGCCTTCTTGATCTCTTCGATGGCGAGGTCGAAGCCGTCCTTCCATTGCGCGCCGTATTGCGCGTTGGGCCCCGTCAGCGGGCCGCTGACCCCGATCAGAATGGGCTCGTCGGCGCGGACGGGGACGGAGATCAGCGCCGTGGCTCCCGCGACGGCGGCGGCGATCATCAGGGAACGACGATTGAGAGTCACCTTGATTGCTCCTGCTGACGAGGAATGGGATCGGGGATCAAGAGTCGGTTTCGCGGGGGGCGATGTGGAGGCGACAGCGATCGCCGCCGTCGCGCTTCCATCCTTCCCCTGCGAACGCGAACCCAGCCGCGGTGAAGAGGCCGTGGTCGACCGCCCGTGCGCCCTGACAGAGACGCTCGATGTCGTCGTCGCTGCGGCCCATCTCCTTCCACGCCGCGACCAGCGGGCAGCCATGAAACTGAATGTCGAGACGCCCGCCGACCTCCTGCAGCACCTCGGGCTTGAACGTGGCCTCTGGGGCGGGCATGGCGCCGAGGAACGCCGCCTTGAGCCCGGCGAGGTCGCCGGGCGCGAACTTGGCGAGCGCCGGGCCGTTGGCCTCGCCCATCCGATGAGTCGCCTCGGCGAGCAGGTCAACGGCGCGGTCCGCGCCGAAATTCTCGCTGAGCACGTCGAAGATGTGCGCGTAGGACCGCGCCCGCACGGCGAAGGCGTCGAGCAAGGTCTTCAACGGGATCGTGCGCTCGTTTTCTGACTCTGCGGACACCGCCAACACCCTCCTCGTCACTGCGCAAAGATCGCGGCCGGAGGAAAGGCGCCCAATACGCCCCGCCGGCCGATATATCTCTTAGATCTATCGACGCGATAGAATTTTGGCAATGAGCCGCTTTGTCGCAGGCTCATGGTTGCGCTCATGCTCCGGCAGCTTGCCCGGCTCCGGCGGCTCGAGGAGCCCAGGCGCCGCGCTGGTTCTCCGTTCGTGCGCCGGATCAGAATCCGAAGCTCGCCGCATTGTTTGCGGTGAACGTCTTGATCTGATCGAACTTGATCTGCCGCTTCGCCGGATCGACATCGGCCTTTCCGAGCCCGGGAAGCTCGAAGCCCGGCTCGATGGGCTTCTTGTCGAGAACCTTCTTCGCGACCGCGACGGCGGCGTAGCCTGCGTCCTTGGGATCCCAGAGGAAGCCGGCGTTGAGCGCGCCGTCCTTCAGGTAGGGCGCGGCCTGCTTCGGCAGCACCGTGCCGACGACTGCGACCTTGCCCACGAGTCCCTGCTGCTGCAGGACGTGCGCCGCGGCGATCGGCCCCTGGCTGCCGAAACCGACGATGCCCTTGAGGTTGGGGTGAGCCTTGAGCAGGTCCTGCGTGGCCTTGAACGAATCGTCGAGGCTCTCGCCCACCGGCAGGCGGTCGGCGACGGGTTTGAGGTCGGGATACTTGTCCTTCAGGTAGGCGAGGCCGGTGTCGGCCCAATAGTTGTGCAAGGGCACCGTCAGGCCGCCGACGAACAGGCCGAACTCGCCCTTGCCGCCGGTGAGGTCGGCGAACTTCTGGAACACCTCTTCGGCGAACTTCTTGTTGTCGATGGTCTCGACGTCCCAGTCGGCGCCTTTCTGGTCCGGGGATTCGTGGGTCACGACCACGATGCCCTTGGCCCTGGCGCGCTCGAACACCGGCTCGAGCACCTTCGCGTCGTTGGGCACGACGACGATGGCGTCGACGCCCTTGGCGATCAGATCCTCGATGATCTTGACCTGCTGCGCCGGGTCGGCCTGCGCGGGTCCGACCTGCGTCGCCTTCACGTGAAGGTCCGCCCCGGCCTGTTTCACGCCTTCGGCGAAGCGGTTGAACCAGGGAATGCCTTCGATCTTGACCACGGCGACTATCTCCGGCTCCTTCGCCGCGCCGGGGCTGGCGGAAAGGCCGGCGAGCGTCGCGGCGAAGGCCGCGGCGGACAGAATGCTGGTAAGAGTCCTGCTTGTCATTGTGATCTCCTTCACTGCCCCTTGAGGGTTCGAAAGGCCGCGGCGGCGCGCTCCCAGGCGGCGCGCTCGCGCGGCTGATAGGTCGTGAGTTCGGTCGAGCGGCGCACGATCGCGCGTCCCTCGTCGAGGTCGCCGATCGCGCCTTCGGCGATCAGCTGACAAAGCATGTTGCCGGCGACCGTCGCCTCCTCCGGTCCCGCGATCACGGGGACGCCCGCGGCGTTGGCGGTCGCCTGCGCCAGCAGCGGCGCCCGGACGCCGCCGCCGACGAGGTTGATCGCCTCGATCGCCCCCTGTCCCGGCAGCGCCAGCGCGTCGATCGTGTGGCGGTGATTGAGGGCGATGCTGTCGTAGATCGCGCGCGTGATCGCGCCGACGCTGTCCGGCGCTGCGAGGCCGCGGTCGGCGAACCACGACGCGATCGCGGCCGGCATGTCCGCAGGGTTCACGAAACGCGGATCGTCCGGGTCGAAGACGAAGGCGAGCGGCGGCGCGCTCGCCGCGGCGCGATCGAGGTCGGCGTAGTCGAGCCGGGCCGTCTTCGACCAGAGCCGCCTGCACTCCTGAACGAGCCAGAGTCCGGTCAGAATCCTGTGAAAGACGATCGTTCCGCCGACGCCGCATTCGTTGGTAAAGTTGCCGGCGAGCGCCGCGGGCGAGAGGTCCGGCGCGGCGATCTCGCGGCCGAGCAGCGACCACGTGCCGCTGCTGAGGAAGGCGGCGCGGCGGCCGGGCGAGAACGGCGTCGCCGCGACGGCCGCTGCGGTGTCGTGGCCGGCGACCACGACCACGCGCGCCTCGTCGCCGAGCCCCGTCGCCTCCTGCACCTCCGGCATCAGCGGGCCGAGCCCGACGCCCGGCTCGACGAGCGTCGGCAGGAAGCGGCTCGGCAGGCCGAGGTCCTCGAGCACGTCGGGCCGCCACGCCCTTCGCGCCGGATCGAGGATCTGCGAGGTCGAGGCGATGGTGACGTCGGAGACGCGCCGTCCGGTCAGGAAGAAGTTGGCGAGATCGGCGGTGAAGAGAAGCGTCGCCGCATTGTCCTGCAGCCAGGGTTGGTCGCGCCGCTCGGCGAAAAGCTGGGCGAGCGTGTTGATCGGAATGGTCATCGCGCCGGTCCGCCGGTAGAGCTCCTCGCGGCTCAGGGTCCGGTGGATTGCGTCGTAAATTCCCTCCGTGCGCGGGTCGCGCATGTGCCGCATCGGCGCCATCAGCCCGCCGCCGGCGTCGAGGAAGGCGTAGTCGACGCCCCAGGCGTCGACGCCGATCGTAACCGGCGACGTCCCGACGTGCTCCGCGGCGCGGCGCAGGCCCTCGATCACTTCGGCGTGGAGCCGGAGCACGTCCCAGTGCCATCGCCGCCCGAGGCGGGACGGGCCGTTGTCGAAGCGGTGGATCTCCTCGGCGCGAAGCCTGCCGCCCTCCAGCGCGCCGAGATGGACGCGACCGCTGGCGTTGCCGAGATCGAAGACGATGAGCTTCGCGGGGCCGGACCTGTCGTTCATGTCGAAGTCTCCGGGCGACGCAGAAAGGCGCGCGCCAGCGCTGGGCGCGCGATGACGGCGAGCAAAACCGCGCCCCAGGTGACGAGGGTCAGGTAGGCGCTGACCTCGAGAAGGTTGAAGCCGCTCGCAATCACCTGAAGCACGAGCAGCGCCAGGATCAGCGAGGTCGTCCGGCCGCGTCCCCCGCTCGGGTCGACGCCGCCGAGCACCGCGGCGAGGATCGTCAGAAGAAGGTAGGAGTCGCCGGAGCCGGCCTTGGCGGAGTTGAAGCGCGCGAGCATCACGAGCCCGGCGACGCCGGCGAGGACGCCCGACAGGAGGTAGACGCGCAGGATGACGGACGCCGTGTCGACGCCGGCGTAGCGGACCGCGCGCTCGTTCGACCCGATCATCCGCACCGCGACGCCGAACGGCGTCGCGCTGAGGACGACGCCGACGGCGAGCGCCGCCGCCGCGAACACGACGAGGGGCGCCGGAACGCCGGCCACGGACCCGTTTCCGAGCCACAGGATCGCCGGCGGAAAGCCGGCGACGACCCCGCCACGGCTGAGGCCGAGCGCCGCGCCGCCATAGAGGGTCATCGTCGACAACGTGGCGAGAATGGGCGAGAGCCCACTCCAGGCGACGAGCCCGCCGTTGACGGCGCCGGCGAGCGCCGCCACGGCGAGCCCCAGCAGCGGCCCGAGCCAGAGCCCGGCCGGGTTCGGGCCGAAGCCGACGAGCGCGGTCGCCGCCGCGAGCGCCGCGAGATTGGCGATCGCGACAATCGACAGGTCAATGCCGCCGCTCAGCATCGCGACCATCATGGCGAGGCTCAGGAGCCCGAGTTCCGGCAGCTGGAAGGCGATCGACTGGAAGGTCGCGAGGCTCGCGAAATCCGACCCCAGGGCCAGCGTGAATCCGGCCGAGAGCGCGATGAGCAGCGCGAGCAGCAGACTGTCGAGACGCAGGCCGTCGCTCACGCGCGCCTCCCGCCGGGCGGCCGTCGGCGCGTGACGGCGGTCAGCAGCACGCTGGCGAGAACGACGGCGCCGATGGCGACCTGACGCCAGTAGGACGACGCGCCGACGAGGGTCAGGCCGTTGCCGGTCGCGGCGACCAGAGCGAGGCCGAGGAGCGCGCCCGGGACGCCGCCGACGCCGCCTTCGAGGCTCGCGCCGCCGATGACCAGCGCCGCCACCACGTCGAGCTCCCGGCCGACGAGCGCGTTCGGCGCGACCGAGAGCACATACTGGCACTGCGCGAGCCCCGCGAGACCGGCGAGCAGGCCCATGTAGCCGTAGATCGCGACCCTCAGCCGCCCGAGCGGGACACCGAGGCGGCGCGCCGCCTCGGGATCGCCGCCGATCGCCCGGACGAGGCGGCCCGCCGACGAGACGTGCAGGAGCCACGACGTCGCAGCGAAGGCGGCGATCATGACGAGGGTCTGCAGGCCGAGCGGCGGCCCGGCGCCGAGCCGGAGGCTCGCGCCGGCCGCGAACCAGTCGGGAAAATCGTAGAGCCAGCGCCCGCCGCTGAACCAGACGAGGAGGCCGTAATAGACGTTCATGGTCGCGATCGTCACGATGATCGACGGAGCGGCGAGGGCGTGGACGAGCAGCCCGTTGACGACCCCGAGCGCGAGCCCGACGCCGCCGGCGACGGCGAAGGCGAGACCCCATCCCCCCTCGATGCGCCCGAGCGCCGTGGCGAGGGCGTATTGCGCGATCGAGGCGACCGCCGCGAACGAGATGTCGATGCCGCCGGAGATCAGCACGATCAGCAGGCCGGCGGCCAGGATTCCGGTGAAGGCCGCCCCCTGGGCGACGTCTACGAGGTTGCGCAGCGTCAGGAACTGCGGGCTCGCCAGGGAGAGGCCCGCGACCAGCGCGGCGAGCGCCAGCGCCAGCGCCGCGGCATGCCGCCGCTCGGGCGGGGCGAAGCGGGCCTCAGCCATGGACGGCCGCTTGAATCTCGGCTTCGCTGGCCCTGCCGGCCGCGAACCACCGCGTGAGCCGCCCCTCCGCCATCACGCCAACGCGATGGCACTGGCCGAGCGCCTCCGCGACCTCGTCGGAGATCAGCAGGATCGCCACGCCTTCGGCGGCCAAATCCCGAACGATGCGATAGAGACCGTCGCGCGCCGCGATGTCGACGCCGACGGTCGGATTGTCGAGAATGACGAGCCGCGGCGCGGCCGCCATCCACCGCGCCAGCACGACACGCTGCTGGTTCCCGCCCGAAAGCGCGCGCGCCGGCTGGTCGGCCGAAGCCCTGACCGAGAGGCGCGACAGCCAGCGCGCCACCTTCTCGCGGCGGTCGCGGTCGTCGATCAGCCCGAAGCGGCGCCGCAAGCGCCTGAGCACCGCCAGCACGACGTTGTCGGCGACCGGCTGGTCGAGCACCAACCCGAGCGACAGCCGGTCCTCCGGGACGTAGCCGATGCCGAGCCGGACCGCCTGGCGGATCGTGCGCAGGCGCACGGTCTCGCCGTTCCACAGGATCTCTCCGCCGTCGGGGCGGTTGAGGCCGAACAGCGCCAGCGCGAGCTCCGTCCGCCCCGCGCCGAGCCGGCCGACGAGCCCGACGATCTCGCCCGGGCGGATGGACAGGTTCACGTCCCGGAACTGACCGTTGCGACGGAGGCGGCGGGTCTCGAGAAGGGGCGCGCCGTCCTGCGGCGGGGCGGGCGGCGGCTCGTAGTCGTAGTGCCGGCCGGCGAGCGCCTCGGACAGGGCGCGCACGTCGGCGCCCGCGGCGAAGCGCCCCGTCACGCGGCCGTCGCGAAGCACCGTGATCCGGTCGGCGACGTCGCGCACCTCGGCGAGGCGGTGGCTGACGAACAGCACCGCGACGCCCCGCGCCTTCAGCGTGGCGATGATCGCGACGAGACGCCGGACCTCGTCGGCGGTCAACGCCGCGGTTGGCTCGTCCATGATCACGAGGCGCGCCTCGGCCGCGATCGCGCGGCAGATCGCGACGAGCTGCCGCTCCGCGACCGGCAGATCCTCGACGCGCGCCGAAAGCGGGAGGGCGTGACCGACCCGGTCCAGCGCGTTCTGCGCCGCCTCCGCGCTCCTGCGCTTCGGGAGCGGCGCGAGAAGGGGGCGGCCGAGATCGCCGGGCAGCGCGATGTTCTCCGCCACCGTCAGGTTCGGAAACAGCGCGAGATCCTGGGGGATGACCTGGACGCCGAGGCGCGCGGCGCCGGCCGGGGTCGGAAACGGCGCGGGGCGATCCACGACCAGCAGCTCCGCGCCCGGCTCCGGCCGTTCGGCGCCGGAGATGATCTTGATCAGTGTGCTCTTGCCCGAGCCGTTCTCGCCGATCAGCCCGTGCGTTTCGCCGCCGGAAAGCGCGAAGTCGACGCCGTCGAGCGCGCGGATACCGCCGTAGCGCTTGCTCACCCGCCGCAACTGCAGAAAAGGGGGCATCGCGGCGGTCAGCCTGCGGGAGGCGCCGTCGGCGCTTCCGGGCGTTGGTCGGCGGGTTCGCAGGCGGCCATGGCTTGGGTCCGGGACGGAGACGGGTGCGGCGGGAGGTCCCGCCGGAGAAGGCGCCGGGCGACCCCGCCCGGGCGCGTTTTCTCTTCGCGGAGGTCGCGGCCGGGTCGGGCGGGCGCCCGAAAGCCCTGTCGCGGCCCCAAACGCGTGCGCCTCTCGCGCGGGCGTCTTCAGAAGTCGCCGCCGCCGGGGAGCGCCGGAGCGGGCTTCTCCTTCGGAACCTCGGTCACCAGAGCTTCGGTCGTTACGATCAGCGAGGCGACCGACGCCGCGTCCTGCAACGCCGTCCGCACGACCTTGGCCGGATCGATGATGCCGGCCTCGATCAGGTCGACGTATTGTTCCGTCTGGGCGTTGAAGCCGAAGGTCTCGGACTTCTGGTCGAGCAGCTTGCCGACCACGATCGATCCTTCGACGCCGGCGTTCTCGACGATCTGGCGGACCGGCGCCTCGAGCGCCTTGAGCACGATGTGGACGCCGGACTGGACGTCGGCGTTGTCGCTCTTGAGTTTCGCCACCGCCGCCTTGGCGCGCAGGAGCGCGACGCCGCCGCCGGGCACGATGCCCTCCTCGACCGCCGCGCGGGTGGCGTTGAGGGCGTCGTCGACGCGGTCCTTCTTCTCCTTGACCTCGACCTCGGTCGCGCCGCCGACGCGGATCACCGCGACGCCGCCGGCGAGCTTCGCGAGCCGCTCCTGCAGCTTCTCCCTATCGTAGTCGGAGGTCGTCTCCTCGATCTGCGCCTTGATCTGCGCGACGCGCGCCTCGATGTCCTTCTTCTTGCCGGCGCCGTCGACGATCGTCGTCGTCTCCTTCTCGATGCGCACCCGCTTGGCGCGCCCGAGCTGGGCGAGCGTGACGTTCTCGAGCTTGATGCCGAGATCCTCGGCGATCATCTCGCCGGCGGTCAGGATGGCGATGTCCTCGAGGATGGCCTTGCGCCGGTCGCCGAAGCCCGGCGCCTTTACCGCGGCCACCTTGAGCCCGCCGCGCAGCTTGTTGACGACGAGCGTGGCGAGCGCCTCGCCTTCGATGTCCTCCGCGATGATCAGGAGCGGCTTGCCCGACTGCACCACCGCCTCGAGGATGGGCAGGAGCGGCTGCAGCGAGGAGAGCTTCTTCTCGTGGATGAGGATCAGCGGGTCGTCGAACTCGACGACCAGCTTCTCGGCGTTGGTGACGAAATAGGGCGACAGGTAGCCGCGGTCGAACTGCAGGCCCTCGACGACGTCGAGCTCGGTCTCGAGGCTCTTGGCCTCCTCGACCGTGATCACGCCCTCGTTGCCGACCTTGTCGACGGCGGTCGCGATGATCTTGCCGACGGAGGCGTCGCCGTTCGCGGAGATCGTGCCGACCTGGGCGACCTCCTCGGACGACTTCACCTTCTTCGCGCGCTTCTCGATGTCCTTCACCGCCTCCGTGACGGCGAGGTCGATGCCGCGCTTGAGGTCGAGCGGGTTCAGGCCCGCCGCGACCGCCTTCGCGCCCTCCCGGACGATCGCCTGGGCGAGCACGGTCGCGGTCGTGGTGCCGTCGCCGGCGACATCGTTGGTCTTGGCGGCGACCTCGCGCAGGAGCTGGGCGCCGAGATTCTCGAACCTGTCCTCGAGCTCGATCTCCTTGGCGACGGTGACGCCGTCCTTGGTGATGCGCGGCGCGCCGAAGGATTTCTCGATCACGACGTTGCGGCCCTTGGGGCCGAGCGTCACCTTGACGGCGTTGGCGAGCAGATCGACGCCGCGCAGCAGGCGCTCCCGGGCGTCGGCGGAGAATTTCACGTCTTTGGCAGCCATGGCGTGTGTTCCTCGAAATGGTTTGGGTGGATGGCGTATTGCGGTCGGGGTCGAGCGGCGCGGCGCCGGCGGCGGCCTTGCGTCGCCCGGCCTTCGGCGCGACGCGCCCGTCAGCCGATGACGCCGAGGATGTCGGATTCCTTGGCGATCAGAAGATCCTGACCGTCGATCTTGACCTCGGTCCCTGACCACTTGCCGAACAGGACCCGGTCGCCGGCCTTCACGTCGAGCGGCTGCAGCTTGCCCGTCTCGTCCCGGGCGCCGGGGCCCACGGCGACCACCTCGCCTTCCTGCGGCTTCTCCTTGGCCGTGTCGGGGATGATGATCCCGCCCTTGGTCTTCTCGTCGCTTTCGAGACGACGGATGACGACGCGATCGTGGAGCGGACGAAAGCTCATTGGGCATTTTCCTTCGAATGTCTCGGCGTTGACCCGCCTTCTCCGGGAGTCGGCGAAGCCGTGATACAGCCCCGTGGGATAGCAGTCAATAAAGTCTATTAACAAAATCAACTAAAAACTGCATCGTCAGGCAGTGCATCGGACGGCCCGGAGGGACAAGTCGCGCGCGATCGGTCCGGGTCCGCAAAAGCTCGCACGAAACGTTCGAGGAGACCCTTTCCATGACCGTCCTCACCGAAACCGGAGCGCGCGGCGCGCTTCGCAAGGACCAGCTCAGCTTCGCCGACGTCGTCGCCCAGGCGATCGGCACCATCGCGCCTTCGGGCACGCCTGCGCTGGTCATTCCCGCCGTGTTCGCGGCCGCCGGCAACGGCAACTGGCTCGCCTATCTGTTCGCGACGCTCGCGCTGCTCGTGCTCTCCTTCAACATCAACGCGTTCGCCACCCGTTCGGCCTCGCCCGGCGCGCTCTACTCGTTCGCCGGCCAGGGCCTCGGCGCCTTCTGGGGCACGATCGCGGGATGGTCGCTGGTGATCGCCTATCTCTTCACCGCCGGCGCGGTCGTCGAGGGCGCGGTCAACTACGTGCTCGTCTTCCTGCACGCCGCCTTCGGTGGCTTCCGCGACTATGGGGCCGCCATCGTCGTCGCGGCCGGCGTCGTCGCGCTGGCCTAGTGGGTCGCGTTCCGCTCGATCCGCCTGTCGACCCGGCTCTCCCTGACGCTCGAGGGGCTGACCGTGCTCGCGATCCTCGTCGTGCTGGCGTCCTGGCTGATCAGGGGCGGCGTCGGCGTGGACAGGCCGCAGATCGCGCTCGAAGGCGTCTCATTCGACCAGGTGCGCCTCGGGCTCGTGCTCGCGTTCTTCTCCTTCGTCGGGTTCGAGAGCGCGACCGTCCTCGGCCACGAGGCCAGGGCGCCGCTGCGCGTCATTCCGCGCGCGGTGATCACGACCGTACTCGCCATCGGCGTCTTCTTCGTCTTCTCCTCCTACGTCTCGATCGCCGCCTTCCGCGGCGCCTCCGTCACCCTCGACAAGGTCGACGCGCCGCTGTCGTGGCTCGCCTCCGGCGTCGGTCTCGGCGGGTTCGGCCCGATCATCGCGATCGGCGTCGCGGCGAGCTTCTTCGCCTCGACGCTCGCGTCCATCGACGCCGGCGCGCGCGTGATCTAACTCCTGTCCCGCCACGGGATCGTGCACGTGCGGGCCGGAGACGCGCATCGGGATCACGCCACGCCGCACGTCGCGGTGACGATCTCGGCGCTCGTGACGGCGATCCTCGCGCTGCCGTTCGTCGTCGCGGGCGTGGGCTTCCTCGACGCGTTCGGCTATCTCGGCGCCGTCGCCACCTTCGGCTTCCTCGTGTCCTACATCCTGGTGTCGGTCGCGGCGCCGGTGTTTCTGAAGAACCGGGGCGAACTGACGACGCGACACGTCGCGGTCGCCGTGCTCTCCGTCCTGCTGCTGCTCGTCCCCCTGGTCGGCGTGCTCTATCCCGTCCCCGATTTCCCGGCCTGGACCCTGCCGCTCGTCTTCGCGGGCCTCGTCGCGCTCGGCGCCCTGTCGTTCCTCGTCATCCGCTGGCGCTCGCCGCAGGTCTTGAACCTGATCGCCCACGATCTCGAGACCGCGGCGGCCAATCCGGCCGAGTAGTGGGGAGCGCCGGTCGAGACCCGTGGACCTCGTCCGCCTGGAATGAGAGTTTGAGATGAACGAGCGCCGACTTGGATTTGATACGCTGCAGCTTCACGCCGGACAGGCGCCCGACCCCGCCACGGGGGCCCGGGCGGCGCCGATCTACCAGACGACCTCTTTTGTGTTCAAGGACTTCGCAGCCGCAAAGGCGATCTCCTCGGTGGAGGAGTTCGGCTTCGATTACACGCGGATCACCAATCCGACCAACGAGGTCCTGGAGAACCGGATCGCGGCCCTCGAAGGCGGCAGCGGCGCGCTCGCGGTCGCGTCCGGCTCAGCGGCGACCGCATATTCGATCCTGAACATCCTGCATGCCGGCGATCATGTGGTTTCGGCGCGGACCCTCTACGGCGGCACGTTCAACCTTTTCGTCAACACGCTGCCCAAGCACGGCGTCCTGACCACGCTCGTCGACCCGGAGGATCCCGAGAACTTCCGGCGCGCCATCGCAGGCAACACCCGGGCGATCTTCATCGAGACGATCGGCAACCCCGACATCAACATCATCGATTTCGAGGCCGTCGCCCGCATCGCCGAAGACGCCGGCTTGCCGCTCATCGTCGACAACACCTTCGCCACGCCCTATCTGTTTTGGCCGTTCGACTACGGCGCCAACGTCGTCGTGCACTCGGCGACCAAGTACATCGGCGGTCACGGCACCTCGATCGGCGGACTGATCGTCGACGGCGGAAATTTCAACTGGGCCAACGGGAAGTTCCCCGACTTCACCACCCCCGATCCCGCCTACTCCGGCTTCGTGCACTGGGAGAAATGGGGCGACTATCCGGGCCTCGGCAACATCGCCTACATCATCAAGGTCCGTCTCCACTACCTGCGCGATTTCGGCGCGGCGCTGGGCCCGTTCAACGCCATTCTGTTCCTGCAGGGGCTCGAGACCCTGTCGTTTCGCCTCGCGCGCCAGGTCGCCAGCGCGCAGCGGATCGCCGAGTATCTCGCCACCCATCCGGACGTCGAGTGGGTCAACTATCCCGGTCTCGAATCGAGCCCGCACTACCGCCTCGCCCGCAAATATCTGCCCAAGGGGGCGGGCGCGATCCTGACGTTCGGGATCAGGGGAGGTTTGGCGCGCGCCAGGACCTTTATCGAGGCGCTGAAGATCCATTCGTTCCTCGCGAACGTCGGCGATTCGAAATCGCTGGTCGTCCATCCCGCCACCGTCACCCACGGCCAGCTCACCGAAGCCGAGCAGCGCCTCGCCGGGGTCAAGCCGGAGCAGATCCGCCTTTCGGTGGGAACCGAGGACGTCGAGGACCTGATCTGGGATCTCGGCCAGGCTTTCGATCGGTCGGCGTCCGCGTGACCAGCATCCAGCGAGTCGAGGACCGGCCTTGGCGTGCGGCAGCCGGGGCTCAACCTCGACGGGCGGCCGAGAGCGGATTGGCGCGCGCGACACGGCTGGAACTCCGTCCGCGCCGCCACTGCCTGACCGGCAATGCTGGCCGTCTTCTCGCCGGCGGTAGGCGCCAAGGCATCAAGCCCGAGAGCCGTTTGCAGGAGGCCAAGCGATGCGCATTCCCTTGCTGAGCGTCGGAGCCCTGACTGCGGTCGTCGTCGCCGTGAGCCTCATCGCGGTGCGGAACGTTGACGGGTACACGCCGCACCACCTGCTCAACGTGTCGTACGATCCGACTCGCGAGCTCTATCAGAAGATCAACCCGGCGTTCGCCGTGCAGTACCTGAAGGACACGGGCGAGGCGGTCCTGGTGCGCCAGTCGCACGGCGGCTCGTCGGCTCAGGCGCGCCAGGTCGCGACCGGCGCTTCACCGGCCGACGTCGTCACCCTCGGTCTGCCCTCGGACATCGACGGTCTGGCCAAGCGCGGGACCATCGCCAGGGACTGGAGGGCCCGCCTGCCCAACGAGGCGCGGCCCTACACGTCGACGGTCGTGTTCCTCGTGCGCAAGGGCAATCCGAGGAGGATCCTCGATTGGCCCGATCTCGTCCGCGACACCATCGAGGTCATCACGCCCGACCCGAAGACCTCGGGGAACGGCAAGCTCACCCTACTCGCCGCCTGGGCTTCCGTCGTCGCCCGCGGCGGGACGGAAACCGAGGCCCGCGCCTTCGTCAAGGCGGTTCTCGACCATGCGCCGTTCCTCGTTGCGGCCGCGCGCGCGGCGGGCGTCGCCTTCGCCGTCGAGAAGAAGGGCGACGTGCAGGTCGCCTGGGAGAACGAGGCCCTGCGCGAGGTCGCCGACTCGAAGGGCGCGGTGGAGATCGTCTATCCGCCCGCGAGCCTGCTCGCCGAGCCGTCCGTGGCCTGGGTCGACGCCAATGTCGACAGGAACCACAGCGAGGCGCTCGCCCGGCGCTATCTCGATTACCTCTATACCGACGAGGCCCAGACCCTCATCGCCCGCGAGGGCTACCGCCCGGCGAACGCGGCGATCGCCGAGCGTTTCCGGGACCGCCTCCCGCGGATCACGCTGTGGCCGATCACGCTGATCGCGAAGGACTGGGCGGACGCCCAGCAGAAGTTCTTCGCCGAGAACGGCGTCATCGACGCGCTCTACGTCGCCAAGCCGCGCGTCGACCGACCCTGGACGCCGCCGACTTCGATGAGGTGATATTCATGACCGACAGCAATTCTAAATGCTTCCCCGTCGGCATGATCAGGCGCGAATCTGTTTTTTGATTTCGGGGGGCGGTTTGGATTGGATGAGGGTGATCATGAGGGTCTTCCAGTCGGGGAAGACGAG
>CAIZGR010000729.1 GCA_903932535.1 uncultured Hyphomicrobiales bacterium | reverse complement strand
AGCCCCAGATAGCCGCCCGCCGTATGCAGGACCGGCATGGCGAACGCCGCTCCGCCCGCGAGCAGGAAGAACGTGATCCACAGGGCCAGAAACGTCAGCATCAACGCCGCATTGTGGCGGAACGTCGCGATCCACATATAGAAGCTGAATACGCCCCAGACGAACAGATACCAGCCGACGAACTGCGCCGGCGCGCCGCCGCCGAAAAACTTTTCGAACGTCACCAACGATATCCAGAACGCGCCGTAAGCCATGAACGCGACGCCGGGGAACGTGTTCCCCCGAAGAAACGCGAGTATTCCCGCGATCACCTGGACCGTTCCTCCGAAAACCATCGCCATCGCGAGGACGACGACGATACCCTTTTCGTCGGCCAAGCCGGCGTTGATCAGGCTCAAAAGCCATGTGGTCGATGCGAATGCGATGAGCCCCAAGGGCGCCGGATTGCCCAGCTTGCTTTCCATGCTTTCCTCCCATGCGTCCAACGACGCCTCCGCCGGACTATTTCAGGCTCCGCCCGCAAACGTCCATTGGCCATCTGGCTTACGACGTGTCGGCAATTTCCCGCGGCGTCGCGGGAGCCGGTTCCGGCGACCCGAGACCGCTGTTCGGGCTTCACCGCCGCGGCATGATTCCCGTTTCCGGCGCCGGCCCGGATTGCGGCGCCTGCTTCTCCCGGACGCGCCGCTCCACAAAGAATTGGTCTCGACTATCCTAAAGTCTGATGAACGATCGACTCCGAGAGAGCCCGCCGCCCCTGTAGACGCGGCCGCTGACCGCATCGCCGCGCTCGGCGAGCGCGGCTACAGCCTCAGCCCGTAGCCCGCCCGACCCGGTCGAGTTCGTCGAACTCTTCGTCTGTCAGCGCGATCGCCGCGGCGCCGACGTTCTCCTCGACATGCGCGGCCTTGCCCGTGCCGGGGATCGGAAGCATGACGGGGCTGCGCTTCAGGAGCCAAGCGAGGGCGATCTGTCCTGGCGTCGCCTCGCGCCGGCGGGCGATGGCGTCGAGCGCCGAGCCCTCGCGGGCGAGGACGCCGGCGTTGAGCGGATACCAGGGGATGAAGCCGACGCCGCGTCCGGCGCAATAGTCGAGCGTCGCCTCGCTCGCGCGGTCGCCGAGATTGTAACGGTTCTGGACGGTCGCGACCGGGAAGTATTTCGACGCCGCCTCGATCTGCGCGACGTTCACTTCCGAGAGGCCCGCCGTGCGGATGACGCCGTCCCGGAGCAGCGTCCGGATGGCGTCGAACTGCTCGTCCGCGGGCACTTTCGCATCGATGCGGTGAAGCTGCCACAAGTCGATCGCCTCGACCCCGAGCCGCCAGCGGCTCGTGTAGGCCTGCTGGATCAGATATTCGGGCCGGCCGAGCGGAATCCAGACGTTCGGGCCGGTGCGGGCGAGGCCGCCTTTGGTCGCGACCTTGATGGCCCCGTAAGGATGCAGGGCCTCGCGGATCAGGTCTTCGGAAAAGCCGGGGCCGTAGGAATCGGCGGTGTCGACGAGATCGACGCCGAGATCGGGCAGGCGCTTCAGCGTCCGGAGCGCCTCGGCGCGGTCCTCGGGCGGACCCCACACGCCTTTCCCGACGATCCGCATCGCGCCGAATCCGAGCCGGTTGACCTCGAACGCGCCGCCGATGCGGAAGCGTCCGGATTGGGCTGCATTGGTCATCGTAGCTCCCGAACGGGTTGCGCCTCAGGGCCAGCGGGCCTCGGGCGGCATGGAGGACAGGATGGAGGCGATATTGCCCCCCGTCTTCAGACCGAAGATCGTGCCGCGATCATAGAGCAGGTTGAACTCGACGTAACGGCCCCGGCGCACGCCTTGCGCCTCGCGTTCGGCAACGCTCCACGGCCGCGACGCGTTCCGCCGCACGATCTCCGAGTAGACCGAAATGAAGCTCTCGCCGACGTCGCGGACGAAGGCGAAATCGTCCTCGAACGCCGAGTTGCCGGCGTCGCCGGCGCTGTTGAGACGGTCGAAGAAGATCCCGCCGATCCCGCGCGGCTCGTCGCGGTGCGGGAGAAAGAAATATTCGTCGCACCACGCCTCGAAGCGCCCGGCGTCGGCGACGCCGGCGTGACGGAGGCAGGCCTCGCGCATCGCCGCACGGAAGAGGACGGCGTCGGGGTCGGTCTGGACCCGCCGTTCGTCGAGCATCGGCGTCAAGTCGGCGCCGCCGCCGAACCAGGTTTTCGTCGTCCTGACGAGGCGCACGTTCATATGCGCGGTCGGAACGTGCGGACTCCAGGGATGGGCGATGACCGAGACGCCGGCCGCCCAGAAGCGCGGGTCTTCGGCCGCGCCGGGGATCTGCGCGGCGAATTCGGCCGGAAAGGCGCCGGACACGGTCGAGCGATGGACGCCCATTTTTTCGAACAGCCGCCCGCGCAGGACGCCCATCCGGCCGCCCCCGCCCGGCGCGCCGCTGGCGTCCGTGCGGCTCCACGGCTCCAGCACGAATCGGCCGGGCGCGCGCGACGGCCCGGCGCCGGGGAACTCCCGTTCGAGCCCCTCCATCGCCGAGACGAGGCGAAGCTGAAGGCCGCCGAACCATGCCGCTGCGGCGGCGAGGCGCGGATCGGCCCGGCTCGGGTCGCCGGTTTCGCTCACGCCCCGCGCACCCGCGCCATTATGCGCTCGACATGGGCGATCGGCGTCTCCGGCAGAATACCGTGGCCGAGATTGAAGATATGCGCTCTGGGGCGGAAGCCCTCGAGCACGCGGTCGATCCCTTCGTCGAGCGCCCGACCGCCGGCCACGAGCGCGAGCGGGTCGAGATTGCCTTGCAGCGCCATGTCGCCCGGCAGCATCGCCGCCGCCGCCGCCGGCTCGACCGCCGTGTCGAGGCCGATCGCCGCGACCCCCTTCATCCCGGAAAACTTGCCGAGCTGGCTCGCCGCGCCGCGCGGAAAGGCGATGATCGGCGTCCCCGGCTCCCGCGCCTTGACCTTGGCGACCAGGGCCGCGAGCGGCGCGACGCACCAGCGCTCGAACTCGGCCGGCGGCAGGACGCCCGCCCAGGAATCGAAGATCTGCACGGCCTCCGCGCCCGCGACGATCTGGTGGACGAGATAGTCGGCCGAGGCGTCGACCAGCCGGTCGATCAGCGCGCCGAACAGTTCGGGATGCCGGTAGGCGAAGAGGCGCGCCGGCCCCTGGTCCGGCGTGCCGCGCCCGGCGATCATGTAGCTCGCCACCGTCCAGGGCGCGCCGCAGAAGCCGATCAGCGCGACCTCGGCGGGAAGCGCGGTCTTCAGGCGGTCGAGCGTCTCGAAGGCGGGCGTGAGCCTTTCCCAGTCGGGCTCGGATCGAAGACGCGAAAACCCTGCGGCGTCCGCGATCGGCTCGAGGCGGGGCCCCTCGCCGGTCTCGAAGGTCACGCGCTGGCCGAGCGCGTCGGGCAGCACGAGAATGTCGGAGAACAGGATCGCCGCGTCGAAGCCGAACCGCCGAATCGGCTGCAACGTCGCTTCGACCGTGGAGGCCGGCGTGTAGCAGAAGTCGAGAAAGCTCTTCGCGCGCGCCCGGATTTCCCGGTACTCCGGCAGGTAGCGGCCCGCCTGACGCATGAGCCACACAGGCGGCCGCGGCTGGCGCTGGCCGGCGAGCGCGGCGAGGAAGGGTTTTTGGAATTTTGCTGACGTCACGAAAGGCCCCTGATGCGACGCGAACGGCGCGCGCGAGAGCGCGGACCGGCGTCCGATTCGACGGTTTTGGCACCAGAATCGCCTTTTGGGCAGTCTAAAAATGAATCCGAACGGGGCTCCAGGGGGTGCATGCCTGGAGAGCGATCGAGACATATCAAAGCCTTGAGCCCGGAATCGCGATTCGCATCGGCCATCGGGACCCGTCTTTGCGGCATTTTCGCCACATTT
>CAIZGR010000728.1 GCA_903932535.1 uncultured Hyphomicrobiales bacterium | reverse complement strand
GGTGACCTTCGACGCGCTGAGCTGGCTCTCGGTGCAGGCGGTCTATTCCGCGGGCGCGGCGACGAGCTATCCGCTCGGGTATTTTCTGAGGAGGTAGGCATGAAGGCGATGCGGAGGATACTGGCGGCGCTGGCGATCGGCGCGCTGTTCTACACCGGCGGCAACTGGGGCATGAACGATTACCTCAGCGGCGCGCCGTGGTCGACGGCCGCCCCCACGGTCGCTTACGCCTACACGACGCTGACGCCGATCTCGCCGGCGCTGCCGGCCAACCCGGGAACCAACGCCCCCTATTGGTTCGGGCAATACACCTTCTCCGCCAACGGCGCGGCGACCGTGACGCTTTCCCAGACCTGGCTGCGACAGGACTGATCCGAACTTCTCGAACCGGGAAACCGCCATGGCCGACATTCATCAACGCGTGATCCTCGACGACGGCACCGGCGTCAATCCGCCGTCGGCGGCGCTGGGGTCGGCGGCGAACCCGATCAACACCAGCAGCGTCTCGATCGGGACCAGCAATCTGGCGACCTCGCAGGCGGCGATGACGGCGACGGCGGCGGTCGTGGTCGCCGCGCGCAGCGGGCGGCGCAAGGCGACGCTGTACAATTCCGGCGCGAACACCGTGTTCGTCGGCGCCAGCGGCGTGACGACGGCGACGGGCCTGCGGCTGCTGCCCGGCGGCTCGCTCGACGTCGAAAGCGCCGCCGTCGTCTACGGCGTCTGCGCGGCGACGCTGACGAGCAACGTCGACGTGCTGGAGGTGTTCTGATGCCCGGCGCGCTCAACAACGGCCCGGCGGCCCGCACCAACGTCATCACGTTCACGTCCTCCGGCACGTACACGCCGACGCCGGGGATGGTGAAGGTCGACGTATATCTGCTCGGCCCAGGCGGCGGCGGCGGCTCGGGGGCGCTAACGGCCAGCGGAACGGCGAGCAGCGGCGGCGGCTCCGGCGGCTCCGGGTACTCTAACTTCCTGTCGTATTCGGCCGCGCAAATCGGATCCTCCGCTACGGTTGTAATAGGCGCCGCGGGCGCCGGAGGCGCCGCTGTGTCGACGGCCGGCCCTGGAAACGGAGGCGGCCAAGGCGGCCAGAGCACTTTCACGCCGTCGGGTTCTGGACCGATTCTCAACGCGCTAGGCGGGGGCGGCGGCTCAGGCGGTCAGGTTAGCGGAAACTCCGCCGGCGGGGGCGCTGGATCTTGGGCTTCCTTTGGAGGCAACGCTTCGGGGGCCACGCCGGGGAGTTTTTTTTTCGGCGCCAATCAAAGCGCCTATGCGTCCGGATATGGCGGCCAGGGTGTCGCGGGCATCTCTGGCGCTGTTGGAACCCAGGGAAACGGCGCCGTTAACGGGCCGTCTTCGGGAGGCTCCGGAGGCGGCGTGTCGGTAACTCCGGCTGCTTTTGCGGGCGGCGGCTCTGGCTACACCCCCGTACTTACTAACTCAAACGGAGTTCCCGGCGGGGCGCTGGGTGGGAACGCCGGCCAGGCCGGGCAAACGTCCGCGCTCGCTGGCTTCGGTGGTGGCGGCGGCGGTGGTGGCTCCAGCATCACCGGAAACGGGGGCGCCGGCGGCGCAAGCGGCCCCGGAGCCGGCGGCGCGGGGGGAGGTTCGGCGATAGGTGCGTTTTCCTCCGGCGCAGGCGCCGCGGGCGGTGGCGGCCTCTGCAAAATCGTGGAGTATTTCTGATGGCCTCCTATGCGCTCCTCGACGCTGCGGGCGTCTGGCAAAACACAATCGTCTGGGACGGCGCCAGCGCCTACGCGCCGCAGCCCGGATGGACCCTGCATGACGTCGCCTCGCTTCCCGTCGGCGGCGCGATCGGCGCGACGCTGGCGAATGGCGCCTGGACGGCCGCGCCCGCGCCCGCGCCGCCAACGCAGGGGCTGACATTCCTGCAATTCATGGCGCTGTTCGCCCCGGCCGAGCAGGCGGCGATCGTCGCCTCGGCCGACGCGCAAGTGAAGTTGTTCACGCTAATGGCGTCCGGCGCGTCGGGCGCGATCTCGCTGACCAATCCGGAAGTCGTCGCCGGCGTCGGCTATCTCGCCTCGATCGGCCTCGTCACGGCCGCGCGCGCGGCGGCGATCCTGACGGGCGCGGCGCCGGCCTGACGCCATTTGCCCACGATCCGCCGCCCCTATGATCCCCTCGCCGCCACTCGCGCCGAGGGGATTGACGCGTGCAACCGACCTTTCTCGATCACCCCGTGCATTACACGATCGACGAGTTCCGCCATTATCTCGCGGGGCTGAAGCTCGACGGCT
>CAIZGR010000727.1 GCA_903932535.1 uncultured Hyphomicrobiales bacterium | reverse complement strand
GGCCGCCGCCAATCAGGCGGCGCTCGCAGCCGAACTGGCGCGGCTCCGGGCCGTGCTCGACGGCGCGCCGCCGCCGGCGCCCGCGCGCGGGCCGAGCGCGCTCGACCTGCTGAGCGAAAAATTCGGCCTGTCCGCGTTCGAGCGCGACATTCTCCTGCTCTGCGCCGGGGTCGAGTTCTCGTCCGAATTCGCGCGCAGATTGCGGGACGGCCCGAGCTTCGGCCTGGCGCTCTCGCTGCTGCCCGAGAGCCATTGGAGCGCGCTGGCGCCGACCGGCCCGCTGCGCTTCTTCCGCCTGATCGAGATGCGCCCCGGCGACTCGCTCGTCGCCGCGCCGATCCGCATCGACGAGCGCGTGCTGCATTATCTCGCGGGCGCGCCGCATCTCGACGAACGCCTGCATGGCGTGGTGCGCCCCTGCGCGGAAAAGCCGCCGCTGTCGTCGGGACAGGCGGCGGTCGCGCGCCAGCTCGCCGCGCTCTGGGCCGGCGCCGAGACGCAGGGCGTCTGGCCGCTGACGCAACTGATGGGGCCGGAGGATGCTGGCGCGGCGGGGATCGCCGCCGCCGCCTGCGCCGAGCGCGGCCTCAATCTCTGCCTGTTGCGCGCGGCCGACGTTCCCGGCGCCTCGGGCGACCGCAACGCCCTCCTGCGGTTGTGGGAGCGCGAGGCCATCCTCGGCGACGCGGCGCTGCTGATCTTGTTCGACGAGGCCGACGGGCCGGAGATTCAACGCGCCGCCGCCGCTTTCGCCGAGCGCTCGCGCTCCATCGTCGTGCTCGCCGGCCGCGACGCCGTCCGTTGCCGGGAACGGCCGCTGACGCGGCTCGACATCGGCAAGCCGCCGCGTGGCGAACAGGCCGGCTTCTGGCGCCGGTCTCTCGCCCCTTTGGCGGAAAGGCTCGCAGGCGAGAGCCTCGACGGCGCCATCGACGCCCTGGCCAATCAATTCGACCTCGCCCCGGCGGGCATAGAGGCCATCGCCGCCCTGGCGGAAAGCGCCGGGACCGCCGGCGAGGCGGCGGAAATCCTGTGGCAGGCCTGCCGCGCGGGCGCGCGCCCCCGCCTCGACGATCTCGCCCAGCGCATCGAGACCCAGGCCGACTGGGACGATCTGGTGTTGCCGCCGGCGCAGAAGAATTGCCTGCGCGAGGTCATCGGCCATGTCCGCCAGCGGGCCAAGGTTTACGAAGCCTGGGGTTTCGCCGACAAGAGCGCGCGCGGGCTGGGCGTGAGCGCCTTGTTTTCGGGTCCGAGCGGCACCGGAAAGACGCTCGCCGCCGAAATCATGGCCCGCGAACTGCGGCTCGACCTCTACCGCATCGATCTCAGCCAAGTGGTGAGCAAATATATCGGCGAAACGGAGAAGAACCTGCGCCGCGTATTCGACGCCGCCGAGACCGCCGGCGCAGTGCTGCTGTTCGACGAGGCCGACGCCCTGTTCGGCAAACGTTCGGAGGTCAAGGACAGCCACGATCGCTACGCCAATATGGAAGTGAGCTATCTCTTGCAGCGCATGGAGTCCTATTCGGGCCTCGCGATCCTCACCACCAATCTGCAGCAGGCCCTGGACCCGGCGTTCAAGCGCCGCATCCGCTTCATCGTGCAGTTCCCCTTCCCCGAGGAGGCCGAGCGCGCGGAAATCTGGCGCCGCGCCTTCCCACCGCAGACGCCGCTCGAAGGCGTGGATACGGCGCGGCTCGCCCGCCTCAACGTCGCCGGCGGCAATATCCGCAACATCGCCATGGGGGCGGCCTTCCTCGCAGCCGACGAGGCGACGCCGGTGCGCATGACCCATCTCCTGCGCACCGCCCGCTCCGAATACGCCAAGCTGGAGCGCCCGCTCACCGAGCACGAGATCAGGGGGTGGGGATGACCTCTCCGCCCTGGATCGACCTGCGCGTCGATGAGCTCGCGCTGGAGGGCTTTTCGCCCGGCGACGCGCGCCGGGTCGCGCTGACGATGGAGCGCGAGCTGAACGTCCTCATGACGCGGCGCGCGAAGGCCCTGGCGCGCGGCGGCGCGCAGCCGCTGCATGTCGAGTCCCTGTCCCCGCCGCCGCTGAACGTCGCGCCCGGAGCCCCGCCCGCGGCCATCGGCAAGGCCGCCGCCCGCGCCATCGCCGGAGCGCTGGAACAGCCGCAAAACGGCGGCCGGGGCGGCGCGCGATGAGCGGCGCCCAGAGCTTCGCCCCCGCCCAGGCGCGCGCCGAGCAGAGCGCGGCGCCGGCGCGCGAGCGCGCTTCGGGCCTGTTCGACGGGGCGCGCGGCTGGTCGCCCATGGTCGGCCGCCATGACGATCCCAACGAGGCCGAGGCCGACCGCCTCGCGCGCGGCGCGCAGG
>CAIZGR010000726.1 GCA_903932535.1 uncultured Hyphomicrobiales bacterium | reverse complement strand
GCTTCGCCTCCGCCTCGGCGCGGCTCGCGCACTCGGCGACGGGCGTGCCGCCGTCCTCGGGAATGACGACCCACTTGCCTGCGCGCTCCTCGATGCGGTAGCGCACGGGCTAGGCCTTGATGATTCCGCCGGCCTTCAGGATGGCGACGAGGTCCCCGACGGTGTAGGCGGTGCTGCCGGTGCCGCCGTCGAACGTGCTGTCGACGTGCACCGTGGCGCCGGAGCCGGCGGCCACGGTGTGCGTGTTGCCGGCCGGCGACGTCGACCCGGTGCCGAGGTTGGCGGCGGCCGCCCCGGTCGCGAGCGCCAGCGTGCGGTTCGCCGACAGCGCGCCGCCGCCGGTCAAGCCCGTGCCGGCCGTGATCGTCAGCGTCGGAGGCACCGCGTTCGCGCCGACGAAGGCCTCGGTGGCGACGTTGTTGATGACGCCCGCGGCGTTCTGGATCCGCATCTTGTCGAGGTCGCTGCGATACCAGAAGCCCACGACGCCCGTGGCCACCGTGGGGTCGGCGGTCAGCTGCGAAAAGACCATTCCGGCCTGCTGCAGCAGGGCGTTGGTGAAGCCATTGATCCCGCGGATGACGTTGACGAGGAGGCCCATGGATTACCTCGGGAGCGCGCCGGAGTCCGGCGGCTGTTGGGGTTTGGGGTTGGAGACGCCGGCGCCGGCGACGTTCGCGCCGACGACGGCTCCGTCGGCCGGGATGGTGACGGGCGGCCCCACGAGACGGTCGGCCTCGTCGGCCGGCCGGTTGAAGTTGTTCTTCTCGCGGATCTGGCGAATGGACAGAGGCACCCCGATGCGCGCGGCGATCTCGGCCATCGTCATCCACTGCAGCGGCGAGGTCTCGCGGTCGAGCTGGAAGGCGCACAGGGGAATCGCGGCGAGGATTTCGTCGGGAGGCACGGCGAAGGCCTTCGCGATTGCCTGCAGGTTCAGCTCGATGGTGGCGCGAATCAGGTCGGTCCGGAGATTCGAACAGAGCGAGATGGCGTCCCCGACGACGACCTCATGCTTCGAATCGGCGTGGACCTCGCCGAGCTTGTAGCTGCCCGACTCCCCTACTTCGATCGTGAGCTGCTCGCCGAGGACCGCTTTTGACTCTTCGGCGTTGCAGAGGCCGATCATTTTGGCGTGCGCGTCCGCCGCGCCCGAGCTCAGCGGGCCGGGCGCTGCGTTGATCTTCATGCCCGTGGGCAAGATCGGCGCTGAAGAGCCCGAGCCGTAGGCGATGAGCGCCAGCTCGAGCACGCTGCGCATGACCGGGTTATTGAAGAGGCCCCGATCAATCTCGCCCCACAGCTGCGGAATGCCGTAGAGGTGCAGGAAGATCGCGAAGTCGCGCCAGCCGCAGTGCTTGAAGAAGTGCGGCCAGATGACGGGGCGCATGTAGCCGCGCCCGGCGGCAATCCCCTCGCCCATCACCTGGTGGTAAATGAACTTGTACTTCGGGAGGCGAATTGCTCCGTCATTGCCGAGGTCGAGGAGCGGCCGGTCTCCCTGATACGTGAACTGGAAATGCTTACCGTGCACCCAGCGCAGCTGCCGCGGCCAGAGCCCTTCGACCACAACCCGCGACCCATTCCACGGAGACCTGACGCGGCCGGGTGCGAAGATGTTTTCGAGCGCCCCGTAGCCGAGCGAATTGGCGGTCAGGATTTCGTAGAACGCCGAGGGCAGGCCGTCGATCTCGTGAACGAACGACTGGGTGAAGTCCCGCAGTCCCTTGGCAAGGGGCGAGTCGTCTTTGGGGAGCAGCAGGAATGGCTTGTTGGCGACGCTGCCGCGGCGCTGCCGGTCGATGCCAAACAGGTGCGAGTCGCGCTGGCGGACCTGCTGGTCAAGGTCCGCGTAGCGCAGCACAACGGCCTGGTCGGCCGACTGAAGAATCGACTGGATTGCGAGCGGAGAAAGGTTTGTCGCCGCGTAGGTACTCTGGCGGTCAACCGTGGGGCCCGCGCCGACCGTGATCGAGCTCTCCAGCCCTTCGCGCCCGGAGACCCTCTCCTCGGTCTTGGGGTTGATCAGGGGGTACTGGACCCCCGGAATGCCCACTCCCGGAAGCCGTGGCGGCTCCAGCGACGAAAAGGCAATTGACGAGCCGCCGCGGCGACGTCGGCTCTTTTTCGACATCGACCGCTCCTCAGTACCCGCGCCGCGTAATCGGCACGATCTTGAAGTCCGATGGGTCGCACCCGTTCAGCTTGTCGCGCGGCTTTGGGGCGAGTCGCCAGACGAGATAGAGCGCCGCGGACAGGGCGTGTGCGTACTTGTTTTGAACGATTCGCCGGCGACCCCTGTCACGCTTGGTCTTCGCCTCCTTGACGCAGGCGATCAGCCATTCACAGCGTGCAGGGTCGAACCGAATCCGGTCGCGGCGCAGAAGCTCATTCCACAGGACGAGCTGATCATCGACAAAGGGATTGCGCGCGCGGCCGGTGTCGCCCCTTGCCTCTTGCGGAGGAATAATTGTCCAGCCGCACTCGGCCCACACCGAAAAAGACGTCCGCTCGCCCTCTTCGTGCTTTGCGGTCTGCCACGAGCCTGACGCGTCGCCAATCCACAGGACGTTGTGTTTTTCGTAGCCGCGCGGCGCCGCGAAGCGATCCTCGAACGTCTCGAGGTACAGGCGTTCGTCGCTGTTGTTGTAGTGCTCGTCGCAAAAATGGATGGTGGGGTCTGCCGGGTCGCCAAGGAGCTTTGCGACCACTCCCGCGATTGCCCAGCTCTTGTCCTGAAAGTCGGCGCCGGCGACAACGCTCCAGTCGCCCCACGTACCGCGCTCGGAGGCGACCTGTGCGGTGCAGTCGCGCGCGCCGGCGTCGGGTAGCGGGACCACGTGGCGGTGCCGTTTGAATTCCTTGCTGGCCCGCTCGCCTGGCTTTTTCCAATCACCGGCCCCCTCGGCGTCGTCGGCCTCCGCCTGCGCCTTGTCGATGACGGCGGCGAGCCGCGCGACGCGCTTGCGGGCGGGCTGGTCGATCTTCGTATTCTCTCGCGACGAGAAACCAAAGAAGACGGCGCCCAGTGTGGTTCGGTTTTGGTCTTTCGCCTGAGCAATGATTTCTTCGTCGACTGCTTCCTTCAGGTCGTACAGCCACTCGCCTTGCGTGTCGTGCTCGGAAGGACGGTTTGCGGCGAGGATCGCGAGGCCCGCTTTGTCGGCCGTGCCATAGAGGCCGTGGACGATTGCGCGGGCCTGCATTTTCTGGGGTTCGTTGTAGAGGAGGAAATCGACTCGCCCTTGCTTAAGTGAATCCGGGTCGTCGGCGCTCAGGTTGCGCAGCACCGGTCCGTGGACGAAGTCATAACGGTGTTCCGGGGTTCCCTTGTGCTTGTAGAAGTTGTCAGGGATCAGGTTGAGGATCAGGTCGTTCAGCTCGGCGCGCTCGCGGTAGGTCTTCGAGACCGTCCAGCCGATGGTGGGCGTGTCGTGCCTGAGGCGCGGCACGTCGATGAGCGCTGCGATCTGGCAAAAGTACGCAGCGAAGGTCTTACCGGCGCGGCGGTCGCCGGCGGCGAGCGCAAGGGAGATGTCGCGCGGGTATCCCTCTCGGTAATCGTGCAGGAAGCCGGCGAACCACTCAGTGAATGCGACCTGGGATTCCTCGAGGTAGATAACCCCGACCTGGTCCTGTGGGTTGAGCGAGACGAAGCGCCGCTCGAAGAAGTCCCACTTGCCACCGGCGAAGAGGAGGGTCTCTTTATTTTTCGCCCTCCTCAGAGCCAGGGCCACGTCCCGGTACCGGGCGCGGCCCGCGACGGCCTCTTCCGCCTCGCGCAGTCTCTGGGAGTGGGATTTCGCCGGCATTCTCCAGCCTCACCGTCGACGTCAGGAGCCGCCGCTCGGCGATCAGTGTCTCGATGCGCGTGATGGTCTCCTGGGTTTCGGAGGCGGAGCTGATCATTCCCATCTTGGCGGACAGCTCCGAAATCCAGCGGAGTCGCCGCTCCGGATCGAGTGATTCATTGGAGAAGACCGCGACGAGCTCGTGGTAGAGGATTTTGCGCGCCGAGGGCAGGATCTGCTTTGGGTCTGCAGCCGGCTCGCTGATTTCCGCGAGCAGTTTGTCACGCGAAGCCGTGTGGCCGCCGAAGGCACCGGAGAGCTTGGCGAGCAGGTTCAGAGATTGGACGGCGGGCGAGTACTCCTTGGCGGCGATGCAGCGCGCGTAGCAGCGCTCTGCCATTCGGATTACTTTTTCGCGCCGGTGCGGCGCATCCACCACGGTCTGCCGGTCCCATCGCTCGTAGACCTTGGCGATGTAATTGCGCGCCTGCCGCGGCGTGATTGAGTGCTTCTTCGCGAGGGTCGACTCGACGCGCCCGGGCGAGATGCCGGCGCACAGCATCTCCTCGGCCTCCTCGAGGCGCTCCTCGAGCGCAATGCGGCCCGCCTTGGTGTCGCGCGCCACGAGTCACCGCCCATCGGCGAGGAGGAGCAGATCGGGACGCCGGAGTGGCGCGCGATCCCACGACGGCTCCCAGGTGGCCAGTGATTCGTCCTGCGGCGTGCCGGAGGCAATGGCCTCGTGCAGGCAGCCGGCGCGGATATTGACGAACCACGATCCGTCGGGGGCGAGGTGGCGGCGTACGTTCGCCTGCACGGGCTCGAACCAGTCCGGGTAGCGCTCGGGGGCGATCGGCTTGAAGCCGGAGGCCTCATCGTAGGTTCGCTGCGACGCGTACGGAGGCGACGTGAAGGCGACGTTGGCGTGCGCGCCGGCCATGAGCCGTGCGACGTCCTCCGCGCGCCGGCAATCGCCGACGAGCAGGCGGTGCGTGGTGCCGCGGGCCCCGCGAATCGTCCACAGCTGGCCAGGATCGACGCCCCACAGCGCCCGCAAAGCCTCCGGCGCGAGGTCGAGGCCCATCAGGTCACGACGACGCGGCAGTTGAACCCGTCGGCCCTGAGCTGCTCGTAGGCGCGCTGCTGCTCGCTCTCGTCCGCGCAGATCACGATGACGCCGAACTGCTCCTTGTAGCGCCCGTCGCCCGGGTCGGTACCTGTGGCGCCGGCATCGGGGGCCGGGTCGGCGCCTAGGAGCTTCCGCACCGAGTCATCGGACAGGCCGGTCCCATCGAGCAGG
>CAIZGR010000725.1 GCA_903932535.1 uncultured Hyphomicrobiales bacterium | reverse complement strand
GCTTGAAGCCTCTTTGAAAAGAAAGAGCAGGAAGGATTACACCTTAATTTCCACGGCCCATGGTCCCGCGAACGGGGTCCACTTCACCTGGCCGAGCCCGTCAGCCCGCTGCAAATCGGCAAATCCGCGACGCCAGTTTGGCAGCCAAAGGCCCGTGATCGAACTGAGCCCGACAAGGATCGTCGCGGTCAGCGCGATGCTCGCGATCGCTTCCAGCAGAGAAAAGCCATCGGTCCTCGATTGGCTCACTTGGGCGGCTTCGTCCGCAAGCGGATCGTGTCGATTTCGATCATGGGCCTGAAGGAGAACGCACCAGCAACACGATGCCTCGAGGCGCCGATGCTGACGATTGATTTGGAAGGGACGAAGCGATCGGGGCGCCGTCGACGTGCCAACGGTAGCCGTCGAGATTCCCCGTCGAGCGTCCAAAGGAAAGCGCATTGCGTGTCGGAAGACCGCCTGTGCGGGTTCGCGCGGTTGAAGCCTGGGCGAGATGCTGCTCGGCCTCGACGGTGGAGCGAAGACGGGTGTGGGCGAGTGCGCCAACCGCCGCCAATTCGGCCATCGGGATGGCGAGCGCCGCCAATGCCTCCACCAGCGTGAAGCCGGCGCTCCCGTTCCGCTCAGGTCTTTCCGATCGCCCCAACCTCGACGCCTCCCGTCGGCGCTCAGTACAACGGCCTGAAGAAGCCCGGCGACGATCCACCCGAAATTATGCCCTCTCTCGGCCCCGTTCCTCCAGCTCTCAGGAGGAACGGATCGGTTGTTGGGGCTGCGCTCCTACTTGTAAGTCGTGAACGCAAACAGGCTCGTGCTCTGCGCCCCGACATAGACGACGCCGTTGTTGATCGCGGGAATCGTGTTCAGCGGAGCGCCTGTCTGGAACGACCAGACTTGCTCGCCGCCTTGCTCGCCGCGATCGACGCGCACCTGTCCCTTGGACGTCTCGACGACGACGGCGTCGAAGGCGGCCGCGACTCCGACAACGGGCTGCCCGATATTGGACGCCCAGAGTTGCGCCCCGTTATTTGCGTTCAGCGTATACAAATAGCCGCCAGCCGTGCCGTAGGCCAAGTAGTTCGTCGTCGACGCCGTTATCCGGCCGGCGGCGCCGCCCACGGTGATCGGCGCGCCGGCGTTGAACGTCCAGACTGAACTGCCGGTCTGTTCCTTCAGCGCGTAGACGGCGCCGTCCTGCGACCCGACATAGACGGTCCCGTTCAGGATGGTCGGCGCGCCGGTGACGGCCGCCCCGGTCTTGAAGGTCCACAGCACCTTTCCGGTCGTGCCGTTGAACGCCGTGATCGTTCCGGCGTCGTTGCCGACGATGACGGGCGTGTTGGCGGAGGACGGATCGAATGCGACCGGCGCGTGGATTGCGGCGCCGACGCTCGCCGACCACATCGACACCGGCGATCCATTGTGGTTCTCGACGACCGCGATGACGGAGCCATTGTCCGATCCGACATAGGCGACGCCGTTCGAGACGGCTGGAGACCCGACGGCGCCGCCCACGGCGAGCGTCGCAAACAGTCCGCCGCCCTGCTTGTTGACCTCATAAAGGTTGCCGTCGGCGCCGCCGAAGAGGACCAGCGAACCATCCACCGCCGGCGAGGACTGGATCGGCTTGCCGGACGGGACTTGATACTGCCATTGGGGCGCGCCGTCGTTCGTATTGATCGCCAGAAGGAGCCCGGCGTCGTTTCCGACATAGGCGACGCCGTTTACGACGATCGGGGACGACTCTACCTTGGCGCCCGTGGGCGTCATCCACTCCGTCGTCAGGAACGCGCCGCCGCCGGCGTTGATCGTCGTATGAAAGCTCGAATCGTTGCTCTCGAACGAGACGCGAGTCGGCCCCTGCGCGCCCTGCGTCCATTCATTCGTGACGTCGAAGAAGGTCGACGTCGTCAGTTTCGAAGTCCGGCCGGTCGCCACAAGCGCCGTCGGTCCCAGCTTGGCGCCGTTTCCGAAGGCGACGAGCGGGGTGAGGGCCGGGAGCGTCACGGTCTTTAGCGGAAAGGCGCCTGCGGCGTTCGTCATCGGCTGCGCGAGAACGTTTCCGTTGACGGACACGGACACGACCTCGCCGGGCATGAAGCCGGAGCCGCTGACCGTGAACGATCCGCCGGGCGGCACATACGCGTTCGACACCTGGACAACCGGCGCCGTCGGGCTGCGCAGAACATCGAAGGCCTCGTTCACGCCCTTGATGTCGGCCCGACGCCCGACGTTCACCGCGCTCGCGTAGACCTGATAGGCGCCTCCGGACGCGGGCGCGGGGAATGTGAAGCTCCAAGTCGTCGAGGTCGCGCCGGGCGCCGAGAGGGTCGCAGGATTGTCCACCGCTGCGCCTTGCAGGCTCTTCGTCGCGGCGTTGTACCACTGGAGGCCGGTCGCGCCGGAAACCGCGAGGGCGACTTCAACCGCAGCGACTCCTTGCGAGTCGGCCGCCGACCCCGAAACCGTCACGCTTCCATAGGGATTGGCGATCTGGGCGTTGGGCGCGGGGGCCGACAGCGTGGTGCTCGGCGGCGGCGCGTTCGCTCCGCCTACCGCGAAGTCGTAAAGGAAACCGTCCGTCGAAACGGTGATCAGATGCCCGTTCGCGAACGCCGTCGAAGCCGTGATGTACCCACCCGTCTGATAGCTGTAGAGCTGCGCGCCGTTCGAGAGCTGCACGACGTGAAACGCGCCGGTCATGTCGGAGAAGCCGACGACTTCCCGCCCGACGGGTCCGACCACTGCTGGCGACGAGAGCACCTCTACGCCGGGCGTCGAATACTGCCAGAGCAGCGAACCGTTCAGGGGGTTGAGCGCCTGAACCCCGCCGAAAAAGCCGTAGACGACATCGCCGCCCGTGAAAGCCGGCCCCGATCGCGTGTCGCGGGCGCCTTTGTAGCCCGGCGGATAGATGTTGGTTTGCCAAAGGGATGCGCCGGTCGTCAGATCGAGGGCGGCCACGAACCCGTATTTGTCGCCGACGAAGGCCATGCCGTGAGCGAAGCCGTTCACGCCCGGGGCCGATATGGCGGCCCCTTCGCCGATATCGTAGTCCCCGGCCGGCGCGTTCGCGGCCCATTTCCACAACAGCGCTCCGGTTCGCGCGTCGAGCGCATATTCCGTGCTGTCCGGGTCCGCCGTCCCGAAAAGGATCACGCCGCCCGTTCCCGAGGCGTTGACCGAGTAGGCGGTGGTCGCCCATGTGCCGGTCGTCCCGCTCGTGACGGGCGTCTGGAAGCCGTTGAACGTGAAGGACCGGGCGCAACCGCTCCCGAGAAGCCCTGCTTCCAGGCCGCTCACGACCACGGTGTCGTTGGTGCCTTCGTAAACGCGGACGACGCCGTCGGGAGTCGTCGCGACGTTCAGGCTCGCTTCGATGGGGCCGCCGGCGAGCGTCTGAGAGCAGAGAGTCTGTCCGGTCGCGCCGTTCAGCTTGAACACGGTGTTGCCATAGGAGGTCGCGACCCACACGGAGCCGTCGGGCGCGACGGCCGGGGTGGCGCGAATCGCGTTCCCCAACCCGAGGTTGATCCCCCAGATCTGCTGGCCGGTGGTTTCGTTGAAGGCGAACACGTCGCCATTCTCGTCCCCGGCATAGACGACCATTGCGCCCAAGGCGGCGTTGAAGGCGGCGACAGGGCTCCCGACATCCGCAGCGTGCAGGTTGGCCATCCAGTTCAGCCCGAGCTGCGAAGCCGTGGCCGCGCTCGGCGTCGACGCGTTCACGGAGTTCGTGTGCTGAGGGTTGCCCCCCATCATCGGCCACCCGACAGGATTGGCTTGTGACCAAGCGAATTGCGAGGCCAGCGGCTGCATCGCGAGCAGCGACGCCGCCAAACACCGCGCGAAGGTCGGTCGCATGCATGTCTCCCTACGGGGCTCGAGGCGCAGGACCGGCTCAGCTTTCCTGTCGACCAAAAATTCCCTGCGTAAGCCTGTAGTGATAACCGCCAACGGAGTCAATGGCGTCAACTCGCCGGCGTGGAGAAACCGGGATACTGGACAGCTACGGGATATTGTTGTCATGCAAGTCCGGGCGCGACCGAAGAATGGGTTGGCGAAACACCTGTCTTCCTTGATCCGCCCGCGCCGTGGGGGATTGCGATTCGATGCTGTCGCGACTTCAACCAATCGCCGATTCAATTCAACATTTCGCGCATTGTCGCACGAGACTTCAATCGATCATCGCCGACTTGAGGATGTTGACCATGGTGGCGTGGGCCGGCTTGTCTCCGCCGTTCTTGATGCGGTGGGGCCGGTCGCAGCGGTAGCGCAGCGTCTCGCCTGCGCGGACCGTTCCGATCGTTCCGCCGACGTCGACCTCGATCTCGCCCTCGAGGACCGACAGGCACTCGACCGCGCCGCGGGCATGCGGGCCCGATTCGAGCACGCCGCCGGGATCGGCCTGGAAATCGTACCATTGCAGCCAGTCGACCGTCTTCAGCCAACCCGTCACGGCCAGCCGGCAGAGGCCGTCGTCGGACACGAAGATCGGCGTCGCGCCGCGGCTCAGGTGTTCGATGAACGGTCCGCCTTCGCCGCCCTCGAGCATCGACTGGATCGAGACGTCGAGAGCGTGCGCAAGCCGCCATATGGTCGTCAGCGTCGGGTTGGTCTCGTTGCGCTCGATCTGCGAGATGATCGATTTCGCCACGCCCGACTGGTTCGAGAGATCCGCAAGGGATAGGCCGTAGCTCTTGCGCAGCCTCTGGACGGCGAGGCCGAGTTGGTTCGAGAGCGCCGCGGCGCCCGCCTCCAGCACTTTCGCGCGATCTTTGCCTTCGACGCCCATCCGCGCTCCCCGATACGTTCCTGAAGCCCGCAGCCTATCGGAAGGCGTCCGGAATATCGAACGATTTCGATCGTCCGAGCGCGACGGATCAGAACGTCCCGGAGGAACGATGCGCCGTCGATCAGGATGGTCTGCCCGGTGATGGAGCCGGCTTACACGCTCGCCGAGAACACGCGGAGCGCGCCGAGCTCGGCCGGCTCGCCGGTCACGACCTGCTCGAGCGCAAGGGCGTCGCGCTGATCGCCGCGAGCGCCCCCACGTTCTTCATCGAGGAGACGCTCAACGCCGTCCTGGTGGGTCAGGCGCCGGGGGCCGTCGCCCGGTTCGAGAGGGCGTCGCTCATCGCGAAGCTCCGGGCCGCACGCGCGCGCTCGGCCCGCCTCGGCTGTCGATCAGGACGCGTGGGGCTGAACTTCCACCTCGCGGGCCTCGCGCGCTCCCTCGCCGAGGGCAGGACGCTGCGCCAAGTCGCAGACGAACTCGTCGAGCGATGTCACGCCGCAATGACCGGCAAACCGTTTCAGCCGGGCGTAGTGAGGCGCGTGCTCCAAAGTCGACGAGGGTCGAGAAGTGCGCGACCCTCGCCGTCTCCGCGATACGGCGACGAGAAAACGCATTAGAGGTTCATTTCGGCGCGCATGGAGGCGCTGGCATGACGCAGGAGCGGAAGTTGACTTTCAAAAAGCGGATGAAGGCCATCGAGGAACGGGTGAAGGCATTGGAAGCGGACCCGCGCGTCAGGAAAGCGATGACCGCCGCTGGGCTGCCCCTGCCGGCGATGCCTCCAAAGTCCAAGGTCTGGCTCAGGTCCGCGGCCTCGCTGCGGCTGACGATGGTCCGCAAGCCGAGCCGCCCGATAGGGCGCTGATGGCGCGAAACGGTTTGAACGGTTGCTCGGAGCGCCGACGCGCCCCGGCAAAAGGTCCGTTCCTCCTGAGAACTGGAGGACCGGTGCCCAGAGACAGGGCATGATTCCGGGCGGATCGTCGCAGGGCTTGGTCAGGCCGTTGCCGCTCGAACTCGACGAGTCTCCGTTTTCCCTCGCGCAACTCATCGGCGGGGTCGCAGACACCTTTGCGCTTTCGGCGAACGGCAAGGGCCTGACCTTGCGCGTCGAGCCGCTGCCCGACGGCCTTCCTGCGCTGGTCGGCGACGCGGCGAGACTGCGCCGGATCCTTGTCAATCTCGTGGGGAACGCGATCAAGTTCACGAAGGAGGGCGGGATGACGGTTTCGGTCGAGGCGCTCGGCCGCTCCGCCGGTTCTCTTCGCCTTCGCGTCGCCGTGCGGGACACCGGCATCGGCATTGCGCCCGAGCCTGCCGGCAAGCTGTTCGAGCCGTTCGTCCAGGCCGACCGTACGACCTACAAGCCGTCCGGCGGCACCGGCCTCGGACTCGCGATCGGCAAGCGGCTCGTCGAGTTGATGGGCGGCGAGATCGGGGTCGAGACCGAGCAGGGCAGGGGCAGTGCGTTCTGGTTCGTCGTCGCCTTCAGGACGGCCTCGCCGCTGGCCGGGCCGAAGGAAACGCCCGCCGCGGCCAGAGGGGACGAGAAACACCTCTGCGGAATGCGGCTCCTGGTCGTCGACGACACCGAAACCAATCGCGAGGCGGCGATCCGGCTGCTTTGCCTCGAGGGCGCGGTCTGCGAAGCGGCCGACACCGGCCGCGCGGCGATCGACCGGTTTCGCGCCGGCCCGGACGATTTCGATTGCATGCTGATGGACGTCCGCATGCCCGAGATGGACGGCCTCGAGGCGACGCGGGCCATCCGCCTGGACCTGGGTCTCGTGGACCTGCCGGTGATCGCGCTCACCGCCAGCACGATGGCCGGTCAACGCCAAATGGCCCTGGACGCGGGCATGAACGGCTTCGTCGGCAAGCCGTTCCGGCTCAGAGAACTGGTCGCCGCGCTGTCTCCCTGGATGCGCTTCGAGGCGCCCGAGCGCGCGGCGGGAGCGCGGTGAATTCAGGCCGATGCGTTGCCGTCGTGGCGACCGCCGGGCCGTGATCCCGACGTTGTCATCACGGGGGCGTTTGAACGCCGAACCACGGCGCCCGCCATGCGCCGTCGCGCCGTTCCGCGGTCGGATGCAGCCGGGCGCAGCCTCATGCAATCACGCCTTCTTCAGCCGCACGATCACGTCGATGGCGGCGATGCGCGTGCCTTCGGGGGCGGGAATGTCGATCTTCGGCAGCCATTGGTCGGGAATATCCGCCAGCTCTTCCGAGTCCTCGCGGTAGAAATGGAAATGCGGCCCGGTCTTGGTGTCGTACCAGAGCTTGGCGTCGTAGATGGCGATTTCGCGCAAGAGTCCGCAGCGGGCGAATTCGTTGAGCGTGTTGTAGATGGTGCCCAGCGTCGGCGCGAAACGGATCGCCCGCGTCTCCTTATAGATCATCTCGGCGGTGAAGTGCCAATCGCCGCCGGCGAAGATCACCCGTCCGAGGCCGACGCGCTGCCGCGTCGGCCGCACCCCGGCGGTCTCGAGCTTGCGGCGGATGAAGCCGTCGATTGCCTGTTCCTGCGGCTTGCGTCCCGATGGCATCCGATGGCCGTCCTTCCGCCGTCCTCTTTCGTGTCGCGAATCTGTCAGGACTGTCGGGTAACGGCGCTTTCCAGCCCAGCCTCTGTCATGCAGCAAGTCTCGGGCCGTTGGCAAGACTCCGCTGTTGTGGCTATGGTCGCGGCGGGGATGCGAGGAGGGTGGAGATGGCGATCACCGGCGGTTGTCTTTGCGGGGCGGTTCGGTTCACGATCGAGGCCGACGCGCCGCTCGGCGTGCGTCAGTGCTGGTGCCGGGTCTGCCAGTACCTCGGCGCGGGGAGCGGAACGGTCAACGCCATCTTCTCCAAGGAGGCCGTGACGGTCTCGGGACCGTTGATCGATTACGTCAGCACGGCGGACAGCGGCTCGATCATGCACCGCCGCTTCTGCGCCCAATGCGGCGCGCCGGTCTTCAGCGAGGCCGAGCCGCGCCCGCATCAGATCATCGTGCGTGCGGGAACGCTCGACGATCCGGAGCTGGCGAAGCCTTCGGCCATCATCTGGACGAGCTCGGCGCCGAGCTGGGCCTGTTTCGATCCGAGCCTGCCCCAGGCCGAGGGTCAGCCGGCAGCGCCGTCCAGGAATTGAAGCAAGAGTTGAAAACGTCACACGCCCCATGCCACATGGGCGTCCGCTCCGCGGAGACGTTTCACTGGAAAGTCCTGACCCATGTCTGTGTCCCTCTACCAATTGAGCGTGCCCACCTTCGAGCGTTGCCTGACGGCGCTCCTCACGATTCTCGACAAGGCGGAAGCGCATGCGAGGGCGCGCAACTTCGATCCAACCAACTACCTCGGCATGCGGCTCGCCCCCGACATGTTTCCGTTGGTCCGGCAGGTCCAGACGTGCTGCGACAACGCGAAAAACGGGTCGGCGCGACTGGCGGGCGCCGTGGCGCCGGCTTTCGAGGATAAGGAGGCGACGTTCGCGGAATTGCGCGATCGCGTGAGCCGGACGCTCGACGTCCTGAAGACGCTCGACGCGAAGGCGATCGACGCCGGAGAGGACCGTGAAATCGTGTTCCCGGCCGGTCCCACCGTCAAATTCCGGATGAAAGGCGCAAACTACCTCATGCACTGGATTCTGCCGAACTTCTATTTCCACCTGACGACGGCCTACGACATCCTGCGCGCCGCCGGGGCCGACGTGGGCAAGCGGGACTTCCTCGGCCCCGTTCCAGGCATCGAGCCGGCTTGACGTCCCCCGGGAGGCACCGAAGGCGATGAGCATCACGAGACTGCACGCCGGCCCGCGGATGTCGCAGGCCGTCATTCACGGCGACACGGTCTACCTCGCCGGTCAGGTCGCCGATCAGGCCAAGGGCAAGAGCGTGGGCGAGCAGACGGCGGAGATCCTCGCCGCCGTCGACCGCCTGCTTGCCGAGGCGGGCTCCGACAAGACCAGGATCCTGTCGGCGACCATCTATCTCGCCGATATCGCGACCTTCGCCGATATGAACGCCGTCTGGGACGCCTGGGTCCCGGCCGGCTCGGCGCCCGCGCGCGCGACGGTGGAAGCCAAGCTCGCGGCGTCCCCCTATACGGTCGAGATCGCCTGCATCGCCGCCCGCGACTGAGTGAAGGGCGAAAAGAGGACGCGCAAGGTCATGCCCCCTTTGGACAAGATCGCCAAGGGCCCGTTCGAGCGCGTCGCGACGCCGGCCGAGGCCGTCGGCCGGCTCGCCCAACTCTACGATCAGGCGACTCAGGCGCTGCGCGCGGCGGTCGAACGGTTCCTGAAAACCCGCGAGCCTCCATCGGCGGCGACGCGGGCGCAGTTCCGCTACCCGGAACTGCGCCTGATCTACGAGCCGGGCGCGCCGCCGCCGACGAACCCGCGCGCCTACGGCAAGTTCAGCGAGCCCGGCGTCTACTCGGTCACCGTGACGCAGCCGGCCGACTTCCGCGCCTATCTCATGGAGCAGATCGAGCCGCTGGTCTCGGAATATGGCGCGCACATCGAGGTCGGGGTCGGGGAGCAGGAGATTCCCTATCCTTACGTGATCGAGAGCGGCGACGAACTGACGCGCGGCGGCGCCGACGCCGCCGAGCTCGCCCGCTGGTTTCCCATTCCGAAGCTTGCCGCCATCGGCGACGAGATTGTGGACGGGGAATTCGTTCCCGACGGCGACCGGCCGCTCGCGCTCTTCGACGCGCCCCGCGTCGACTACTCGTTGCGCCGCCTCGTGCATTACACCGGCTCGGACTGGCGGGCGATGCAGCCCTGGGTGCTGTTGACCAATTATCACCGCTACGTCGACCAGTTCGTCCAGTGGGGCCTGAAGCAGCTCCATTCGGACCAGTCGGTCGAGAAGGTCGTCCTGCCGGGCAACGTGGTCATCGACCGGTCGCTTACGCCGGAGGAGGCGGAGCTCAAGGCGATGGGCGTGGCGTGGCACCGCTTCCAGATGCCGGCCTATCACCTCGTGCGCACGGACGGCCGCGGCGTCAGCCTCGTCAACATCGGCGTCGGGCCGGCGAACGCCAAGAACATCACCGATCACATCGCGGTGCTCAGGCCGCATTGCTGGCTGATGGTCGGCCACTGCGCCGGCCTCAGGCAATCGCAGCTCATCGGCGACTACGTTCTGGCGCACGCCTATCTGCGGCGCGACAACATCCTCGACGACGCCGTGCCGCTGATGATGCCGATCCCGGCCATCGCCGAGGTGCAGGTCGCCCTCCAGCAGGCGGTCGGCAAGGTGACGGGCGAGAAGGGCGACGCGCTCAAGCGCCGCCTGCGCACCGGCACTGTCGTCACCAACGACGACCGCAACTGGGAGCTGCGCTGGTCGAAGGAGCGGCGGCTGATCAACATCTCGCGCGCCATCGCGGTGGACATGGAGTCCGCCACGATCGCGACCCAGGGGTTCCGCATGCGGGTGCCCTACGGCACGCTGCTCTGCGTCTCCGACAAGCCTCTGCACGGCGAGATCAAGCTGCCCGGCGCCGCCAACGCCTTCTACGAGCGGGCGATCGGCGAGCACCTGCAGATCGGGATCGCGGCGATCGGTCTTTTGCAGAGCATCGACGAGACGCTGCACTCGCGCAAGCTCAGGAGCTTCGACGAGCCGCCGTTCCGGTGAGGGGCGGGGAGAAGGCGAGGCGTTCGGATCGGAAACGGGATGGCCCGCGGCGGTCGCCGCCGCCCCGCCGGCTAGGCGGAGCGGCGATGCGCGTCCACGTAGGCGCGCAATACGGCGTTCATCCGCGTGAGATGGCCTCGGCCTTGCGCCTTGAACCAATCGACGATGTCGGCGTCGAGACGCAGATGCACGGAGGTCTTGCCTCGCGGCATGACGACGCGCGCGTGTTTCCAGAAATCCTCCGTCAACGGTTCCGCCTCGGGGGCGTCGAGACGCGTTCGATCTTCGCCACGGGCACTCCGGGCTTCGATCTCGCTGAGGGAATATCTCACTGTAGTAGATTTTCGCTCATTCTTGCTCGCCTTCTGCGCCGTGATGATTCGAACGACGTCATCGCCGCGCCAAGTGTACGCCACGCGGTAGTTTTCCGTTTCGACGCGGCCGAGGGCGATGAACCGCAGCTCGCCGTAGTCCTCGCGATCGTCGACTCTCTCGATGATCGCGTTGGCGAAAATCGCGGCGGCGGTGAGAAAGGACACGCCGTGCTTGGCAAGGTTCAGCGCCGCCTTGTCCTCGTCCCACTCCCATTGCAGTTCGCCCATTCAAACACCGCACGGCAAATAATACACGATTGTGTACGCATGCTCAATGTGGTTCTGGCCGCGGTCATGCCAGCGCGGCGGGCGCGAGCGGCGCCGGACCTCCTCCGAGGCGCCCCGCGCTTCGGCCTCCGCGGCTTTCGCGTCGCGGTCGCGATGCATGTGCCGGTAGAGAAGCGCAATGTTGTTCAGCGTCTTCGCCAAGTCGGTCCGGTAGGCGGCGGGGTTCGGCGCCGCCAGCCCGCGCCGGATGCCGGCGGCCTCTTTGACCGCCGCCTCGGCGTCGGCGAAGGTCGAAAGGCGCAGATCGGTCAGGAGCAATAAACTGGCGCGCACGCTTCTCGCCCGGTTCGCGGGGGGCGAGGCCCGGCCCGCCGCGCCGGAGACCGGACGGTTCGCCGGCTCCCTACTGCACCACCACCGGCGTCCCGACATGGACGCGGTTGTAGAGGTCGATCACGTCGATGTCGCGCATGCGGATGCAGCCCGACGAGACGGCCTGCCCGATCTCAGACGGCTCGTTGGTGCCGTGGATACGATAGAGCGTGTCGCGGTTGCCCTGGAAGAGATAAAGCGCGCGCGCGCCGAGGGGGTTGTCCCACCGGCCTTCGAGCGGCCCGTGCTGCTTGTAGACCTGGAACTGGGGCCAGCGCTCCATGATCGAAGCGGTCGGCATCCAGGTCGGCCATTCCTTCATCGCGCCGACGGAGGCGCGTCCGGTCCAGCCGGCGGCTTCGGAGCCGGTCGCGACGCGGTATTGAATCGCCCTGTCGCCGGGCAGGACATAATCGAGAACCTTCGGCCCGGAATCGACGATGATCGTGCCCGGCTTTTCATGGGTCTGATACGCGACGATGTTGCGGTACGTCGGAATCCGATACTCGTCCGGCTCGGCCAGCGCCATCATCTGCCTGTCGCGCTCGCTGAGCTGCGGATCGGGCAGGCCGCCCTGAAGGACCTGCTCGCAGCCGCTCGTCAGGGCGGCGACGGCCAGCGCCATCCCCAGAAACATCCTGTTCGTCTTCATGCCGACCCCGCTCGCCTCGATCGATTAACGCTTCGGTTACCCTAAGTCTTGACTGGTTAACGAAGATTACCGCACTGCACCACCGAAACGGCGCATAACCAACTGCGCCGGGCTTGGCTAGAGCGGAAATATCACACTTTCGCGCTTTTTTCGCCTTGAAGGATTTATCGATTCGGCGGAAAGCCGATTTACGCGAGGCTTCGTAAAAACGCCCCCTTGTCGCCGGCCCCGTGCGCCCGTAGTCACGACGCGAACGCGCCGGCGCTTCGCATCGTTCCGCCCGCGCGTCGAGAGAGGTCGGCGATGACGGAAGAATGGCCTGATCGCCTCGTCCTGGTCGGGGCGGGCAAAATGGGCGGCGCGATGGCGGCGGGCTGGCTCGACGGCGGGCTTTCCCCGTCGTCCCTGACCATCCTCGAGCCGAACCCGTCCGAGGACATCGCGCGGCTCGCGGCATCGCGCGGCGTCGCGCTCAATCCTGCCGATCCGGCGCCGCCCGACGTGCTCGCGCTCGCGATCAAGCCGCAGGCGCTCGACGCCGTCGCGCCCGGCATCGCGGCGCTCGCGGGCGCGCGGACACTCGTCCTGTCGATCCTCGCCGGCAAGACGATCGCCAATCTCGAGGCGCGCCTGCCGCACGCCCGCGCGTTCGTGCGCGCCATGCCCAACACCCCGGCCGCGATCGGCCGCGGCGTCACCGCGGCTTGGGCGAGCCCGGAGGCCACAGCCGGGCAGAAGCGCTGGACCGCACGCCTGCTCGGGGCGGTCGGCGCCTTCCACTGGCTCGACGACGAGGCCGCGATCGACGCCGTCACGGCGATCTCGGGCAGCGGCCCGGCTTATGTGTTCGCGCTCACCGAAGCGCTCGCCGCGGCGGCCGAGTCGCTCGGCCTGCCGGCCGAACTCGCGATGAGCCTCGCCCGCGGCACGGTCGAGGGCGCGGGAGAATTGATGCGGCGCGAGGCGGAGACGCCGCCCTCGATTCTGCGCCGCAACGTCACGTCACCCGGCGGGACGACCGCGGCGGCGCTCGCCGTCCTACAGGGGGAAGGCGGTCTCGACGCCCTGATGGCGCGCGCCGCGGCTGCGGCGCGGGCGCGGGCGGCCGAGATGGCGGGGTAGGGACGCGAGAGGCTTGGCCGCCGAATTTGGCTGAGCCGCGAATCGACCCGCGGCGGCGCAGCGTCGCCGCCCCGAGGCTCAGGGCTTCCGCGCGAGCGCGACCAGACCGTCGATATCCAGGCGCCGCTCCACCTCCTCGGCGATGGCGTCCAGCGCGGCCTCGACGCCGGCGCCGTAGTCGTCGCTCCCGCTTGTGGCGCCCAGACGCGCGAGCAGCGCCGCCCGCAAGTCCGTCGAGGCGAACAGGCCGTGGCAATAGGTTCCGATCACGCCGCCGTCCGGGCCGGCCGCGCCGTCCAGCGCGCCGTCGTCGAGAAGCGCGAACGGACGCGCCGTGTCCGGGCCGGTCGTCGCGCCCATATGCATCTCGTAGCCGGAAAAGGCGGCCCCCAAAGCTCGGCCGCCGACGCGCCGCAGCGCTTTCTGCGGACCGAGCGTGGTCTCGACGTCGAGCAGCCCCAGCCCCGCGACGGCGCTGGGCGCGCCCTCGATCCCGAGCGGGTCGGCGATGCGGCGCCCGAGCATCTGATAGCCGCCGCAGATGCCGAGGACGGCGCCGCCGCGGCGGCGATGGGCGAGGATGTCGATGTCCCATCCGAATTCTCGCACGGCGCCCATGTCGGCGATGGTCGCCTTGGAGCCCGGCAGGACGACGAGCGCGGCTTCCGCCGGGATCGGCGCGCCGGGCGGGACGAAGGCGACTTCGATATCCTGCTCGAGCTTCAGCGGATCGAGGTCGTCGAAATTGGCGATCCGCGGCAGGATCGGGCAGACGACGAGCTTGCGCGTCGCGGAGACTTTGCGCCCCTGCTCCAGCACCACCGCGTCCTCGCTCGGCAGGCGCCGCGCGGCGGCGAGCCACGGGAGAATCCCGAACCCGCGCCAGCCCGACAGCGTCTCGATCGCTGCATAGCCGTCGGCGAACAGCGCCGGATCGCCGCGGAACTTGTTGACGACAAAGCCGCGGATCATGGCCGCATCGTCCGGGTCGAGCACGGCGCGCGTGCCGACGATCGCCGCGATGACGCCGCCGCGGTCGATGTCGCCGACGAGCACGACCGGCACCTCGGCCGCCCGCGCAAAGCCCATGTTGGCGATGTCGCCTTCGCGCAGATTGATCTCCGCAGGCGAGCCCGCGCCCTCGACGACCACGAGGTCGCATTGCGCCTCGAGCCGGCGATAGCTCGCCACCACTTCGGGGAGCAGGGGCCGCCGCGCCTCGCGGAAATCGGCGGAGCCGAGCGTGCCGCGCACCCGTCCGTGCACGACGAGCTGCGCGGCGCGATCGGCCTGGGGCTTGAGCAGCACGGGATTCATGTCGGTATGCGGCGCGACCCGCGCGGCGATCGCCTGCAAGGCCTGCGCCCGCCCGATCTCGCCGCCGTCGGCGGTGACCGCGGCGTTGTTCGACATGTTCTGCGGCTTGAACGGGCGCACGCTCAAGCCCCGGTTGACCAGCGCCCGGCAAAGGCCCGCGACCAGCGTCGACTTGCCCACGTCCGATCCGGTGCCCTGCAACATCAATCCGGCCATGTCGCCCCCACAGTGTCTTCGTCGAATTCAGCCGGTCGCGCCAACGCTTCGCCCACCCTCGGCCGCTGCGCGCGCGCTGGAATGCCAAAGCGCAGGAGGCCGGAATCCCAGAGAAACGGCCGCGTCAAAATGCCTCGCGCGCACAGCCGCGCGAAGGCGTCGGCGGCGCCGGGACGCCGCGCGAGGCGGAAGAGCCGCGTCCGCCCGACGATTGCGAAGCCGGCGCCGATCAAAGCCTCGTCGAGCCATTTCCCGTCGTCGTCCAGGCGGCGGCGCGCTTCTTCGCGCCAGCGGCCGTCGGCGAGCGCCTGCGTCCCGATGGCGAGCGCAGGGCCGGAGACCGGCCAGGGGCCGAGCGCCGCGCGGATTTGCGCCGCGACCTCGGGCGGAGCGACCGCGAAGCCGAGACGGAGCCCGGCCAGTCCATAGGCCTTGCCGAACGACCTCAGCACGATCGTCGCCGGCAGGCGCTCGCCCGCGACCGATTCGGTCTCGAAGTCCATGTAGGCTTCATCGACGATCAGAAGCCGCCCCTCGCGCGCCAGCCGCCCCGCAAAGTCGCTCAACCGGCGGCGTGAAAACATCCGGCCGTCGGGATTGTTGGGATTGACGACGACGACCTGCGGGGCCGTCGCCGCGTCGAGATCGGCGACGATCGCGACCTCGGCGCCGGCGGCCTTCCAGGCCCGCTCGAACTCGCCGTAGGTCGGGCCGACTATGGAAACCTCGGGCGTAGGAAACAGGCGCGGCAAGGTCTGCAAGAGGGCCTGCGTCCCTGCGGCCGCCGCGACGCGCTCGGGCTCGACGCCGTAAGCCGCTCCGGCCGCCGCCTGCAAGGCCTCCAGCGCCGCGGGTTCGGGCAGACGCGACCAGACGTCTCGGGCAAGCTCCGGCACGGGATAGGCGACCGGGTTGAGGCCGGTCGACAAATCGATCCACGGCGGCGGCGCCTCGGGAAAGGCCCGCATCGCCGAATTGATATCGCCGCCGTGCTGGAATAGGCGCTCGGTCGCCGCCCGCCGCCTCTCGATTCGAGGATCGCTCGTCACATGACTGCCCTTGCGCCTTACGATCCCGCTTACAACCTCGCCTTGGCGCTGGCGGCGCTCGCCCTCGAGGCGCTCGCTGGATATCCCGAAGCGCTGTTCCAGGCGATAGGTCATCCTGTCACTTGGCAGGGCCGGGCGCTGGCAGCGTGCGAACGGCGCCTGAACGCCGGCGCGCCGCTGCGGCGCCGGCTCGGCGGAATCGCGACGCTGCTCGCCCTCCTCGCAATTTCGGTGGCGCCGGCGGCGCTGCTGCAAGCGGGCCTCGCCCGCAGCGGCCTGGGGCTCGCCGCCCTCGCCGTGCTCGCCGCCGCGCTGCCGGCGCAGCGCAGCCTTCACGATCACGTCCGGCGCGTCGCCGAGGCGCTCGATGGGCAAGGCCTGGAGGCCGGGCGGCGCGCGGTGTCGCTCATCGTCGGGCGCGACCCCGCCGCGCTCGACGAGGCCGGGGTGGCGCGCGCGGCCATCGAGAGCCTCGCCGAGAATTTTTCCGACGGCGTCGTCGCGCCCGCTTTCTGGCTCGCCGCCGCCGGCCTTCCCGGCGGCGTCGCCTACAAGGCCGCCAACACCGCCGATTCGATGATCGGTCACAAGACGGCGCGCTATCGTGACTTCGGCTGGGCGGCGGCGCGCTTCGACGATCTCGTCAACCTGCCGGCCTCGCGGCTCGCGGCCCTCTGGATCGTCCTGGCCGCCGCGACCTGCGGCGACGCGCGCGCCGCTGGGCGGAGCGTGCTCACCGACGCGCGCCGCCACCGCTCGCCGAACGCCGGCTGGCCCGAGGCGGCGTTCGCCGGGGCGCTCGGGCTGAAGCTCGCCGGGCCGCGCGTCTATGGCGGCGAACAGGTCGAGGACGCGTTCATGGGCTGCGGGCGGCGCGAGGCGACCGCCGCCGACATCCGCGCCGCGCTCGCGCTCTACCGGCGCGCCTGCGCGATTCAAGGAGGGGCGCTCGCCGCGGCGTTCGGGCTCCTCCTCGCGCTCCGATAGGTCAGGGGGTCGAGCGGCGGCCCTTTGCGTTGACACGAGTCAGCCCCACGCCTACCGCCTCTCGCAAGGATCGTGCTCGCGCGAGGCGATGCGAAAAGGGTTTCCGGGACAAGGCATGTGCGAATCGGATGCGGGCGCTCCGCCGTTCTCAATTCACTGCGCGCCGCCGTTCCTGACGGCGCGCTTCGCAGCGCCCCAGCGCACGCTCGGCTGGAGCCTGCTGCATCCGGGCTTCGCGACCATCCGCGACGTCGTCTGGCTGGAGGTCCGGGACCGCGATCTGCCGCCGGACGTCGATCCGGCCGCGCTGCTCAGAGCGAAGCTCGGGGAAATCGGGCTCCCCGACGCGCTCGCCTTCATGACCGCGCGCGACATCCGCCGCCATCATCTCGGCCGCCATCGCGTCGAGGAGGTCGCTGCGGCCTGCCTGACGACGGTTGGCCTCACCAACGGCGAGCGCATCGACTCGCGTCGTCCGCTGCGCGCCGCCGCCGGCACGATCAACACGCTCGTCCAGGTTTCCCGCCCGCTGACCGGCGGCGCGCTCGTCGAAGCGATTGCGCTCGTCGCCGAGGCGCGCACCGCCGCGATCCTCGACGCGCGCGCAGGATTTCCGGGGCCGGCGATCACCGGCACGGGCACCGATTGCATCGTCGTGGCCTGCCCTGCGGCGGGCGCGCCGGATTCCTGCGCCGGGATGCACACCGCGGTCGGCGAAGCGCTCGGCGCCGCCGCCTACGCGGCGACCCGCGAAGGCGTCGCGCTGTGGAACCGCGAATTCCCCGCGCCGTACGGCCGATGATGAGGGCCCCGCGCCTCTTCACGGCGCGGCCGGCTCGCGCGAAAAATCACACCGCCGCGATGGCGGCCCGCACCGCGTCGAGCCCGTCGGTCAGCGCGGCCGGGCCGGGCTGGAGGATCAGCGGCGACTTGATCTCGACGATCCGCCCGTTCCGCACCGCAGGAATGGCGTCCCAGCCGGCGCGGCGACGGATCTGCTCGGGCTGAAACTTCCGGCCGCACCACGACGCGAGGATCAGGTCGGGCGCGGCGGCGACCACCGCCTCCGGCGCGACGATCCGCTCCTTGGCGGACTTGCACGACCGCAACGCCGCGAACACGTCCTCGCCGCCGGCGATCGCGATCAGCTCCGAAACCCAGCCGATGCCGCTGATCAGAGGATCGTTCCATTCCTCGAAATAGACTTTCGGCCTCGGCCGCCCGCGCGCCGCGGCCTCCGCCTCGGCGAGCCGCGCCTCGTAGCCACTGGCGAGCGCGTCCGCCTTGCCGGCCGCGCCGACCAGCGCACCGACCGTCCGGATCATCGCCAGAATGCCGGCGACGTCGCGCTGGTTGAACGCATGCACGGCGACCCCGGCGCGGATCAGCTCGGCGGCGATCTCGGCCTGGAGATCGGAGAAGGTGAAGACGAGATCGGGTTCGAGCGCCAGAATTTTGGGGATGTCGGCCGAAGTGAAGGCCGACACCCTCGGCTTCTCGCGCCGCGCCCGGGGCGGGCGGACCACGTAGCCGGACACGCCGACGATGCGGTCCTGCTCGCCGACCAGATAGAGCGTCTCGACCGTCTCCTCGGTCAGGCAGACGATGCGGGTCGGCGGAAACCGGCGCATGCTCTCCTCCCCGGTTGAAGGCTTCAGAACTTCGCCGTCAGCCCGGCGTAGACCGAAACGCCCGGCGTTCCGTAATTGTAGACCAGCTCATAATTCGCGTTGGTCAGGTTCTCGCCGCGAACGAAGGCGGTGAAGGTGTCGTTGATCTTGTATTTGACGATGCAATCGAGCCGGGCGTATCCGGCCAGAGTCACGTGTCCGGCGCTGCCGTAGAAGTCATAAGCCGGGCGCGGTCCGACCAGCAGCAGCCGCGGCTCGACCTCGAGGTTCGGCACGCCGGTGTAGACGAGCGAGAGATAACCGGCGTTGCGGGGCACATAATATTGCAGCGTGCCGTTCTGCGTGTTTTCCGCATAGGTGTAGGTGTAACCGCCGCGCGCGTGCAGCACGTCGGGAACGAGGCTCGCATCCGCCGTGACCTCGACGCCCCGCGTCTGCTCCGTGCCGACATTGTAATAGCAGCCGCCGAACGCCGCCTGCGACGCCGAGCAGGAGGAAACCAGCCCGAAGCCGATCAGGTTGGTGTAGAAGGTGTTGTAGGCGGTCGCCGAAAGCGTCAGCCGGTCGTGGAACAGCTTCTGGTCGACGCCGATTTCGCCGCCGACGTTCGTCTCGGGCTGCAACTCCGGATCGCCGTAGGGACTGAACCGCTGGTAGAGGGTGGGCGCCTTGGCGCCGTTGCCGAAGGCGGCGCGCAGCTTCGTGCCCGTTTCGTCGATGTGATAGGCGGCGGTCACGCGTCCGGTGACGAAGGTCTGGCCGTCCTGGATGGCGTCGACGCGTCCGCCGAAGGTCAGGTCGAGCCGGGAGAGGAGCGGCAGCCGATATTCGCCGTAGACCGAATTGGTCGTCTGCTGGGCGCCGACCGGGGTGAACGACCCATCGCCCGGATTGGGCGACTCCGACGTGCTCATCGACTCGATCATGTTGCGCGCGCCGAAGATGAGCGACCCGTAGGTTCCGAAGGCGAGCTGGCCCTGATATTCCGCGCCCCAGCGCGATCCCCGGTAGGAGTCCGTGCAGTTGAAGGCGTTGTAGCCGGCGTCGTAGCATTGCTCGGCGACGCGGTTGGACGAGTCCGTCGTGTTGGCGAACACGGTCAGATGGTTGGTCAGGATGCCGGTGGTCGCGTTCGCCCGGATGAACCCATCGCCGATCCAGGTCGTCGAGGTGTTGTAGGGCGAGAAGACGTCGGCGGGCAGGGAAGCGCCGGGATCGGCGAGCCGCAGGGTGTTGCCGAAGACGTTGAACCCGAAATCGACGCTCGCATTCGGCCCGATCGTATACGTGAAGTTGCCGTTGGCCGCCCCCTTGTCCGAAGGCATGGTGTTGGGCAGGGGAGGCAGCGGCCCCAGGCCGAAGCCGTAGGTCAGCGGCCGGTCGACGCGGTAGCCGTAGGAGGGAAATCCGGCGCTGTAGGTGTTGGTCACGCCGAGCGCATAGGTCCAGTTGTCGCTCGCGCCCGAAGCGGAGGCCGCGCCCTGGATCGTGCCGTAGCTCCCGCCCTCGACCGTGACCGTGCGGCGCTGCTCGCCCTTCTTGCCCTTTTTGGTGATGATGTTGATGACGCCCGACATGGCGTCCGAGCCGTAGAGCGAGGATTGCGGACCGCGCACGATCTCGATGCGGTCGATGTCGATGGCGCTGAGGTTGCCGAAGTCGAGCGAGCCGTCCGTGCCCGAGACGTTGCCGATCGGCACGCCGTCTATCATCACGAGAGCCTGTCCGGCGCTCGCGCCGCGCAGGGTCACGGTGGTCAGCGAACTGGGGCCGCCGTTCTGGGTGACGTTCACGCCGACGGCTTCGCGCAGGACCTCGGTGACGCCGTTGGCGCCCCATTGCTGGATGCGGGAGCCGGGAATGACCGTGACGTCGGAGCCGGTGGCGTTGACCGGCTCGTCGATGCGGTCGGCGGTGACCGTGATCTCGCCGAGCGAGGCGGGCTCCTGGGCGCGGGCGAAATTCGGCGGCAGCGCCGCTGCGAGCAATGCGGCGAGGGCGCAGCCGATAGGCTGCTTCAACGTGACCATATGTCCTCCTGCCGTCCCACCGACGGCGGCTGGTTGATGAGGTCGCCGGCCGGTCTCCTGGCTTGCGGGTCGTCGCCTCGCGCGCCTTCCCAGGGCTGTGGCCCCAGTGGCTTGACTTGCGCGAACGGCTCGCCGCTTACAGTTGCGGGGGCAGCCGCGGCATTGCGCTCCAAGAGAGCGCGCACCGCATTCCCATGACCCGGCCTCGCGGCCGGATCGCCGATGACAATTATGACGTTAAGGCGAAGCGGAAGCCGGCGCAAGGCCATATGCGGCGATTCGGGGGCGATCGGGTGAAGGCTCGCCGGCGCGCCGAAGGGGGCGTTTTGCAGCGCGATCGAGGGATTTCAAAGGGCTGAGACCACGATTCGGATTCACGGGGCCTCCCGCGACCCGATTTGACGCATTTTCGCCATCATCCCGACCGCCCGGCGCGCGCGCCGGGTCGAATCCGTCCGCGCCGCCCGCAACGCTCATCCGGCCGTTTCGCGGACGCCTTCTTCCCGAATGCGGGGGCGTTCGGGAAGACGGAGCCCGCCCCGCACCAGCCCATGCACGAACCCGAGCTTGCGCACAACCGCCGGGGAGATCACGAACGGATACAGATCCGCCTTTCCCGTCGACCGGTTGATGCTGCTCACCGCGACCGCGACCGGCGCCCAGGCCTCCATGATCTGGTCCATGTCCCCGCTGACGTAAGGGTCGAAATCGACGCGCGCCTCGCGCGCCCGCTCGCGGTCGATCGCCGGCGCGAGGCCGAGGCCGAACGCGTTCGCCGTGTCGAGCGTATCGACGATGTGGAGATAATGCGCCCAGGTTTCGGCGAAGTCCTCCCAGGGGTGGGAGGCCGCATAGGCGGAGACATAGGATGCCCGCCAGTTTGCCGGCGCGCGCTCCTGATAATGGCGCTGAAGCGCGGCCCCGTAGTCCTGCGTGTCGTCCCCGAAAATCGCGCGGAAGGCCTCCAGCCGCCCGCCGTCCCTGACCAGCACGTCCCAGTAGGGATGACCGACTTCGTGCCGGAAATGCCCGAGCACTGTGCGGTAGGTTTCGTCCAGTTCCGAGCGGCGCCGCTCGAGCTCGGCCGGGTGCGCTTCGGCGAGCGCGATCGTGACAATGCCGTTGTCGTGGCCGGTCATCACCTTCGGGCCGGACATTCCGGGCGGGTCGGCCAGGAACTCGAAGGCGAGACCGCGCTCCGGGTCCTCGGCGCGGGTTTTCAGCGGCAATTTCCAGCGCAGCAGGCTGTAGAACAGGCGATGCTTGGCCAGTTCCAGCTCGCGCCCGGCGGCGAGATGTTCGGGTACGGAAATGTCCGGGATCGTGTCGTTGGGCCGGCAGGCGCGGCACAGGCGATCGGGCGCGCCCGCCCGGACGAGCCAGTTGCACACGTCATGATCCGCGTTGGCGCAGAAGCGGCGCGGCGCGCGATCCGTCCCGGCCGCCGTCCAGTTCGGTTCGCCCGCCGGATCGAGCGCGCCGACGATCCCGAGCTCGGGCATGTAGCCGAGGCGATGGCCGCAGCGCCCGCAGGTCCGGTTCTCGAAATGGACGACGTTGTCGCAAGCCTGACAGCGGAAGCGTTTCATGGGCGTGCCCCGGGGACGATGGACCGGGGCAACGCCGGGCCGGCGGGAACGTTCCGCAGCGGGCGCGGCCGAACCGCGGCGCAAGGCTTTCCTCCTCCCAAATCAGGCCGTTGACGAACGCCGGACCGCGGGCGTAGCGTAGTGGCCAAAGGGGATGGGGTTCCCCTCCAACCGCCCGACCGCTTCGAGCCGGCGGCCGATGACCGCTGCCGAGCGCAAGAGCTTCGGTAGGCCGAGCTGATCGCGGTGTTTCTCGCGATCAGGATGGCGACCAAGTTCGCCGGTATCCTGCCCTTGACCATCTGCCACGCCTTCGACCGGCGCGAGGGCCTGTACGGGACGCTGCTCATGTCGACCGGGCTGACGTTCGGCTCGATTTCGGCGTTGTTCGGGCTCGCCGACAGGATCATCGATCAGACGCAGCACACGATCCTCGTCACGGCCGTGATCGGCAGCGCGGTCGCGCCGGCGCGGATCGCGCAGGCGTGGCTCCAGCCGGATTTCAAGGCGGTCGCCGACGCGCCCGGCGTCGTCGAAGCCGAGGAGAGCGCGTCCGAAGAGCCGTAGCGCCCGGCCGGTTGCATCGCGCCGTCGAACGGCGCAGCCTCGATGCGGACAGGCGATCGGGCGGTCCCCGAGGGGGGCCGCAGCGCCGAACCCGCTCGAGGGAGGACGAAACATGACGCTTCCCCGCGACGCCATGCTCTTGCGCGTCTTCATCAGCGAGGACGACAAGACCCGCGACCGCCGCCCGCTCTACGAGGCGATCGTGCGCGCGGCGCGCGACGCGCGCCTCGCCGGCGCGACGGTGCTGCGCGGGCCGCTGGGCTTCGGCCATTCGGCCCGGCTCCATTCGACGAAGATTCTCGATGTGGCCGAGCGTCTTCCGCTGGTGATCGAGATCGTCGACGCGGAGGAGACGATCAAGGCTTTCCTGCCGGCGCTCGACGCGATGATGCCGGGCGGGCTGTTGACGCTGGAGAAGGTTCAGGTGCTCCAGTACGGCGAGCGCGCGAAGCCTCCGCCAGCCTGACAGGAGAGGTCAGCGCGCCGCAGCCCGCTTGACGATCGCCTGCGCGTCGACGCCGGCGAGCGCGCCGTAATTGTGGGCGCCGCGGCTTTCGAGCCGCGAGCGGCAGAAGGCGCCGGCGACGGGGGAGCCGGCGCGGATGAGCGCGGCGACCTGAAACCCGGTCGCGAG
>CAIZGR010000724.1 GCA_903932535.1 uncultured Hyphomicrobiales bacterium | reverse complement strand
GCCGCCGGCCAGAACGACTTCGACGAGGCCTGCTCCCATCTACGCAACGTGCAGGACTGGCCGGACCTCGAGAAGATCTTCCGGCGAGCGCGCGCCTGCGTCGAGACTCTCGATGCACTTCGCCTGAGGCTAACGATCGACGGCGTCTACAATCCGAACGGAGGGGTATTGCGAAGGCGCGCGAGGCTGGGGCGATTGAGAGGCAAGAAGGCTCGCCGTGAAGGCTGAGGGGCGGGCAAGGAACCTCCGAGCACGGGACGCCCGTCCGCCGCAAAGGGTGGGTCCGTCCCGCCGCTTCGCTGGGCGGTCCGGATCCCGGCGCATGAAGCGCCGCCTTTGCCCCGGCCTGTTCGCCCGCGCTTCTCGGGGTTTCGTCTTCGAGAAAGTCCTCGAAGAGCAGAAACCAGGAGCATTCAGATGGAACTGCGACGCGTCGATCCGGTCACCCTCAAAATCAACCCCCGCAATCCCCGCAAGATCCAGCCCGGCGAAATGTCCGACGAGGCGCTCGCCGCGAGCATCCGGCTGATCGGCATTCTGCAGCCGCCGGTGGCGAGCGAAAAGGGCGGCGAGCTCACGCTCGTCTTCGGCGAGCGTCGCGTCAAGACAGCCATCAAAGTCGGCCTCCCCGAAATCGGCATCCTGGTCAAGGACCCCGACGACAAGGACCACATGCGCGCCGTCAGCGAGAACGTCATCCGCGCGCCCATGGCCACGGTCGACCTCTGGCGCGGGATCGAAAGCCTGGCGTCCGAAGGCTGGACCGAGGAGGCGATCGCCACGGCGTTCGCAATTTCCGTCCGTCAGGTCCGGAAGCTCCGCCTGCTCGCAACCGTCCATCCGGCGATCCTCGACCAGATCGGCGCAGGAGACATGCCGAAGGAGCAGGAACTGCGCACGATCGCGTCGGCCTCTCGCGATGATCAGGAGAACGTCTGGAAGAAGATCAAGCCAAAGAAGGGGGAGCGCGCGGTCTGGTGGCAGATCGCGCAGGCGCTCAACAAGACCCGCTTCTTCGCCAAGGACGCGAAATTCGGCGAGGACGAGCGCGCGGCCTTCGCCATCGTCTGGCAGGAGGACCTCTTCGCAGAAGGCGACGAGGACAATCGCTTCACCGTCGACGGCGAAGCGTTCGTCGCCGCGCAGCGGGCGTGGCTCGACGCCCACATGCCGAAGAACGGCGTCCTTCTCGAGGTTGACGACTACGGTCGCGAGAGACTGCCGCCCAAGGCCGAGCGCACCTGGACAAAGCCGAAGAAGGGCGACCAGATCGGCTTCACGATCCACCCGCGCGACGGGACGGTCCACGAAACCGTCTTCCGCATCCCGAAACCTGAAGCCCCGAAGGGAAAGGACCGCGCGGAGGACGCGCCGACGCCGAAGACAACGCGGCCCGAGATCACGAGCAAGGGAACCGAGATCATCGGGGCGCTCAGAACCGAGGCGCTCGTCAAGAGCCTCGAAGTCGACCCGTGCGACGACGTCCGCCTGATCGGCCTCCTCGTCCTGGCTCTCAACGCCAACAACGTCATGATCCAGACCGACGACTACAATCGCCCCGAACGAAAGTCTCTCGTTCAGTCGATCACCGCGGGCGGCGAGCTCACTGCGGACGCTGAGCGCCTGCGCATCGTCGCGCGACAGATGCTCATGAGCGTCCTGTCGTGCGCGCCCGGTCGGAGCGACAGCGGACTCGTGGCCCGAATCGCCGGGCGCGCGCTCGGCGCCGACACGCACATCGCGAACATGGCGACGGAGGACTTTCTGTCGTGCCTGTCGAGGGCGGGCATCGAAAAGGTCGGATCGAGCCTCGGAGTTCTGCCGCGCCCGCGCGTCAAAGACACCCGCGCCGAAGTCATCAAGCAGGCGGCCGGCGCGACCTACGTCCATCCGGCCGCCCTGTTTGCGCTGACCGAAGCAGAGATCGCACGACACGCCCAGGCGCCGCGCCAATACTCGCGGGAAAAGGCCGATCCGGAAATGGCCGAGGAGGAACTCGGGGACGGCGCAACGGGCGCCGAAGACGGGGAACCGGCCAACGAGCCACAGGCGGCGCTTCAGGACGATCCGGAGCACGACGGCGAAGCGGGCGAGGGGGCGGACGACGACGAGCGTCGAAACGACGGGGAAGCGGTCGCCGAGACGGGCAATCGTCGCCGTCGGCGACGCGAGACGGCGGCGACCTGATCCCGGGGAGCCACGATACTTCTCGCGCGAGCGCGGACATGCCGGCGCTCGCGCCCGACGGTCGCGCCGACACCGTGCACGACACCCGGGCCGAGGCGAAATGTTTGGATGGGCAGCGGGCGAAGGGCGGACGGCGGCTTCCGAGAGCGTCGGTTCCGTTCGTCGCGCCAGCCCGCCGCGACAAGACCGCCCGAAGCGGACGTTCCTCGGCACGTGAGATTTGGGCGGGCGGAGCGACCCCCATGGGGCGTTCGACGCAACACCCGTCCTTCGAGGGGCGCCGGGGGT
>CAIZGR010000723.1 GCA_903932535.1 uncultured Hyphomicrobiales bacterium | reverse complement strand
GAGATGACCTCGAACGTCACTGGACGACCAGAAAGCCTTCCGCCGTCGCCTCGTTGTAGTCGTCGAAGAAGCGGTAGCGTCCGGCTTTCAGCGGATGCACGGTCACGGCGATCGTCTTGCCTCCCGTGACGACCTTCTCGACCCGCAGCGCCTTGCTCTCGAATTCCGCCGGCGTCCCGTCCTTGTTGACGACCTCGATCACGATCGGCTTGCCGGCGGGAGCGGTCGGCTCGGCGGGCGAAAACCTGTGGCCCTCGAGCGTCACCGTGACTTTCGCCGGCTCGTCGCCGACGGCGGCGAACGGCGTGGCCAGCGCGCCCGCGAGAACGGCGGCGGCGATCGGGAAACGAGGGGCGAAAACCATTCGGGACTCCGGGGCGCGCCGCCGGCCGCAGCCTCCGAAGGAGACACCGGCTGCGACCATGTCGAGTCGATAACAAGCGCTCGCAAAAGGGACAAGAACGGGCGGGCTATTTTAGAAACGATTCAAATCGCCGCGGAGGCGAAGCGAGGGCGAAAAGAACGTTCGCGCGGACGCCCAAAAAACCTCTTGCGTCGCCGCGCGATTCGCACAAATAAGCGGTCGCCCAATACGCACGTGCCTGTGGTCGTGTGTCGGTCGGCGGGGATCTGGACAAGAGGCCAGTCAACCGCCCTTGGAAGACCGGCAACCGGAGGCGAACCGGCGCACCCCGCCCAACGGGGGACGCGACTTGAAGCAACGACGGACCGGGCTTTTTTGGTCTCCGCCTGCCCTCCAAAGGCCGGCGATCAAAGAGGCTTGTCTTTCTTGCCGGGCGTGCGGACGGGAGTCTCGTCCAAACGATGGCCTTGGATCGTCCGAGCGGTTGACGCCGCCGCGGGCGCTTTATGGCTACGGCTCAGCATCTGATCGCTCACGGCTTTCGCTTTACCGGCGAAGGCCGGCGAGCGCTCGCGCCGGCGGGTCGACGACCGCGCGTCCGCGTTTCCATCGCGCGGGCGCGGGCGGCCGCGTCGCCGGCGAATCCTTCACTTGACTGGCGCAGGCCGAGAGCCGCGCCGCCGGGGGATGCCGCTATGACGGATCGTATCAAGGAATTCCTCGCCGCCAACCGCGAGGACGGACCGCGCCTCGTCGTCGATCTCGACGTCGTGCGCGAGAACTATCTCGGCTTCGCCGGCGCCCTGCCCGACACGCGCGTCTTCTACGCGGTCAAGGCCAATCCGGCGCCCGAGATCCTCAGCCTCCTCGCCGACCTGGGCTCGTGCTTCGACGCGGCCTCGATCGCCGAAATCGAGATGGCGCTCGCCGCGGGCGCGACGGCGGATCGCGTGAGCTTCGGCAACACGATCAAGAAGGAGAAGGACATCGCGCGCGCCTACGCGCTCGGCGTCCGGCTCTACGCGGTCGACTGCGAGGCCGAGGTCGAGAAGATCGCGCGCGCCGCGCCGGGCGCCAAAGTGTTCTGCCGAATCTTATGCGACGGCGCCGGGGCCGAGTGGCCGCTGTCGCGCAAGTTCGGCTGCGCGCCGGAAATGGCGGCCAAAGTGCTCGAGCGCGCCCATGCGCTCGGCCTCGTCGCGCACGGGCTGTCGTTCCACGTCGGCTCGCAGCAGCGCAACCCGCGCATGTGGGACCGCGCGCTGAAGACGTCGGCCGCGATCTTCCGCGACCTCGCCGAGCGGGGCGTGCAACTCCAGATGCTCAACCTCGGCGGCGGTTTTCCGACGCGCTATCTCCGGAACGTGCCGCCGATCCGCGCCTACGGGCAGACGATCTTCCGCGCGCTGCGGCGCCATTTCGGCAACCGCATCCCCGAGACGATCATCGAGCCCGGACGCGGCATGGTCGGCAACGCCGGGATCATCGAGGCCGAGGTCGTGCTGATCGCGCGCAAGTCCGAGGAGGACCGCGTTCGCTGGGTCTATCTCGACATCGGCAAGTTCAACGGCCTCGCCGAGACGATGGACGAGATGATCCGCTATCCGATCCGGACGGACTTCGACGAGGACGCGCTCGCCCCCTGCGTGCTCGCGGGCCCCAGTTGCGATTCGGTCGACGTCCTCTACGAGAAGGAACCCTATCCCCTGCCGGTCACGCTCGAGATCGGCGCGAAGGTGCTGATCGAAGGGACGGGCGCCTATACGGCGACCTATTCCTCGGTCGGCTTCAACGGCTTCGCGCCGCT
>CAIZGR010000722.1 GCA_903932535.1 uncultured Hyphomicrobiales bacterium | reverse complement strand
GCCGGCGCCGAAGGCGCAACCGCCCCGGAAACGCTCAGGCCAACAGGACCGCTGAAGTGATGACGCTCTGGAAAGCGACGCAAGCCCCAGCGGCTCGCGTCCACCGACGGGGGTAGCCGCCGCAAGGCGGGAAATCTCTCAGGTCGTGCGACAGAGGGGGCGCCCATCGGATCGTTCGCCGCGTATCGCGGCGGCGCGCTCCGCCCGGCGCCTGCACTCGATCGGGGAATCCATGAGCGACGACGCCATCCAGAAGACGCCCCTGCACGCGCTCCACGTCGAGCTCGGCGCGCGAATGGCCCCGTTCGCCGGCTACGACATGCCGATCCAGTATCCCGCCGGGGTCCTGGCCGAGCACCTGCATACGCGCAAGGCGGCGGGGCTGTTCGACGTCTCCCACATGGGGCAGGCGCTGATCGCGGCGACGGACCATCGGACTGCGGCGGCCTTCCTCGAAACGCTGTGCCCGGCCGATATTCTCGGCCTCGCTCCGGGGCGGCAGCGCTACACCCAGCTTCTCGCCGACGACGGCGGAATCGTCGACGATATCATGGTGACGCGTCCTCCGGGCGCCGACGGCGCGCTTCGGCTGGTGGTCAACGCTTCCCGCAAGGCGGTCGACCACGCCCTGATCGCCGGCCGCCTGCCGAGCGGCGTCCGTCTCGCCCGCCTCGACGATCAGGCGCTGATCGCGCTGCAAGGGCCGCTCGCCGCCGCGACGCTTTCGCGCCTCGCCCCCGGCGAGGGCTTCGAGGCGATGGCGTTCATGAGCGCGAGACCCGCCCGCGTCGCGGAGGTCGAGACGTTCGTCTCCCGCTCCGGCTACACCGGGGAGGACGGCTGGGAGATTTCGCTGCCGGCCGGCCGGGCGGACGCCTTCGCGAGGGCTTTGCTCGCGCAGCCCGGGGTCGCCCCGATCGGGCTCGGCGCGCGCGATTCGCTGCGGCTCGAGGCCGGGCTCTGCCTTTACGGCCACGAGCTCGACGAGACCGTCGATCCGGTCGAGGCGGCGATCGGCTGGTCGATCCAGAAGCGCCGGCGCCTCGAAGGGGGCTTCCCCGGCGCCGAGCGCATCCTGCGCGCGCTCGCCGAGGGGCCTGCGCGTATCCGGGTCGGCCTGCGCCCGGACGGGCGCGCGCCCGCGCGCGAGGGAACGGAAATCGTCTCGGCGGACGGCGCCGCGATCGGCGTCGTCACCTCCGGCGGCTTCGGCCCGAGCGTCGGCGCGCCGATCGCGATGGGCTTCGTCGCGCGCGCCCATGCGGCCCCCGGAACGCCGGTCGGCCTGATCGTCCGCGGCAAGACGCTTCCTGCGCGTGTCGCCGCCCTGCCCTTCCATCCCCACGCCTATCATCGCGGCTGAAGCAAAGGACCCCGTCATGGCTGACATCCGCTACACCAAGGATCACGAATACGTCCGGATCGAGGGCGCCGAGGGCGTCGTGGGCATCAGCGACCACGCGCAGAAGCAGCTCGGCGACGTCGTGTTCGCCGAGGTTCCCACGCTGGGAAAGACGCTGAAGGCGGGCGACCCGGCGGCGGTGGTGGAAAGCGTCAAGGCGGCGAGCGACGTGTTCACGCCGGTCTCCGGCGAGGTCGTGGCCGTCAACGCCGAGGTGGAGAACGCGCCGGGCCTCATCAACGAGGATGCGCTCGGGCGCGGCTGGCTGTTCCGGATCAGAATCGCCGATCCGAAAGAGGTCGCGGCCCTCATGGACGAAGCCGCCTACGCCGCCTACCTCGAGAGTCAGGCCTGATCGATGCGCTATCTGCCGCTCGACGCCGCCGAACGCGAGACGATGCTGGCGCGGATCGGCGTCCCCGGCGTCGACGCGTTGTTCGCCGACATTCCCGCCGGCAAGCGGATCGAGGGCCTGCTCGACCTGCCGCGCGCCAAGAGCGAGATGGCGGTCGAGCGGATGATGGCGGCGATGGCCGCCCGAAGCGTTGCGGCGGGGTCCGCGCCGTTCTTCCTCGGCGCGGGCGCCTACAAGCGCCATATCCCGGCGACCGTCGACCATCTGATCCAGCGCTCGGAGTTCCTGACCAGCTACACGCCCTATCAGCCCGAGATCGCCCAGGGCACGCTGAAGGTGCTGTTCGAGTTCCAGACCCAGGTCGCGACGCTGACCGGCATGGAGGTCGCCAACGCCTCGATGTACGACGGCTCGACCGCCTGCGCCGAGGCGATGCTGATGGCGCACCGGCTGACGAAACGCGGCAAGGCCGTGCTCTCGGGCGGGCTGCATCCGCAATACGCCGACGTGACGGCGACGCTCGCGCGTCTCGCCGGGGAGACGATCGTGCGGCTTCCGCCCGACCCGCGCGCAAGCGAGGACATCGCGGCGGCGATCGACGGCGAGACGAGCTGCGTCATCGTCCAGAGTCCCGATTTCTTCGGCAATCCGCGCGATCTCGCCCCGATCGCCGCGGCGGCGCACGCGCGCGGCGCGCTGCTGATCGCGGTCTTCACCGATCCGGTTTCGCTGGGCGCGCTGCGCTCGCCGGGCGACATGGACGCCGACATCGTGGTGGGCGAAGGCCAGGGGATCGGCAACGCGCTCACGTTCGGCGGGCCTTACCTCGGCCTCTTCGCCACCCGCCTCAAGTTCGTGCGTCAGATGCCCGGGCGCCTCGCGGGCGAGACCGTGGACGCCGACGGCCGGCGCAGCTTCGTGCTCACGCTCTCGACCCGCGAGCAGCACATCCGACGCGAGAAGGCGACGAGCAACATCTGCACCAATTCCGGCCTGTGCGCGCTCGCCTTCTCCATCCACCTCGCCCTGCTCGGCGGCGCAGGCCTGCGCAGGCTCGCCAGCCTCAATCACGCCAACGCGGTCCAACTCGCCGACCGCCTGTCCGCCGTGCCCGGCGTCGAGATTCTCAACGCGCATTTCTTCAACGAATTCACGCTCAGGACGCCGCGCCCGGCGGCGGAGGCGATCGAGGCCCTGGCCGAGCGCGGCGTGATCGGCGGTCTGCCGGTCTCGCGGCTCCTGCCGGACGCCGGGCTCGACGATTGCATCGTCGTCGCCAGCACCGAGGTCAACAGCGACGACGACCGCGCCGCTTACGCCGCGGCGTTGGCGAAATGCCTGCGATAGCGCTTTCAAGGGACACGACCGATGAACAGCCAGGGCCGTCCGACCCGACCGGAAGCCGCCGAAGCGGTCCCGCGAAAAACCTTCACCGGCAATCGCGCCCTCGACATGGAGGAGGCGCTGATCTTCGAGACCGGCCGGCTCGACGCGACCGGCGTCGACGTCGAGGACGCCCCGCCCGTCGATTCGCGGCTCGGGCCGCTCGCGAGCGCCGCCGCGCCCGAGCTTCCGGGCCTGACCGAGCCGGAAGCGATGCGGCACTACGTTCGCCTGTCGCGCGACAATTATTCGATCGACGCCGGCCTCTATCCGCTCGGCTCCTGCACGATGAAGCACAATCCGCGCCTCAACGAGAAGATGGCGCGGCTTCCGGGTTTCGCCGACGTCCACCCGCTTCAGCCGGTCTCGACCGCGCAGGGGGCGCTGGCGGTCATCGAGGCGCTCGCCGGGGCGCTGATGACGCTGACGGGCATGAGCGCGGTCGCGATGTCGCCGAAGGCTGGCGCGCACGGCGAGCTTTGCGGCATGATGGCGATCAAGGCGGCGATCGCGGCGCGCGGCGAGGGCGCGACCCGGCGCGTCGTGCTGGTTCCCGATTCCGCACACGGCACGAACCCGGCGACGGCGGCGCTGATCGGGTTTTCGGTGCGGCCGGTGCCGGCCGGCGACGACGGCAACGTCGGCGTCGAGGCGGTGAAAGCGGCGCTCGCGCCCGACGTCGCGGCGATCATGCTGACCAACCCCAACACCTGCGGGCTGTTCGAGCGCCAGATCGTCGGCGTCGCCGAAGCGGTCCGGGAGGCCGGCGCCTACTTCTATTGCGACGGGGCGAATTTCAACGCCATCGTCGGCAAGACGCTGCCCGGCGACCTCGGCGTCGACGCCATGCACATCAATCTGCACAAGACGTTCTCGACGCCGCACGGCGGCGGAGGTCCGGGCGCGGGACCGGTCGCGCTGTCCTCGCGGCTCGCCCCTTTCGCCCCGGTTCCGTTCGTGACGCGGGAGGGCGATCGTCTGCGCCTCGTCGAGCACGCCGAGGGCAGCGAATCGTTCGGCCGCATGACCGCCTTCCACGGCCAGATGGGCATGTTCGTCCGGGCGCTGAGCTTCATCCTGTCGCATGGGGCCGACGGCCTGAGGCAGGCGTCGGAAGACGCGGTGCTGTCCGCCAACTATATCCGCGCTTCCCTCAACGACGTGATGAGCGCCCCGTTCGGCGAGCAGGCATGCATGCACGAGGCGCTGTTCGACGACCGCTGGTTGAAGGACACCGGCGTCTCGACGCTCGATTTCGCCAAGGCGATGATCGACGAGGGCTTCCATCCGATGACGGTGTATTTTCCGCTGATCGTGCACGGCGCGATGCTGATCGAGCCGACCGAATCGGAATCCAAGGCCAGCCTCGACCGCTTCGTCATGACGCTCCGGGATCTCGCCTTCGCCGCCAAGGCCGGCGACCGCGAGCGCTTCGCGGCGGCGCCCATCTATGCGCCGCGCCGGCGGCTCGACGAGACGCGCGCGGCGCGTCAGCCGGTCCTGCGCTGGACGGCGCCGCCGCCGGCGTGAGATAGTCGGCCGGCACGGCGGCCGCGGCCGTCTTTGTCCTGAGACGGAAGTGTCTTAAAGACGGTCGCCTGAGCAGGCGCCCGCGCGGTTCGGGCGGAGCGCCGGATTGAATCGGTTCGGGCGGAGCGTCGGGGTGAAGATGGCGAGCACATTCCTACGTTTCGCAGCCGCGGGCCTTCTGGCTATCCTGGCGGCGTGCG
>CAIZGR010000721.1 GCA_903932535.1 uncultured Hyphomicrobiales bacterium | reverse complement strand
GGCCGCGCCGCGCTCGCCGCGCGCGCAGCCCTCGCCGGCCGGCGCGGCCTGCGGCTTCAGACCGATCCAGGCGTCGATCGTCGCGGCGTCGAAACCGGTCTCGCGCCGCCCCTCGACCTCGATCAGCGGACGGCGGATGAGCAGCGGATCGGCGAGCATCAGCGCAAGCGCGGTTTCGCCGTCGAGGCTGTCGGGCTTCACCGCGCCGCTCTTCACCCGGGGCGAGGCGGCGTTGAACCACTCCGCCACCGGCCGCGCGCCGAAGAAGGGACGCAGGGTCGCGGCTGTCCACGGCGTCGAGAGAAGGTCGCGCACGTCGAGGTCGTGCCCCGACTGCCGCAGCAGCGCCTTCTGACGCGCGTTGCCGCCGCAGCCGGGCTTTTCGTAGAAAACGAGTTTCGCCATGCTATTCCTCCTCCGACGGTCCGGATTTTGAAACCACCGCGAGCAGGCGGCGCGCGCCGAACCGGTCGCGCGGATCGAGCGCGGCGACCTTGGCGATCGCCTGCGCCCCCTCGGCGCGCTCGCCGAGCCGCGCCTTGCAATAGCCCCAGGCGAGCAGCGCCTGAAGGTAGAGGCTGGGCGCCTCCTCCAATTCTTCGAACGCTGCGTCGCCCGGACTCAGGTCGCGCCAGTCGCCCGCGACGTTGAGGCGCCGCGCCAGCAGGCTCACGAGGAAGGCCGCGTGCGGCATGGCCTCGGCGAGCCGGTGGTTGTAGAAATAGAACTTGTAGGCGGCGAGCCGGGCGAAAAAATCGTCGGGCGCCACGGCGAGCGCGTCCTTGACTGCGCTTTCCGCCGCAACCGGGTCGGTGCGCGCGCGCCTCGCCCCCTCGAGCAGCGCGAGCACGCCGGGCGTCTCGTCCGCATCGGCGAAGACGCCCGTCATGCGACCGCCCGCGCCAGATCGGCGACGACGCCGCCCCCGATTCCGTCGCTGGCGCCGAGCGCCGCCAGCCTGTCGAGCCTGCGACGGGTCTCGTCCGGCTCTCCGCGCCGCAATTGGATGAAGGCGATGGCCTTGAGCGTGTAGAGCGCGAACCGCGCCGGGACCGGCGCGGCTACCGCGAGGTCTTCGGGCGTCCAAAGGGTCCAGTCGCCGGGCAGGCCGGCCTGCCGCAAGGCTTCCGCGAGGCCGGCCTCGGCGATTACGAGCGCGTCGTCGAGACGGGCCCCGTAGGCGTGGATCTTGTAAAGGCAGAAATAGGTTGCGAGCGCGGACGGGTCGCGCGCAAGCGCCGCGCGGAACAGAGCGTCCGCCGCGGCCTTGTCGTGTCGGGAAAGCAACACGCCCCGTTGCAGAAGCTCGTTCACCTCCGGCGGCGTCTCGCCGAAGTCGATGAGATCGCCCTCTCTGATTTCGCTCATGAATTCCGCCGCCCGCCTACGTTCCGCCGGTTGCCCGGAAGGGCGTCATGCGAAATTCGCGCCACGGGCGGGCCGCGATGCTCGGGTGGGCGCGCGTCCCGAGAGGGCTTTCCTCAAGCGCTCACAGCGCCTCGTCGCCAGTCTCGCCGGTGCGCACGCGCAGCGCCCGCTCCATCGGCAGGACGAAGATTTTGCCGTCGCCGATTTGGCCGGTGCGGGCGGCGGCGCGGATGGCCTCGATGGTGCGGTCGACCTCGTGGTCGGGCACCGCCAGTTCCAGCCGCACCTTCGGCATGAACGCCGCAGTATATTCCGAGCCGCGATAGATTTCGGTATGACCCTTCTGCCGGCCGTAACCGTTCGCCTCGCTGACCGTCATGCCGCGCACGGCAAGCTTGTCGAGCGCCGCCCGCACCTCTTCGAGCTTGAAGGGTTTGACGATCGCCAGGATGAGCTTCATGGTTGCCCGCCTTCGGGACACGAGGGAAATGCTTGGTTCTCGCTAAGGCGCAGCGCGACGTTTCGCAAGCGCGGAATCGCCGCGAGCCCATCGGATCGTCTGGAGACTGGTAGCGGGACCCGGACTCGAACCGGGGACCTACGGATTATGATTCCGCCGCTCTAACCGACTGAGCTATCCCGCCACAAACGGCCTGCTTTCTTTCGCCGGGGCGCTGAAAGCCAAGCGACCCTATAATGAGAGGGCGGCGGCGATGTCAAGGCGGCCGGAAATTTCGGCGCGCGTCGGTGAGAAAGGGCCGTCGACGGCCCGGCCATCCACGCCGCGCCGACGGGCGGCGATCGTCCTGCGCAGAGGGAACCGCCGGATTCGAGGACCGCGGACGTGGCGGACAGCGGCCCCGGACGCCTCGGTCGGATGGATTGCGATTATTCGAAACCGGCTTTGCCGGCGACGGCAGGCGGAAAGAGCGGCAAATCGCCGACGGTCAAGCAAAACAGTCAAATCGAGCTTGAAGGGAAGCAGCAATTCTAAATGCTTCCCCGTCGGCATGCTCAGGCGCGAATCCGTTTTTCGATTTCGGGGGGCGGTTTGGATTGGATGAGGGTGATCATGAGGGTCTTCCAGTCGGGGAAGACGAGATAG
>CAIZGR010000720.1 GCA_903932535.1 uncultured Hyphomicrobiales bacterium | reverse complement strand
CGGCGCGGATGAGCGCGGCGGCCTGAAACCCGGTCGCGAGGCGGTCGCAGAGATCGCGGGCGCGGGCTTCGAAGCCGGCGAGGTCGCGCATGTCGGCCTTCAGATCCAGGACATGGGCGTCGAGCGCGGCGCTTTCTCCCTTTACCGCGCCCACCTCGGCGAAATAGGCCTCCAGCGTCTGCGGCGAGCGGACGATCGCCCGGGCGATGTCGAGGCACTGCACGTTGCCGCTGCCCTCCCAGATCGCGTTGACCGGCGCCTCGCGGTAGAGACGCGGCATCGGCGAATCCTCCATCACCCCCGACCCGCCGAGGCATTCCATCGCCTCTGAGGCGTGGCCGGGCGCGCGCTTGCAGATCCAGTACTTGCCGATCGCCGTGCCGAGGCGGACGAGCGCGTCCTCGTGGGCGTCGTCGCGATGGTCGAGCGCGCGGGCCATGCGGAGCGTCAGCGTCAGCGCCGCCTCGGCCTCGACGGCGAGGTCGGCGAGCACCGCCGTCATGATCGGCTGGTCGATCAGCAGCGCCCCGAAGGCCTTGCGCTGGCGGCAATGGTCGATCGCCTCGGCGGCGGCCCGGCGCATGCCGGCCGACGAGCCGATCATGCAATCGAACCGCGTCATCGCCACCATCTCGATGATGGTCGGGACGCCCCGCCCCTCGGGTCCGACCATCCAGCCGAGCGCCCCGCGCAGCTCGGTCTCGCCGGACGCATTGGAGACGTTGCCCATCTTGCGCTTCAGGCGGATGATCTGGAGCGGGTTCTTGGTCCCGTCCGGCTTCCAGCGGGGGACGAGGAAACAGGAGAGGCCGCCGGGCGCCTGCGCGAGCACGAGAAAGGCGTCGCACATCGGCGCCGAGACGAAGAACTTGTGGCCGACGAGTTCGTAGGCCTGCCCCGGTCCCCCGGCGCCGACGGGAATGGCGCGGGTGGTGTTGGCGCGCACGTCCGAGCCGCCCTGCTTTTCGGTCATCGCCATGCCGATGGTCAGGCCCTGCTTCGCGTCCGCCGGGACGTTGCGCGGATCGTAGACGCGGGCGGTGATCTTCGGCAGCCATGCGCGCGCCAGATCGGGCTGGGTCTTCAGGCAGGGGACGGCCGCGAAGGTCATGGTGATCGGGCAGCCGTGTCCGGCCTCGACCTGGCTCTGCATGTAGAAACGCGCGGCGCGGGCGACATGCGCGCCCTCGCGCGGCTCGGTCCAGGGCGAGGCATGCAGGCCCTCCTCGATCGCCGACCGCATCAGCTCATGGTAGGCGGGAGGAAAGCGGACGAGGTCGACGCGGCGCCCGTAACGGTCGTGGGTGTCGAGCTCGGGCGGGTTCCGGTTGGCGAGCGCGCCCCGCTCGAGGCTCTCGGCGGCGCCGAGGCGCGCGCCGAAAGCCCCCAGCGCGTTCTCCGCCCATCCCGCGCCCTCGCGATGCACCGCATCCTTCAGCGCGGCGTCCGAGTCGTAGAGATTGGTGTCGGCGAGTTCGGCCGGCTGGTTGACCACCTCGTGGGTGACGGCGCCGTAGGGATCGAAGGGGGCGCGGGCGCTGTCGTCCCGGGCCGGGAGGCTGGCGGTCATAGCGGCTTCCTCTCGTTTGGCGCAGGTTACCCGCTCCTTTCGTCGTCGGGAAGGCTGACGGAACGCTGGCGACGGACGCCGCAAATCCTGCTACCTCGGGCCTCATGACCGCCACTTTCGATCGCCGCCTGACCCCCGCCCGCCCCGGCCTCGCCGCCGCTTCTCTCCGCGGGCTGGTCGACGCGCCCCGCTACGTCGAAGGCCGCCCGATGCGGGTGATCGAGGCCAGCGCGCCGTTGAGGCGGGAGCCTGCGGCCGACGCCCCGCTCGAAACGGAGGCCCTGTTCGGCGAGGCGGCGACGGTCTACGACGACAGCGAGGGCTGGGCCTGGGTCCAGCTCGAACGCGACCGTTATGTCGGCTACCTGCCGTTCATCGCCCTCGGCGCGCCGGCCGAGACCACGCACCGGGTCGCGGCGCTGCGCACCCACGCCTATCCGGGGCCGTCGATCAAGCTCGCGCCGCGGATGGCCCTGTCGCTCGGGGCCCGGCTGACGATCGTGCGGCGCGAAGGGGACTTCGCCGTCACGCCCGAGGGCCTCTGGCTGTGGGCGCGCCATCTGGCGGACGCCTCTTCCCGCGAGCCGGACTTCGTCGCGGTCGCCGAGCTTTTCCTGCACGCGCCTTATCTCTGGGGCGGGCGGACGTCCGAGGGAATCGACTGCTCGGGCCTCGTCCAGGCCGGGCTGACGGCGGCCGGCGTCGCGGCCCAGCGGGACAGCGACCTCCTGGAGGCGTCGTCCGGCGCGCCGATCCCGCCCGATAGCCCGCTCGCGCGCGGCGATCTCGTGTTCTGGAAGGGCCACGTCGGCGTCCTGCGCGACGCCGGGACGCTGCTTCACGCCAACGGCTGGCACATGGCTGTGGTCAGCGAACCGCTCGCCGAGGCGCGCGCGAGAATTGCCGCGGGCGGGGGAGGGGATGTGACCGGCATCCGCAGACCTCCGTCCTGCGCTCCGGCCGCGGCGTAAGAAAAAGGCGCGGGCGATGCGGCTGCGGGAACCGGACGTGCTGCGAGGGATGGCGATCCTCTTCGTGGTCGCCGTCCACGCTTTCGCCTATCTCGGCGTTCCGACCGGCGGCGCCTGGGCGGCGGTCTGGTTCGTCATCCATCAGACCGCCGTGCCGGCCTTCTTCCTCGCCGACGGCTGGTTGCACGGCAAGCGCTGGCGCGGGGCGATGACCGGCGCAGAGCAGACCGAATACCTCGAGGCCTCGGCGCTCAGGCTGCTCCCGCCATGGGCGGTCTTTTCCGTCGTCTATCTCGGCTTTCGGCTCGTGAGCGAAGCTGCCGGGACCGCTGGCGGCGCCGCCGTCCTGCCGGACGGAGCCGGCGGGCTTGCGCTTGCGCTGTGGCGCGGCGCGGCGGCGCAGCAACTCTATTTCCTGCCGGCGCTCATGCTCGTCCGGCTGGTCACGCCGCCGCTTCACCGGTTGGTCGCCGGCTCGCCGGTCCGGGCCGCGACCCTCGCCGTCGCGCTGCTGGTCGTCTGGCGGATCGGCGTCGAATGGCGGCTTCCGGTTCCCGCCGCGGGCGTCGACCCGCTGCTCGCAGCCATGACGGGCCTTTGCTTCGCGGCGTTGGGCTGGGCGCTCGCCGAGGCGCCGGACCGGTTGGAACTGCCGGCCGCCGTCGTTCCGGCTGTGCTGTTCGCGCTCGCCGGCGCCGCGCTCGATGGCCGGGCGGCGGCCACGGGCGCCCAGACCAGCGCCGTGCTGGCGCTGTGGAGCCTCGCCGTGGCGACGCCCGCGCGCATCGCACCGCCCTGGCGATGGATCGGCCGGCGCAGCATGGAAATCTACCTGCTGCACGCCCCGATCATGATCAAGCTCGTGTGCGCGGCGATCATCGCCGCCAAGCTTCCGGCT
>CAIZGR010000719.1 GCA_903932535.1 uncultured Hyphomicrobiales bacterium | reverse complement strand
GCAGGGCGTGGCCGGCGGCCGCGGCGACGAGCGTCGCCCCCAGCGCCCGGCCGGCGACGGCGATGTTGAGCGAGCCGAACGCGTCGGCGGCGGGCTCGGCCAGCCGCTCGGCGGCCCAGACCGCCGCGACCGTCATGGCGGCCCGGAAGACCCGCCGCGCGGCGAGGTCGCTGATCGGAATGAGGCGCCACGCCTGGGCGTGCGGCGCGAGCATGCCGCGGCCGACCGCGTTGATCACGACCAGCAGGCGCGCCGCATCGAGGATCGCGTCGAGCCCGCCCTGCATCCGGGGGTCGCTGAGGTCGAAGACGTCGAGCGCGACGGCCAGCGCCCATAAGCCCAGAAGCGGCAGGATGGCGAGCACGAGCATGGTCCAGGCCGCGGCCAGCGCGCGCCTGAGCCGGCTCGGCGAACCGGCGGCCGGATCGCGATAGATGACGCGGCGGGCGATCCAGTGGATCGGCACGGCGGCCAGCGCGAGCAGCAGGACCGCCCCGGCGACGCCGAGCGCCTGCGCCGCAGTTATGCGGGCGCGGACGCCGGTGAACCAGTCGCCGGCCGATTTGGCGACCGCCTTCGCGTCGTCCGGAATCTCGCGCGAGACGCTGACCCACAATTGCGGATTGAAGACGGAGGACGACCGCGCGAAGGTCTCGCGCGCGAAAAGATCGCGCCGCTTCGCCCCGATGCGAGTCGCAATGTCGTCGACCTCGAGCAGCATCGCGCGGGCAGCGCGCAGATTGGCGTCGAGCGCGTCGTGCTTCTGCTTCTCGCTGGCGAGCTGCTTCTCGCTGGCGAGCTCGGCCGCGGCGGCGTCGGCCTCGGGCGCCGGCGCCGGCAGGGGCGTCGCGTCCTTGTCCTTGGCCTTCGGCGTCAGCTCGGCGAGGCGCTTGGCGGAGGCCGCGAGGCGCGGCGTCATGTCGGCGATCGCCGCCTGCAGCTCCACGCCGAGCGGGTCGTTCTCCGCACGCAGGCGCAGAAGCTCGGCATCGCCGAGGTTCGTCTGCTTGAGCGTGTTCTCGATCGCGGTCAGCGCGTTGCGGGTCGCCTCGAGGTCGAGCGGGCGCTGTTCGTCCGCGAACGCGCCGCCCGCGACCGAAAGCGCAAGGGCGAGCGCAACAGAGCGGAGGATGCGCAAGACCGGAGGGAGCGTCGTTGCAGACACGCGAGGACCGACCTGTCGATTCGGGGAAGGACGATCCCCTCGTCGCATCCGACCATGGCCGCGCCGTGACCGCAATCGGCGAGCGGCCCCGGCCAATCCGCCGTTCACCTTCGGGCCGAAAAAACGCTGCGCCCGGCCCCGCGCTTTGTTAAAGGAGGCCGCCCAATCGAGGACCATCCGGTGAATGCGACCCTGCTCGACGCCACGCCACCGATAGCCCGCGACGCCGGCGGGCGGGCGCTGGCGCATTTTCTGTCCGCAGGCTTCCGGCGCATCGAGCCGGCGATCCTCCATCCGGCCTCGATCTTTCTCGACATGTCGGGCGAAGAAATCCGCGGCCGGCTGTTCCTGACCGCGGACGCGGCCGGCGAGGAACTCTGCCTCCGGCCCGAATACACGATCCCGGTCTGCCGCGCCTATCTTGCGTCGGACAGGGCTGGCGCGGTCGCGGAATATTCCTACCTCGGGCCGGTCTTCCGGGCTCAGGCCGAGGGTGGGGGCGAGCGCGCCCAGACCGGCCTCGAAAGCTTCGGCCGCAGCGACGCGGAAGCGGCCGATGCGGAAATCTTCTCGCTGGCGATGGAGGCCGCGGCGGCGGCGGGCGGCAAGCTCGCGGCCCGCCTCGGCGACGCCGGCCTGTTCGACGCCCTGCTTGCGGCGCTCGCCCTGCCGGAGGTCTGGCGGCGGCGCCTGAGACGCGGCCTCGCGGAGGGGCGCACGCTTGCAGCTATTCTCGACGCGCGCGCGCAAGGCCGGCTCGCCCAGCCCGGCGTGCTGGCCGCGATGGAGAGCGCCGATCCCGACGGCGCCCGCGCGCTCGTCGAGGACTTGCTGGCGATCGCCGGCATCGACGCGGTCGGCGGACGCACCGCGAGCGAGATCGCCGACCGCTTCCTCGAGCAGGCGGCGCTGCGCTCGGGCGATTCGATCGGGATCGAGAAGCGGCAGGTGCTGGAATCCTGGCTCGCCGTCTCGGGCGATCCGGACGTCGCGGCCGACAAGCTGCGCGACCTCGCGACCGCCGCCGGGCTCGACCTCGGGCCGGCGCTCGACGCCTTCGAGCGGCGCAACGGCTTCATCGCCGCGCGCGGGGTGGCGATCGAGGAGACGCGCTTTTCCGCCGCCTTCGTGCGCGACTTCGAATATTACACCGGCTTCGTGTTCGAGGCGCGCGATCCGGCGCGCCCCGACGCCCGGCCCGCGCTCGCGGGCGGCCGCTACGACGGCCTCGCGCGCAAGCTCGGCGCGAAGGCGGACATCCCGGCGGTCGGGGCGGCGATCACGCTCGACCGGCTGCCGACTGGAGGCGCGCGCTGATGGCTCTCGATCACGCCGCCGCCGAGCCGCCCTTCGTTCTCGCCGTGCCCTCGAAGGGGCGGCTGCAAGAGAACGCCTCCGCCTTTTTCGCCCGCGCCGGGCTCGAGCTCACCCAAGGGCGGGGGGCGCGCGACTATCGCGGCGCGGTCGCCGGGCTCCCAGGCGTCGAGGTCGCCTTTCTGTCGGCTTCGGAGATCGTCGGCCAGCTCGCCGCGGGCGCGGCGCATTTCGGCGTGACCGGCGAGGATCTGGTGCGCGAGAAGATTCCCGACGCCGACGCCCGGCTCGAGCTCGTCACGCCGCTCGGCTTCGGCCGCGCCGACGTCGTGGTCGCCGCGCCGCAGGCCTGGATCGACGTGCGCACCATGGCCGACCTCGAGGACGTGGCGTCGGCCTATCGCGCGAGGCGAGGCGAGCGGATGCGGGTCGCGACCAAATACGTCAACCTGACGCGCCGCTATTTCGCCGAGCACGGCGTCGGCGACTACCGGATCGTCGAGAGCCTCGGGGCCACCGAAGGCGCGCCCGCGGCGGGCGCGGCGGAACTGATCGTCGACATCACCACCACCGGCGCGACGCTGGCCGCCAACGCCCTGAAGCCGCTGGAGGATGGCCCGATCCTGCGCTCGCAGGCGATGCTGGTCGCTTCCCTCGGCGCCCCGTGGGCGCCGGCTGCGCGCAGGAACGCGCGGATCATTCTCGACCGGATCGCCGCGGCGGAAGAGGCGCGCAAATCGCGCGAGGTCCGCGCCCGCCTGGCCGGCCCGGCGAATGGGCTCTTCGACGAGGCGCGCGCGCGCTTCGGCGCCGTCCCCGCCTTCGGCGAGGCGGCCGACTCGAGGGGTTTCGTGGCGCTCCACTGCGCCAAGAGCGCCGCGGCCGATCTCGCGGGCTGGCTTTTGGGGAAAGGCGCCGAGCGGGTCAGCGTCGTGGCGCTCGAACACGTGTTCGACGCGAGGAACCCGCTGTACGAGGCGCTGGATAGGCGGATCGGGGCGGCGTAGGGGCGCGAGGGGGAGTGTCAGAGCGGAGTGGCCGCTCATGGCAGGCGAGGCGATTCGGGATTTGAAGTGACTGTCACCGGAATTCCGGCGCCGCAGGCGGAGCAGCCGCAGACGTGCGCCCGGTGCTCGGTGACGATCAGCGGCTTCGGCTCGGGCAGATCGAACACCTCGCGCCGCGTGGCCGGCGCTCGCGTCCGGCGTCAGCGCCGCCCCGCATTCGCCGCAGGCGGCGGGAAAGCGATCTTCGACGACGTCGGGCTCGGCGCTCCGGCGCAGCGTCTGGCCCTCGCGGCCCTTTTGCCCGCCCGGCTTCCGCTCGGATG
>CAIZGR010000718.1 GCA_903932535.1 uncultured Hyphomicrobiales bacterium | reverse complement strand
TCACGTCGCCGACATATTGTCCGGCGGCGAAGGTGAGGATTTGCAACTGGCTCGCCTGAAACAGCAGCGTCACGTTGGGACTCGACCAATTGGTGATCGTGCAGCCGGCGGGCGTGGCGAAGCTGTCGAAAGTGAGAATCGGCCGGCCCGAGTCGCGCGCGGTCATCAACCGCAGCAAAAATTGCGAGCCGTCGGCGCGCGGATCGGCGCCCGGCGCGATGGCGATCGTCTCGGGGATCGACAGGGATTCGCCCCGCGCGATGAACCAGGTCAGGGCTTGCGGCGCGACGGCCATGCGACGGCTGTCCCTTTACGCGGTTCTGAGAACGACGATCTGGGCCGTCGCGTTGACGCCCGTGCCGCCTGCGGAGCCGCCGAATACGGTCTGCACGACCCACGTTCCCGGCGTCACGCCCGACGTGCCCCAGCGGTTGTCTTCGTGATAGAAAACAAACCCTCCGATGCTTGCCGAATCCAGGCCGCCAAAACTCGCAAAACTGAAACTTTGCCCGAGCAAGGCGGCGGGGTTGCTGCCGGGGCTTGCGGTGCCGCTCATCATCGACACCGCGCCGACGCCGGTCGCGGTGAACGGGTTGAAGCTGGAACCGCCGCTTGAGATCGCGGCGATGGCCGCCGCCAGCTCTTCGGGCGTGATGAACGCCGGCGCCGAACCCGTCGTGACGCCGGCGGACGCCTCGCCCGTCGTCGCCTGACGCGCAATGCCACGCGCCGAGGTCGTCGCCACCGGCAACGACGTCGGGTTGGCGCTCAGCGTGCCGTCGCTGGCGACCGACAGCCCGGCGCCGACGATCACCGATCCGCTGCGGGTCGTAGAGGCGATATTCGGGAACGGATACCAGGCGCCGCCGTCCCAGGTTGCGAAGCCGCCCGGCGGCACGCTGACCGCGCCATAAGGGCCTGCGGGGGTAGTGAACGTCGTCGAGCCGTTGTTTCGCCAGATGAACGGAAACGACCCGGTCGCGGGCATTGTGGAAGAGACGATGTATTGCGAATGCAGCTTGTCCCAGGTCACCGTCGAGCGCAGATAAAAACCGCCGGAATAGGCGACGAACTCGGCAAGTCCGGGTTGCAGCTCACCGCCGCTCAAAGCCGACCCATCCGTCATCGCCACCGCCTGCGCGCCGATCCCATCGACGTTGAGCGTGACGGCGCCCGTATTGGCGGAGGCGATGAGGCCGGAGATCACGGTGCCCGGCGGCAAAGTGACGGGCGTGGGCGCCAGCGTCGCCGTCAGCGCGTTCGCCGAACCGCCGAACAGGCCCGCCCAATTCAGCGCGCCCGACTGCACGGCTTTCGACAGCATGTCGTCGTCGGCGTTGGATTCGGCGACACCGGAATTCCTGACGAGACGGCGTTCCTGCTGCAACAATCGGTTGAGCCAGCGCGCGACGATCGGCGTGCCGGTGCCCGCGACCCCGGCGACGCAATCGGCGAACCAACTATCGCCGGCGGCGGGCGAGGAGACGTCGGTCGTGGTGGTGACGGTGCGGGCCGCGCCGGCGTCGGCAGGGCCGAGGATGTCGGTCATAGAACAAGCCTCAGAAGTAGAGGTAAACGATTTTCAGATGCGCCTGCGCGACGCGCTGGATCAGGCAATCGAGCGCGGAAAGGTCGGGGCCGCACAAAACCGGCATGTCGGCTTCGAGAAAGCCCGCGACCGGCCCCAGCGTCTGCGGCGAATTGAGATAAGCCGGGCTCGCCTCCAGATCGACGACGATGTAGAGCACGCCGGCCACCGGGCCGCCGGGCACCATCGCCGCCTCGATGCAGCCCGCCGTCGATGCGCAATCCGTGCCGCAGGTGATCGACCAGCCCTTGCCCCAGGCGATTTCCTGCAGGAACGCGCAGGTTGCGCCGCCTTCCGCCGCCACCTTGGCGCACAGGCTCGCCCAGGGGTCGCAGACGTCGGGAAAATCGTATTCGTAATACCACCAGTCCAGCGTCTGGTCGGCGGTGGCGCAGACGAACTCCAGCGACAGCGCGCACAAAGCCGCGTGGCAGGCGGCGAAGGCGACGGCGAGCACATAGAGCACGCCGTAGATGATTCCGCCCGGCAGCCGCGCCTTGCCGCCCTCGCCGAACGCGCGCCCGCGCGGCAGCAGCATCAGATACTGGCCGACGAGCTGGCCGGCGGTCGGGCAGATGTCGGGCGAGATCGCGGTCGCGCAGGACATTATGCGAAGTCCACCGATCCCAGCACCGGCATCGAGCCGTCGCCGATCGGCGTATCGGCGAGCACGACGTCGGCGCCGATCACGCCGGTGGCGTTGGCGACCGCCTGCTCGACCCACAACGCCAGAAACGTGTAGGGATAGGCCAGAAACGGCATGTTGGCGTAGATCCCGTCGTTGCCGCTAACGCGCCCGAGGCGGCGAAAGGCGTCGGCGAGTTCGGCGCGCACGGCGGCCTGCGTCGTCGGCGTGTTGGGGCTCAGATTGCGCACGATGATGGCGATCGGCGAAGGCGTCGGCGCCTGCACCACCACTTGCGCCGCCGCCGGCGCGAGCGCCTGCACGACGTTGCTGACGGCCGCGACATGCGCGTCGTCGGGAACGCCGCCGTATTGGGCGAAGAGATCGTCGAAGATCGGGAAGATGCGCACCGTCCCCGGCCCGGCGTAGAGCCGCTCGACGAACACGCGCGTCACGCCCGAAACCGAAGACGCCCATTGCACGTAATCGGCCGGCGCGCCGCCTTGCGGCGGATAGGCTTTGCGAAACAGGATGCGCCCGCGATAGGTCGACAGATCCCGCGTCTGCGGCGCGCCGTCGGGCTCGATGTCGACGCCGCCCGCCAGGCCGTTGGAATCGACAACCACGACGGCGCTCGAAGCGCCCGCGCCGGTGACGCCCGACAGGATCGTCATCGGCGTCGCAGCGGCGGAATTGGACGCCGCGCCCGCCGGCCCCGTCACCGGAACCGACAGCGCCGCCGCGCCCGCCGAAGTGACGGCGGTGGAGGCGGTGAAGATCACGCCGTCGCCGCGCGCGAATTGCGCGCCCGCCGCCACGACGACCGCGTCCGATGTCGTCACCGTCAGATTGCCGCCGGCCGCTTGCGCAGCCTTGCGCGGCAAGTTGAATTCGGCGCCCTGCCGGTCGAGATAGGCGCCGGTGGCGAATTGCGCGAACGCCTGTTTGCCGATGAATTCGATGCGTTGGTTGACCAGCCATTGCGCGCCGCCGATCACCTTGGCGATCGGGCCGACATTGTTGGGCCACAGCCAGGCGTTGGCGCCCGGCAACGCCGACTGGAACGCCGCGCGCGCCTGGGCGACGCAAGTGTTGAGGTCGGGAAGGTTGAACATCAGGCCGCGTAATTCGGAGAGGTGAGCGCCTGACGCCAGACGTCGTCGAACTCACGCGCGTAAACCCTGGTCCCGTCGCGGCCATAAAGCTGCACAGCGAGATCGAGCCGGCTCGGCGGCGATAGCGTCGCCTGCGCGTCGGCGCGCACCGCCGCGCCCGAGGCGATCAGCGGCCCCAGCGCGTCGAGCGCGAAACTTTGCGCCCAGCGGGCGTTGTCGGGCGTCGCCGTGGCGCGCTCCAGTAACCACAGCAGCGAGCCCAAAGGGGCCTCGCCCAGATCCGTGCGCACGTCGACGCCGTCGCCCCACCAACCGCGCGGATCGCCGCCCTCAATGTAGCCGGCCAGCGGATGGCTTGGCGGGCAATAGCGGTCGGTGAACAGGCAAAGGATGACGGCGGTGTCGAGCGCAGCCTGCGCGGCCAGGCCGCCCTTGTTCTGCGTTTCGTGCGGGGCGGCGAGCGCCCAGTCGGCATAACCCGACAACGGATCGATCACCGAATCCCAGAACGGGATCGGCAGCGTCTCGCAGCCTTCGTTGGCGCGGATATTGACCGGCAGACCCGCCATCAGACCACTTTGACGTTGGTGGAGACATTGCCGACGACGGGGCCGCCGACTTGCGTCGAAGATCCAAGTTTCGCGACCGGCTGGCCGGCGCCGGCCGGGCCGCCCAACGTGACCTGACCGTTCAATTCGATGGTCTTGGCGGTGATGCTGACGTCCGACTCGGCCGTCACGATCATCTTGCCGACCTTCAGCGTTAGCGAAGTCTTGGCGTCCACTTCGACGACCGGCGCGACCACGGTGATGCTTTTCGCGTGGACGATCCGCATTTCCTTTTGCACGATCGAGACCATGTCGCCGTAAGCGTCATAAAGAACCGTCGAGCCGTCCGGCTGGTTGGTCGGGCGGTATTTGGGATGCTCGACGCCCAAGGCATGAAACCGATCCGCGCCGCCGCCGATCGCCAGCATCAGCGCCTCGGCGTCCTTGGGCGGCACCGTCGAGAGGCCGAACAATTGCGAACGCACCGCCTCGCCGATGGTCTGGCCGACGAGGCCGGTCAGCTTCATCAGTTGCTGCGGCCCGCTGTCGTCGACCGATTGCAGCAGCGCGCGAAGAAGCTGCGTGCGCGGCGTGTTATTGCGCATCGCTGCTATCGAAACCCCAATCGGCCGCGCTGGAATTGACGCCGCCGCCGCCGCCGCCGAACGCCCGCGCATCGACGAGGCCCAGCGCGCAACTGGTGCCGCGCTTGCCGTCCTGCGAATAGACGACCGTCTCGATCAGCATGTTGCTGGTCAGGCCCAGCGACGGCGATTTGATGAACACGAGATTGCCCGGCGACCAGATCGCGCCGCCGGAATCGCGCCAGCCCTTGACCTCGACGCGCGCCCTTAACCCTTCGCCCTGCTCGCGGTCGCGGCGGTCCTGCGCGCGGCTTTTGAGCCGGTCGCGGCTGGTCTCGCGGTCATGGTGATGATCGAGCGGCCGCAACCGCGAGATCTGGCCGTTGTTGGCCTGCGCCGAGATCGCGATCGCCTGTTTGCCGTTGCCCTTGTAGCTTTGGCCGTGCTGGGTGATGATCGAATGCTGGCCGCTGTCGTCGAGATGCGCGCTCGCCGACATGATGTTGACGCCCTCGATCAGCGCGCCCGATTGCGATCCAGCGCTGGCGCCCGCCTTGGTGATCTTCACCGACCCGTCGGCCTGGCCGAAGAACGTCGCGCCTTCGTCCTCGACCAAAGGCTCCAGCGCGTGAAACAGGGTCTCGCCGGGGTTGGGCCGCCAGCGGTCGATCTTCTGCGGCGAAAAATCGGCGGAAAAGCCGATGCCGAAGCGATCCTGATCCTGCGCGATCGCCAGCACCGTCTGGTTGACGTAATCGGGCCGCGTATGATCGACCGTGCAATCCACCATGTCCTGACCCTTGCCGCGCGCGCGGATGTTTACGCGATAGTCTTTGGCCGTCAGGCGCGGCGAGCGGCTGTCGACATAGCCGGTGAACACGAGATCGCCGCCGCCGGTGACGCTCGCCTGCGGCTGGCCGGCGAACGTTCCCGGCCAGGTCGGCGCGCCGACGACGTCGGCGAATTCGAATTCGAGCACGCGCGCGACTTCCTTGACGCTGGCGCGCACCTTGACCGATTCAAAGGGGATCGAGCCGCCGCCGACCGAAATCGTCACCGTCTCCAGCATCAGTCAGCCAGCGCCTCGAAACTTGCGCCCAAGAATTCCGCCGTCGGCACGGCGTTGCGGGTCAACAGATCGGGCGCGCGCGTCGGGTCCTGATAGAGCCGCCAGGCCGCCATCAGCACCGGCCATTCGGACGGCGTCGTCACCGTCAGCACCGGCTTGGCGTTGATGATCGCCAGGCTCAGATAGGCGACCGTCGCGTCGCGCAGGCCGATCATCGCCTGCGCCACCGCGATGTCGTCGGGGCTGGAGCACAATTCCAGCTCGCGGTCGAAGCGCACCACGCAATCGGCGCGCGCGGTGATGGCGTCCTGGCGCGTCTCATAGGTCTGCGCGACCAGCGCCTGCGCATAGGCGTTGAGAAAGGCGAGCCGCGCCAGCCGCGCCACCAATTGCATGTTGGCCGCGTCGGCGGCGCGGTTGGCGGTGGCGCCCGCCGGGGCCGGCGCGACGTCGGGATAATTGTCGGCGGCGGCGGCGAAGGCCGAGGCGGCGGCGGCGGGGTCCATCGCGCCGCCGAGCGCGGCGGCGATGTTGACGAGCCCGGAGGCCAGCGACGGATCGACGCCGGTGACGCCGGAGACCGCGACCGGCGCGGAATTGTAGAGCGCCACCAGGCCGGCGTAGAGGCCGCTGACGTTGGTCGTCGCGGCGAGGCTGGTCGGCGACAGCGCGGGCGTGGCGGCGACCGCCAGCTTGACGGCGGCGGCTTTGGCGGGATCGACGCCGTTCTGGCTGTAGATCGTCTCCAGCCCGGCGACCGCGTCCTGCGTCGCGGTGACGACATTGTCGGCGACCCAATTGGGATAATCGACGACCGAGGCGCCCGCCAGGAACGATCCCGCCGCCGCGACGACGCCCTGCCCCGCGTCGAAGGTCAGTTGCGCCTGATATTCCGGAACGCTCGACGAGGCGGCCGGCGCGGTTCCGTCGATGACGAATTTCGCCTCAAAGCCGAACCGGGCCGCCTTGTCGCGCAGCCGGTCGCGCTTGATGTGCTCGCAACGCGCCTGCACCGGGCCTTGCGCGGGCAGCACCAGCGTCGCCGCGCCTTGGGTGAAACACGCCTGCTCCAGCGCGGCGATTTGCGCGTCGGAACTGTCGCCCAGCAGATAGCCGGTGATCTCGATGGGCGTCGAGGCGCCGCCGAGGTCCTCGATGAACGGCGTATCGGCGCCGGGAAATTCGACGACCGACAGGCGACGCCCCGTCGTCATATTGTCGCGCTCGACCCAGAACGGCACGCCGCGAAAAGACGCGGGCCAGAGAGTTTTTGTCCAGTCGCGCGACATCACATATGTCCGATGCCGCCGACGCGGCGCGGCGCGGCCTCCGTGCCCATCGCGCCGACATGTGCGGCGAGGTTGCCGCTCGACGACGCCTCGGCGCCGGCGATATGCGCCTGAAGCTCGGGGCTGGCGTCGACATGAACCGTCACATGCACGTCGGCCTTGGAATTGGGATCGAGTTGCACGCCGCCGCCGAACAGATTTTGAAAGAAGGTCTTGCCGGCATCAAGATCGCGCCAAAAAGAACCGCCCATGACGTGAGAGACGTCCGGCTTGCCGATCTCGATGGGGACGTTGCTCGGGTCAAAACCCAGATGTTTCTTGAACCAACTATCAACCGGCGTCGTCGCGCCGCCGAAATCGCCTTTCGGGTCGAGCGCCTCGGCGCCCAATATGACCGAACCGAGCAGGCCGAGGCGGCCCAGAAACGGCATAGCCTTGCTGGCGGCCGACGCGCTGGCGCCGGACGCCGCCGCCTCGCCGCCGCCGAACCCGAACAATTTGCCGACGCCGGTGAACAGCTTCCAGCTAAGGTAGCCGCCCGCCGCCGCGCCCGCGACCGTCGCCGCGCCGCCAGCGGCCTGCGCTTCTTTCGGGTTGGCTTTCGCCCAGTCGCCATAGGCGGCGGCCATCGCCTGCACGCCATGCGCGACTTCCTGCAACCCGGCGCCGATGGCCTGCATTTCCGGCTGCGAGACGGCGGCGGCGAATTGTTTGATCGCGCCTTCCAGCGCCTCCAGCCCGGCGACCGGATTGGCCGACAAATATTGATCTTCGGCGGCCTTCAGGCCGACGGGTTTATCGAGCGTCTCGGCGTCGCGCTCGATTCGCTGGCGATTGTGCACCAGAAAGGCGATCAGGCCGGCCATGTTGCGCGGCATCTTGGAGATAAGATCGCCGAATTTGTCTTCGGTCGCGCCGTCGCGCTTCATGAACGTGTCGTGGAAATCCCACGCCCATTTGGCGATGTTCTGCTTGAAGACGTCGGATTCGAAAAGCTGCGCGCCGTCCTTGAACGACACATGGCCGTGATCGTTGCTGACGTCCTGCGGACGCACGAAGCCCGCCTTGACCAGCGATTCGATCTCGGTCTTTTGCATGTGATGACCGACGTAATTGTTGAGCGCGGTCATCATTTCGGTGCCGCCCTGCTGTCCGGCGGATTGCAGCAGGGTCGGGAAATATTTCTCGCGGAATTCCGGCGACCAATCATAGATCGACTGTTTGGCGTTGCGATAGGCCGCCAGCGCCGTTTCCGTGGTGATCTGGCCGCCGAACGCCTGCTGCGATTTCAGGAACGAATCGAGGAAATGCTCGCGATCGACCGTCGATTTCAGGCCGATTTCGTCCATGATGCGCAGGACGTTGCCGACGTCGTATTCGCTCGACGAAACGCCGCTGTTGCGCAGGCCCAATTTGTAGCGCGCGCCGAGTTCGGCCATTTCGAAGGATTCGCTGGGCGCGATGACGCGGGCGTCCTTGTAACCGGCCAGATAATCGGCCTCGGTCATGCCCGAATAGCGTTTCGAAATGGCGCGGAATTGCTCGCGCGCCTTGTCGATTTCGTCGATCTGCGCGCCGGCCGCCTTGAGCCGCGCGATCTCTTCCTCGACGCTGGCGCCCGAGGTCACCAGTTCCTTGGTGCCCTCCAGAATGCCGGGACCCGCCATCGGCAGCATGCTTTCGCGATGGAAGGGGTCGTGTTCGCGACCGGCGGCCCGCGCCGCCAGCGCCGCGCCTTCCGCGCCCTCGACGACGCCGAGGCCGCCGCCGGGTCGCACGCCGCCGCGCGGCCCGACCATGTCTTCGCGCCGCAGCACGCCCGCGACGCGACCAGCGCTGACGGCGAGATCGCGCTGCGCCTGCGTCGCGCGTTCGGTCAGGCCGATCAGCCGTTCCATATTGGCGATGGCGGCGTTCATTTCGTCGCGCTGCGCGACGCCGCCGAAGGCGTTGGCCTCCGACGACAGGCGGCCCATATTGCCGAGCACCTTTTCGACGCCGGCGGCGGCGGCCTCCAGCGACTTGATGCGCGCCTGCACCTCCGAGAACGCCTTGGCGGTCTCGTCGGCGGCGCGGATCGTAAGTTGACTTTCCAGCCCGGCCATCAGCGCTTTCTCTTGGCGGCGATCTTGTCAGCTTCCGCGCGCCGCGCGGCGAACCATTGCGTCGCGCGGTCGAAACAGGCGTCGATGTCGGCGAGGGTCATCTCCATCGCCTCGCGCCAGCTCATCACCCTCAATTCAAAGACGAGGGCGTCCACCTTAATTCGGCGGCCTTCCGGGCCGCCGCGTCGAAAAAATGGAAGAGCGCGTCCTGAAGGCGCTTGGCGTCGGTGAGCGACAGGCCGGCCATCACCACCGAGGCCGCCGTCGCCTCGCCGTCGATCTCGACCAGCCGGTCGAGATATTGCCGGATCACGTCGCGCTGCTCGATGAAATAGCCCGATCCCGTCTTTTCGTTGTAGACGCCGATGCGCGGCTCGCCCAGGCGCGCATAGAGGCCGCCGGTCGGTTCTTTCAGCACGATCTCGTCGTGCAGGCGGCCGAACGCCTCGACCGGCGTCTCCAGCTTGACGATGACGCTCATCTATCAGGCCGAGGTCTGTTTGTAATTGCCGACGGCGCATTGGCCGGTGACGCCGGTGACAATGCCCTTGAGGCGGTCGATCTTGGGGCGGCCCAGGAATTTCGCCTGCGTCCAGGTATGCACGACGCCGTTGGTCTCTTCGACCAGGCTCATATTGTACGGGCCGCCGCTCATGATCGCGTCCCACGGCAGCGAGGTCGCCTTGACGGCGTCGACGCTATCGACGAATTCGATGTCGAATTTCGGCCCCATCGGCTGCACGTAGCGGTCGAACGAGCCGTCCTGGTTGTCCTCCGCCGTGAAGCTCGCGCCCGTCGGCTCGATTTCGACCTTGGCGCGAATGGTGAGCGGGCTGCCGCCATAGGTGAAGCGCATAATGCCGCCAAAGTCGGCCATGGGTCACTCCTTGAATGAAAGGGATTGGGGAACGCGGCTCAGGGCGTGAGCGTCGCGGGATATTGCTGATAAACCGTCGCGTTGGCCGCCAGAATGTCGAGCGGATTGACGCGCTGGAGCGGCAGGAAGGCGTCGACGCGGTTGGGGTTGCCCGCGTTGATCTGCACTTTCAGCAGCGTCGCGAACTCATCGGCGGCGGAGAACACGCCCTGATTGACGAGCTGCTGGTAGTACGAAATCAGCGCCGACTGAATGTCGAGCGGCGTCGCGATGGCGCCGAGATTGCCGGGGTTTTTCAGCGCCAGCGAACGCTGGCCGAATTGCGCGCCCAATTGCGCGCGCAGGAACGAAAGGCCGCCCGAGACCTGATAGAGCGCCTGCACGTCGCGGAACACCGCGTCGGGCTGGCCGCTGACGCCGGTGCGATAGGTCGTCACCAGCTTGTCGATGATGATTGTGCCGTCGGCGGCCACGTCCCAGGTCGAGACGCCCGATTGCAGCAGCGTGTTGCGCGCCGAGAAATTCGGTCGCACGCTGGCGTCGCGCGGCGGCGACAGACCGATGACCGGCAGGCCGCGCTGCGCGCGCGACACGTTGCCGGTCGTGATGTCGGAAAGCCAGGTCGAGACCCGCGCGGCGATCGCCGAGATCCACAACCACGATCCATGCGGCGTGCCGTTCGCGCCGGGGGAAACGCAACCCAGCACCGTCAGGTGACGGTCGTTGAGCGCCGAGGCGAAGGTCGTCAGCGTCGAATAATTGCCGAGCGTCGCGCTCCACACATGGCCGTAGGACTGGCGACTCCAGGCCCAACGGCCCGACACGTCGTTGTCCCAGGCCGAATAGGAGGCGAGCGAGGTCGAATCCGTCCAGGGGCAGACGACGAAATCGGCGGGGCTGTCGCCAAGCGTCGCCAGCGCGGCGGCCACCGTCGTGGGCGTGCCGGAGCCCGCCGCCGTCTGCGCCAGCGTCCACACGCCGGTGTTGGCGAACACGTTGCCGATGATCTTGGGATCGACATAGAAATCGATCTCGTTGAACATCGCGCCCTTGTTGCGCGCGGTGACGGTGACGACGCCCGCGGCGCTGGTCGCCGTGATCGGCAGCATCGCCTGCGTCAGCGGGTTGTAATAGCCGTTGATCGCGGCGGCCAGCGCGGCGGCGGCGGTCGTGGGCGTGTCGGTCGAGGTCAGCGGGATCTGGATCGTCTCGCCGCAAATCTGGCAGGTGCCGACGCCCGCCACGATGCTGGCCAGCGTGATGGTCGAGACCATCGCGGTCAAAGCGGAATCGTCGATCGCCATGATCCAGAAATTGGTGGCGGGCGCGTTCTGCGCGGCGATGCGGAACATTTCGCGAAGCTGCGAGCCGCCGCCGGCGTAGGCGTCAACCTGATTTTGCGCCGAGACGGCGACCGGCGTGTTGAGCGCCATCGAACCGGCGCTGGTCTTGTGGCCAATCAAGATGAAGCGCGTCTGTGCGGTGTATTGGCCGCCCGAATTGACTTCCGCCGTGAAGATCGGCGCGACCAGGCCGCTGCCGGGGATGTTGTTGAACGAAATGCCAGTCATGCGGAAAACTCCCGGCGAAAGGTGAGGAGATCAGGCGATCAGGAGGCGGCCGACGTTTCGTCGGGATATTTGGCCGTCGGGCGCGGCGGCTCGGCGTATTCGAGCGAGCCGTCGGCGATCAGCATGCAGACGAAGCCGTCGAACGTGTCGACGCGCTCGAAACCGTCGAAATCGACGCCCTTGCCGAACATCCGCCCCTGCCAGGGCAACACATGCGAGGGATCGCGCAGGCGCGCGTAGGCGTAACGTTCGACCATGGTGTCCTCAAGAAAAGGCGACGTCGCCGGTGACGTCGTCGTCGGCGAGCGTCGGCGTGACGACGCGATCCAGATTGCTCGACAGGCGGATGTCGCCGAGCGCCGTCGGCGCGGCGGGCGGACCGATCAACGTCGCCAGCGTCGCACACAGCACGCCGCCGCTGGACGTCGGGTCGAGCGCCGTCGCCACCTGTTGCAGCGGCTGCGGCAGCAAGCCGAGGCCGGTCGCGGCCGGAGAGGCCGGGAACGCCGGCCATTGATCCTGCGGCACGCGCAGCTTGAAAATCATCGTGCGCGCCGCGACGCGCTGGGTCTTGTCCACTTCGCGTTGCGGCACGGAATGAACGTGATGGCATTCGCGCGCGATCTGGCGGAACAGCGCCGCGCTCGGCGCCAGCGCGACGGTCGAGAGCACATAGCGGATCTGACCTTCCAGCAGATCGAGCAGCGCCTCGCGCTGGCGGTCGGTGACGGCGGCGCCGAGCTGGCCGACCGTCGCCTGCGAACCGTCGGGATTGACGACTTCGACGAGGCCGCCGGCGGCGATCATGATCTCGACGAAGAGATCGACCATTTCGATCTCGGCGGGATATTGCGCGCCCTCGAAAGGGACCGTCTCGTGATCCTCGGTGTAGAGGATGACGATCGGCTTGCCGTCAATGCGGGCGAGAAATTGCTCCCAGTCCGACGCGGCGGCGATGGGATCGATGCGCGAATCGTAGACCTCGCGGCCCGCCAGCGTCGGCCAGGGGCCGGAGGCGCTGGAGGCGAACGGCGCGAGCGCCTCGCAGGCGGCCAGACGCAGCGCCAGGCGGCTGAGCGACATTCAATCGGCCTTGTTGAGCTTGACGCGCAGCGTGCCGCTGACGGTCGCGAAAACGGCGTGCGCCCGCCAGGCCGAATTGTCTTTCAGGCGGTTGAACAGATCGCCCGGCTGCACGGCGAACGCGACGCCCAACTGGAAATAGAGACGCCGCAGTTCCGACAACGAAATCTCCAGCCTGGGCGCGCCGGCCTCGATTCCGGGGCGGCGATATTCGCGCGTGTCCCACGAATTGGGCTCGACGGGCTTGGTCTCGGCGTCGAAGAACACGGCGCAAAGTTGGGTCGCCGTGCGCGAGGCGTCGGGCAATTCGCCGGCGGCGCGCTCGGCGGCTGGCGCCATCGGCGTGAAGGCGAAAGCGTCGGCGAACACGGCGTCGGTCGAGGCGCCCGCCTCGGCGGCGAGATCGTCGAAATGCGACATATAGCCTCGAAGGATTGGGCGCGCCGGGACGACAGCGAGGCGCCCCGGCGCGGAACCGCCCGACGTCGGCGAACGTCAGGCGGAAGGTTTTTCCGCCGGTAGGCCCGCAAAGGTCCTACCGACGGAAATTCGAGGGGCGGCCTTCAGGCCGCCGCGGCTATCACGAATTGCCGGCGTGGCCGGTGGCGAGCGCCTGCGGCAGCACGCAGACCGGCAGCGGATAGGCGTACATTTCGATGTCGGCCCAGGCGTCGCGCAGCGGATCGCGCACGATCCACGAATAGCGCGACTGGCCCGGCGTGTTGAGGAATTCAAACTTTTCCGCCGGGGCCGTCGCCCATTGGAAAATGCCGGCGCCGCGCGGGAAGAACGCGCAATTGGCGGTGGGAACGCCCAGCGTCGGCGTGCCGGTCGCCGCGTCGTCGGTCGAGCGATAGTTGATCCACTCGATGCCGGCGAACGGGAACGGCTGCCAGACTTCGCCGACGCCCTCGCGCAGATCGGCGGCGGCCGTCCAGTTGAGATAGGTGGCGCGCACTTCCGGGTGCGTGACGAGCTGGTCGTAGAACGAATCGCCGCAGATCGCGACGATCTTGACGCCGGGCTTGTCGAGGCCGCCGAGATTGCGCCGCAACGTGCGCACGACGTTGTTGGAGTTCTGCCGGACGCTGCCCAGCGTGCCGGCGGAGAAGTTGAACGGCACGACGCTGGGCTGCGTCAGCGTGCGCCCGCCCGGCGCGTTATTGGCGAATTCGCTGATCCAGTTGGCCAGCACCGTCGAGCCGTCCGCGTCATAGACGACGCCCTGCACGCAGCCGAGCCGCAGGTTTTCTTCCGTCAGGTCGAAATTGGCGGTCAGCTTGAACTGGCGGCGCCCGACCTCCTCCATCAGATCCTTCAGATCGATCTCGGAGCCGAAGCGGCGGATGTTCTGCAATTCGTTGGCGGTGACGCGCGAGGCGTCGGCGAGGCGCACGGTCTTGTAGGCGCGCGCGTCGCGCTTGTCGCCGCCGCCGCCGACCTGACTGGGCGGCGCGCCGCGCGGGCTGGTCTGGATCAGCGCCGGGCCATAGGCGCGCCGTTCGATCCACACTTCCTCGGTGCGCACCGGCACGCGCTCGAACAGATTGGGAATCGACCCGAGCAGGCTCGGGACGTAGCTCATGTAATCGACGGCTTTGGTGAGAGAGACGGCCGAGAAGGCGTCTGCATCGAAGACCGACATGCCTATCATGGCGTCGCTTCCTGTCTTTCAGAGGTTGAGGGAGACGGCGCGAGGCCGCAGGCGGGAACGAGCGGTTGTCAGGCCGCTTGAGCTTCGAGCGGCTTTTCGAGCCGCTCGATTTCGAGGAGGAGATAGGCCAGCGCGAGGCGCAGCGCGTCGGCGCGCGGCATGCGGGCGTCGAATTCGGCCAATTGACCCGGCCAGAACGACACATGGTCGAGGCCGGGGCGCCAGGGGTCCATCGGCACGGCGAAACAGGCGGCGCGGGCGGCGAGATCGCCGTCGCGCAGCGTCTGCGCCTTGCCGCGCAAAGCGTCGGCAAGCGCCAGCGCGCTTTGCAGGGCCTCTTGCTGCGCGTCGTCGCGCAAGGGGTCGGGCTTCTTGCTCACCGGGCGACGATTCCCTGCTTGTTCAACGCGACCATCGCCTCGTTGATCTGCGTCTGCGTCGCGCCGCTGGCGAAGGTGAGGTCGGAAAGCCGCACTTCGGCGCGCCGCGTGATCGCGGTTATCTTGCCCGTCGCCGAACCCGTGGTGATCGGATAGGCGGCGATGGCGACGGCGACCTGGCTGCCGTCGGTGGCGACGGGGCTCCACGCCTCATAGACGTCGGCCGAAAGCGGCCGCGCGACCGTGATCTGAATGAGGTCGCCGACCGCCCAGGCCGTGCCGCCGGCGGCGAGCGTGAAGCTGATCGGGCCGGCGAACGCCGTGCCGACCTTGCCCGCGCCGACGATGGCGCCGGTCGGATCGACGACGTCGAACACGCCGGTTGCGCCGGCGGTGTCGAGTTCGACCGTATAGACGCCGTCGATGGCGCTGGCCCCGATCGCCGAGACCGTCAGCGCGCCGTTGCCGGTGTTGCTGGCGGGATAGGCGACGGTCGTGGCTTCCGACGCCGGCGTGCCGATCTTGCCGAGCAATTGGCCGGCGACGATCGTCTGGTTGGCGGCGACGGTTACGGTGTCGCGCGATTCGAAACCGGGACCTTCGTTGACGAGGAAGGCGCAGGGGTGCAGCGCCTCGGTGAAGACGGTGGCGGTCATGTCAAACTCCAGAGGGCGCCGTCAGGCGGGTTGGACTTAGCGCTTGCGGAACGCCGCAGGCACGTTCTTGTTGAGTTTTTCGGCGATGGCCTGATAGCCGGCGTCGATGTCGGCCTGCGGATCGGAATCGCGCTGCGTCGCGCCGGGGCGCACGACGGGATCGGGGACGCGATCCATGCGCGAGGCGGGCGCGGCGGCTTCGGGCGCGGCGGCGGCGAGCACGGCCTGCGCGGCCTCGGGCGCCATGTCGCTGGAGAGCGCCAGGTGGCGCGCCAGCGTCTGGCGGCCTTTGGCGCTTTGGTGATCGAGGATGGCGCGGATGCGGTCGCGCTCGGCGCTGCGCGCGGTCGTCGCGGCGGCGGCGGCGGCGGTCTCGCCGTCGCGGCGCGCGCTGGCGACGGCCGCCTCCAGGGCGGCCTGCGTGTGAATCGGCTCGTTTTCGTGGGTCGCCATCTTGTTGCTCCTGAAACCAAACATGGATTTGCGGGGGAACGCGGATTTCAGCGCATCAAGGCCGCCGATGCGGTCGGCGAGGCCGGCGTCGACCGCGCGCTGACCGAAGAACACGCCGGCCTCGGTCTTGCGCGCGCCCTCGGCGCCGAGCGCCGGGCGATGCTTGCCGACGGTGTCGAGAAACAGGCCGTAGACCTGATCGATCTGCCCTTGGATGCGCGCGCGGGCGTCTTCGGGAAGCGGCTGCATCGAATTGCCGTCGATCTTGTAAGCGCCCGCGTGCAGGATCGTCGGCTTGAGGCCGCGATCCTTCATCGCCTCGCTGCGGTCGAGATGCATGAACACGACGCCGATGCTGCCCAGCGTGGCGCTTGGCGTGGCGACGATCTCGTCGGCCCCGCTGGCGATGGCGTAGGCGGCGCTCGCCGCCAGGCTATCGATATAGGCGACGACTTTCTTTTGCGCCGAGACCGCGCGCACATGCGCGGCGGCCTCCATCGCGCCCGCCGCCTCGCCGCCGGGGCTGTCGATGTCCAGCACGATGCCGCGCACGCGGTAATCGTCGCGCGCCGCGTCGAGCGAAGCCGCCAGCGCCTTGTAGGACGTCAGGCCGCTCATCGCGTCCATCCACGAGCCGCGATTGACGAGTTCGCCATGCACCGCGATGGTCGCGACGCCGTCGCCGTCGAGATCGTAAAGCGTGTCGCCGTCATCGTTGGCGACGGGCCCCATCGTGAGCTTGAGACCGGCGCGGGCGTTGGGGCGACGGGACGGCGCAGGCGCGTCGTCAAACAAGGCGAGACCCATGCGCTCGCCCAGCACATTCGCCACCGTCGCCGCCGCCTCGGGCGTGACCAGCAAGGGCGTGTTGAAAACGCGGGCGGCGAGACGCGGATAGTTCATCATGCCCCCTGCCCCGCGCCGTGGCCGGTGAGATCGCCCTCGACGCCCGCCGGACCCGTCGCCTCTTCGCTGTCGGGCTTGGGACCCTTGGCGGTCTGTTCGGCCGCCACAAGGCTCATGCGCGAAATGCCGCGATCGGCCAGCATCAGGTTTTCGGCCTCGATCTGGTCGAGCGTCTCTTCAAAATCGCGGCCCTGATCGGCGTTTTCGTTGCGCAACGTCGAGACCGGGCTTTCGACGCGCAGGCCAATCGATTGGGCTTCCTTGACCGGATCGACATAGCCGCGCCCCGGCCCGATCCAGCGCCCGCGCAGATAGGCGCCCGGCGCGTCCCAGAATTTCGGCCAACCGGCGGGCTCGACCAGATAGCCGCGATCAAACGCTTCGTCGGCCCAGGCCAGATGCAGCGGCGTGACGATCTGCGAGACGAACACGCGGCTAAGCCGGATCATGCCGCGCCAGACTTCGTTGAGCGCGGCGCGCGCGCTC
>CAIZGR010000717.1 GCA_903932535.1 uncultured Hyphomicrobiales bacterium | reverse complement strand
GCCAAGCTCGCCGACCCGCCGTTCCTCGACGTCGTGCCGATCCGCTTCGCCGTCGCGGAACCAGGCGCCCATTACCACGTGCCGCTGCTCGTCAGCCCGTGGAGCTATTCGACCTATCGGGGGAGCTAGAGCGAAATAAATTCAAGTCGATTCGTTCCCGTCATTGCGAGGAGCGAAGCGACGAAGCCATCCAGGGATCGTAGAGCGCCCTGCGGCCCCTGGATTGCTTCGCTTCGCTCGCAATGACGGCGGCGGGCGAAACTGTATTCTCGCAGTGACGCGCCTGCGCCGGCAGGCCGTCGTCACCCCACCAGCGACGCGATATCCACGGCGACCTCGGGAATGCGGATCGGATTCACGCGGCCTTCGGTCATCCGCGCGACCGAGGCGTAGCGGCCATCCACCGGGTCCCGATAGACCTCGACGGCCCGGCCCGCGAGATCGACGATCCAGACCTCGGACACGCCGGATTTGGCGTAGAGCGGCGCCTTCGTGTTGCGGTCGTAGTCCAGCGAGCTGTCGGCGACCTCCACGACGAGGAGGGCGTCGGCCGGGCCGGGATGGGAAGCGCCATAGTCGTCGGGGCGGGGCGCCAAGACGACGAAATCCGGCTGGGGCTCGGTAAAGGCGTCGAGACGCAACGGGTTCTGAACGCTGGTCAGCAGAAGGCCGTCGAAGGCGGCCCGGCCGAAAATGCGCTCGAGCCGCCGCGTGACGGCGGCGTGAGGGCTGCCGATCGGTTTCCTGTCGATGATGTCTCCGTCGATCAGCTCCACGCGCTGGCGCGGATTCAGGATGCCGGCTTCCGCCATGCGGTAATAGGCGCCGACATCCAGGCGATGCCGCGTGGGGGCCTGCGAATGGTCCAAACCTTTGCCCATACAGCCTCTCTTCCAAACGGAAGTGTACTTCGTTTTCGCCTTCCACGCCAATGGAGCTGGCCTCACGCATCTGAGCTGTCGGTCGAATGGATTTTCCGCCCGGCGGCGGCGAGGGTTCGACGCCGCCGCGCGCCGCCGCTCCGATTCGGGGTTCAAAACGCTGCGCCGCTGTCGCAATGTCGCGCCGACATTCGAGACGAGCCCGAGGAACCCCCATGTCCGATCCAACCGTCGCCCCCGCCCGGGAGCCTCGCCGGGGACGCGAAGCGCGCCGCAGCGCGCGCGCCAGAGCGTCCGCCTTGTCCGTCCCCTATATCGCGCGAAAGATTCCGCCGACCGAAGTTTTGAGCGCCGAGGGGCTCGAAATCATCGAGCGCAACGCCGACACGCTGCTCCAGGAGATCGGGATCGAGTTCCGCGACTTTCCGCGCGCGCTCGACCTCTTCCGCGCCGAGGGCTGCGACATCAAGGAGAACCGCGTCCGCTTTCCGCGCGGCCTCGCGCGCCGGCTCTGCGCGACCGCGCCGTCGCAATACGTGCAGCACGCGCGCAACCCCGAGCGCAACGTCGTCATCGGGGGCGACGCGATGGTGTTCGCGCCGAACTACGGCTCGCCGTTCGTGCACGACCTCGACAGGGGCCGCCGCTACGGGACGCTGGAGGACTTCCAGAACTTCGTGAAGCTCGCCTATCTCAGCCCCTATATCCATCACTCGGGTGGCACGCTCTGCGAGCCGGTCGACCTGCCGGTAAACAAACGGCATCTCGAGATGGTCTATGCCCACGTCAAATATTCCGACAAGCCGTTCATGGGCTCGGTCACCAAGCCCGAGCGCGCCGAGGACAGCGTGCGCATCTGCGAGCTGCTGTTCGGCGAGGCCTTCGTGCAGGAGCACACGGTGCTGACGAGCCTCGTCAACGCCAATTCGCCGCTGGTCTGGGACTCCACCATGCTCGGCGCGGCGGAGGCCTACGCGCGCGCCAATCAGGCCTGCGTCGTCACGCCCTTCATCCTCGCGGGCGCGATGAGCCCGGTCACGGTCGCCGGCACGCTGACGCAGGTGCTCGCCGAGGTCATGGCGGGCGCCGCCTTCTGCCAGCTCGTCCGGCCCGGCGCGCCGGTGGTGTTCGGGACTTTCGTCTCGACCCTCTCGATGCAGTCGGGCGCGCCGACCTTCGGGACGCCCGAGGCGTCGCTCGCCATCTTCGGCGCGGCGCAGCTCGCAAGGCGGATGAACCTGCCGTTCCGCACCGGCGGCTCGCTGTGCGCCTCCAAGATTCCGGACGCGCAGGCGGCCTACGAGAGCGCGCAGACGCTCCTGCCGACGGTGCTGGCTGGGACCAACTTCGTGCTTCACGCCGCGGGCTGGCTCGAAGGGGGCTTGGCGGCTTCCTATGAAAAGTTCGTGCTCGACTTCGACCAGCTCGGCGCCATGCACGTGCTGGCGAAGGGCGTCGACCTCAGCGACAACGGCCAGGGGATGGAGGCTTTCCATCAGGTCGAGCCCGGCGGCCATTTTCTCGGCTGCGCGCATACCCAGAGCAACTTCGAAACCGCCTTCTACCGCTCGACCGTCGCCGACAACAATTCGGTCGAGCAATGGCAGGAGGAGGGCTCGAAGGACGCGGCGACCCGCGCCAACGCGCTCTGGAAGACGATGCTTCGCGACTACGAGTCGCCCCCGCTCGATCCCGCCACGGACGAAGCGATCCGCGCCTTCATCGACGCGCGCAAGGCCTCGATGCCCGATGCGGCATACTGAGCCTGGACGAGCCCGTTTGCGGACGGCGCGGTTTCGACAGCGCTCTTCGCGCCGCGCCCTTGTCGACCGGGCGAAGCCGACGGATCGCCGGATCGCCGGAGGTCGCCGGCGATATTCCCTTACGCCGCGTGCGGAACTGTCCTGAGCACGAGCAACGCATCGCGCGGACACGGAACAATGGCGTAGGGGCGACCGGCGTCGTCACTGAATTCGACGAGCGCAGTCGCTTCGTCGAGAGATTCCACGACTGTGCCGACTTGCCCTCGGACAAGCCCCTGTTCGGGCAAGTCGCGCAGCAGGGAGACGGCGCTGAGCGTTTCGGCCGCGCCGTCACTGTCCTCTGGTTGAACCGTCATCACAAGACCCAGCATGTGACAAAGCGCGGAACCTCTTCATCGTTCCGCACAATCCAGATCGTTCTTACCACGGAGCGCCTGTCTTGTCGTCCGATCGCGACATCGATTTGCCAGCGTTCGCCCCACGCGTCGCGGACCAACCGAACAGCGCCATCGTCACGCGCTGCGCGAAGGAGCAGTGTGCGCAACGCCGCGGCGTCGCCTCTCTCCAAGCCGAGCGCATCTCGAAAAACGCGCGCCTTATTGCGGCCGCGCGGATGACCGGGGTTGAGACAGTACTCGGTGAGTTTGCGGATATCGAATGGGGCCCGCTCCCCATTGGGCAGACGGGCGTCCTCTGTGGCCGGCTTCGTTGGACGAGCCATGCGCCCCCGAGACAAAAATACCTCTGCGCCATCGCCGGCCTCTCCGCGGGCTCGCGCGCCAGAAGCTCGCGCCCAGGCGCGTTGATTACAGGATCGTCGTACGCGCCGTCATCGCGCGCCGCGAAGCGGCGTGGCGTTCCCCGGGGCGATGGCTTCAGCGTTACAAATCGATCCGAAATCAGTCCCCTTCAGCTTCGCGGCCTGAGGTTCTCCGGGTCGTAGAGCGCCTTGTAGCCTACGGCCGCGACCTCCGCCGGATACGCATCGCCAAAATATTGGACGGTGAGCGCCCTCCCCTTCTGCGCATAGGCCCATGGCAAGTAGGCGAGGGCGATGTTCTTGCCGATCGACGGCCCGTAGGCGATCGAGGTCGTATAGGACCGCCGGCCGAGCGCGTCGACGAGCGTCTCGCCGGTCGCCGGGTCCATCACGGGCAGAATTCCCACCGGATAGCGGGCGACGCCTTTGGAATCGAAATTGTCCGTCATCACCAGCGTGCACAGCATCGCCGGCTGTTCGGCGCGCGCCCGATATTCGATGTGCCTCGCCTTGCCGCAGAAGTCGGCGTCCTTGACCTTCGGCCGGGCGAGGCCGGCCTCGAAGAGGTTGTATTCGGTCGTGAGGTCGGCGTTCTGGAGGCGCAGGCTCTTCTCCATCCTCCGGCTGTTGGCGTAGGTCTCGATGCCCACCGCGATGGCGCCGGTCGCACGCAGCGCGTCCCAGACGGCGAGGCCGTCGTCATAGGCCATGTGCAGTTCCCAGCCCTGCTCGCCGACATAGGAAATGCGGAAGGCGGTCACGGCCTTGCCGGCGATCTCGACGGGCCGGATCGCGGCGAACGGGAAATTCTCCGGCGCCAGCCCCTCGGGGTCCTTCACCACTTTTTGCAGCGTGGCGCGCGCGTTCGGACCCCAGACGCCGATGGTCACGATTGTTTCCGTGACGTCGGTGATCGTCACGTCGAAGCCTTTGTCGGCGGCCACGCGCCGCAGATGGTGGAAGTCGCGCGGGCCGGCGTCGGCGCCGTCGACCACCCGGCAGCGGTCGGCCATCCGGAATACGGTGAGATCCGCGCGCACCATCCCTTCCTCGTCGAGGAAATGGGTGTAAATGCCCTTGCCGGCGTTGGCGTCGCCGCCGATTTTCGCGGCGCAGACCCATTCCATCAGGGCGACGGCGCCGGGTCCCTCGATGTCGACGATGGCGAAGTGCGACAGGTTCACGAGGCCGCAGTCCTCGCTCATCGCGAGCTGCTCGGCGTTGGAGACGCGCCAGAAGTGGCGATTGTCCCATTCGTTCGCGCGCACCGGAACGCGGTCGCCGTATTTGGCCAGAAGAGGCTCGTTGGCCGCGTAGCCGTGCGCGCGCTCCCAGCCGCCGAGCTCCATGAAATAGCCGCCGAGGTCAACTTCGCGCTCGTAGAAGGGCGAACGGCGGATGTTGCGGCCGGTGGCGTAGGGCTCGCGCGGATGGACCGCGGGATTGTAGACTTTCCGCGCCGCCTCCCGGCACCGGCCTTCGACGAAGGCCTCTTCGAGCTGATGGGGATAGAAGCGGGCGTAGTCGATCCTGGCGTGGTCTATCCCGGTGCGCCCGTCGGTCATCCAGTCGGCGAGCAGCTTGGCCATCCCCGGCGCGTCCTTGACCCAGATGGCGACGGCGTACCAGAGACCGCGCGCCTTCCGGCTTTCGCCGATGGAGGGGCCGCCGTCGGCCGTGACTTGCAGGAGGCCGTTGAACGACCGGCGCGCGTCGTAGCCGAGCTCCCCCAGGATCGGCGTCAGCTCGATCGCGCGCTCCAGCGGCGCGAGGATCTCATCCATGTCGAGGTCGCGCTGGGACGGCGACAGGCGGGCTTCGTGCTTCTCCAGAATCTCGCGCGGATGGCAGAGGCGCGGATTCGTCTCCTCGTAATAGCCCCACTCGATCATCCCGCCTTCCGAGGTCTTCGGATCGCCGGTGTCGCGCATGTAGGCGGAATTGCCCTGGTCGCGCAGCAGCGGCCAGCCGATCTCCTTGCCCGTGCCGGCGAAGTGGTCGTAGGGGCCGAAGAACGCGAGCGGATGGTCGATCGGCATGACCGGCAGGTCCTCGCCGGCCATGCCGGCGATCAGACGCCCCCAGAGGCCGGCGCAGACGACGACGACGTCGGCGCGGATCGTCCCGCGCGGCGTGGCGACGCCCCGGATGCGTCCGTCCTCGACGATCAGCGATTCGGCCGGGGTGTTGGCGAAGACTTTCAGCTTGCCCGCGGCCTCCGCCCGGTCGATCAGCTCGCCCGCGACGCTCTGCGAGCGCGGAACGACCAGCCCGGCGTCGGGGTCCCACAGGCCGCCCTGGACCTTGTCCTCCTCGATCAGCGGAAACTTCTCCTTGATCTCGGCGGGCCCCATCAGGCGGACGCGCGTGCCGAAGGCCTTGCCGGAGGCGACCTTGCGCCGGATCTCCTCCATCCGCGCCTCGTCGCCGGCGCGGGCGACCTCGATGCCGCCGATTCGGGCGTAATGGCCGAGCCTCTCGTAGAAATCGATGGAGTACAGCGTCGTCCAGCAGGACAGAAAGTCGTGGCTGGTGGCGTAGCAGAAGTCGGAGGCGTGCGCGGTCGAGCCGATGTCGGTCGGCACGCCCGACTTGTCGACGCCGACGATTTCGTCCCAGCCCCTTTCGACGAGGTGGTGGGCGACCGACGCGCCGACGATCCCCCCGATCCCGACGATGACGACCTTCGCCTTGTCCGGCAACCGAGCCACCGCGGCCTCCTCCTTCAAAATGAAGCGCCTCGGGAGGCGCATGTCGAACCTATATTCAATACGCGATCGAAATCCAATCCCCGCCATCGCGAAAGCTGCGATATCATACCCGGCCGAAAGGATTCGCCTGCGGAAGACTTGAGCACGCCGCCGAATATTGGGCGAATACGATTAAAATTCTCGCGTGACAGGCCGGATCGGGTATGATTGAAACCGTGTTCAATGGGTCGGGCGACGAGCACCCAGAGAAGGAGGAGCAGCATGAAAAGTCTGATGGGTGTTGCGGCGCTCGCCGCGGCGGTCGCGCTCGGAACGTCCGGCGCGTTCGCCGGCGATCCGGAAGCGTGCAAAGCGGTGAAATTCTCCGATGTCGGCTGGACGGACATCACGTCCACGACGGCGGTCGCGTCCGAGATCCTGACGGCGCTGGGCTACACGCCGAAAGTCACCGTCCTGTCCGTCCCCGTGACCTACACCTCGATGAAGAACAAGGACATCGACGTGTTCCTGGGCAATTGGCAGCCTTCGATGGAGAACGATCGCAAGCCGTATGTCGAGGACAAGTCGGTGGTCGTCATCGGCGCCAACCTGCCCGAGGGCGCAAAATATACGCTCGCCGTTCCGCATTACACGTTCGAAAAAGGTCTCAAGAGCTTTGCGGATATCGCCAAGTTCAAGGATTCGCTGCACGGAAAGTTGTACGGCATCGAGCCCGGCAACGACGGCAATCGGCTCGTCCTCGACATGATCAAGGACGGCAAGTTCGGCCTGAAAGACTTCCAGCTCGTCGAATCGAGCGAGCAGGGCATGCTCTCGCAGGTCGACAACGCCACCCGCCGTCACGAGGACGTGGTCTTCCTGGGCTGGGCGCCCCATCCGATGAACGTCAATTTCAAGATCGACTATCTCTCGGGCGGCGACGACGTCTTCGGCGCCAACTACGGCGGCGCCGTCGTCTACACCAACGAGCGCGCGGGCTGGGCCGAGCAGTGCCCCAACGCCGCCAAGCTGATCAAGAATCTCGTGTTCACCGTCGACATCGAGAACACGGTGATGAACAAGATCCTGACCGACGGAAAAGAAGGTCCGGCTGCGGCCAGGGAATGGATCAAGACCAATCCCAAGGAGCTGACGGCGTGGCTCGCGGGCGTGACGACCTTCGACGGCCAACCCGGACTGCCGGCGGTCAAGAAACACTTCGGACTGAAATAGCGGGGGGTTCCGCGCGTCGACGCCCCGAGGGCGTCGACGCGTTCAGGGCCGTCGGCGACGAGCCGGGCGGCGTCCCCGAGCGCCGGTTCCGCCCGGCCCGAGCGAGCGGCTCGCGAAAGCACGCTTCTTGCAAAGCCCGAGATCCGCCCAGCCGGCGGCGGTGCTTTTCGCCTGGAATGCTGGAGGTCCCTTGCGCCCTACGTCCATGCCTTTCTCTTGAATGCGGCGCTGGAATTCGCATGACGAAGCGCGCCGACAAAAATAGTCTGAGGCGCGAGCCGGACCGTGGTTGAGGACTCGGCGCCGATTCGGTTCGGGCGCGGTCAGCGTTCCGGCGACCCGTGGAACAGGAGGGGCGCGCCTTGGAAGAATGGTTCACCGAGCCGAAAATCCCGTTGGGTCTGTGGGCCAAGGCGGGCATCACCTGGCTTCAGAACAACGCCGCCGGGTTTTTCGACGCCGTCACGGCGGTCATCGACT
>CAIZGR010000716.1 GCA_903932535.1 uncultured Hyphomicrobiales bacterium | reverse complement strand
GGCCGTCCTTGCCGTGCAACCCGGAATACCACTCGTGCCCATGCGCGGGCCGTGCGGCGACCAGCGCGACGATCGCCAGCAGCTTCAACAGCCCCTTCATCGCCCCCATTCCGGCAGCGCGCCGATCGACCGCTAAAGCCAAATTGCGGAGCGCAGACGCCAAAGGCCTTGCGCTTGGCCCAATCCCATAACCTTCGTGCGACACCGAAACTGACTCTCCAGTGCCGTCTGCGAAAGTGACAACGATACTGGTCATCGCCGGGCTAGAAGCGCCGCGACGTTCCTGTAAGTGGTACTTGATAGATTTTACAATCAGTTGTTCTTTCATCGCCCTGCCTCCTCGACCATGGCGCTCCAGATAGCGTCGGCCAGCGTTTGATCGAACCGCGCCGCAGCTCCGGTCCCCGCCTTCACCATCGCTTCTGTGGGCTTGTGCAGCGCGGCCAGCGCGGCGCGCGCCCGATCGTAGATCGTCTCGATGGCGTGCATGTCGCCTGAAGCCTCGATCTGCTCCCACGACCTGCCGCCGTTGCGCTCGTCTGCGGCGACCATGTAGCGCGCGATGCGCTCGACCATGATGCTTCTGCGCTTGGTCATCGCAGCCACTCCGGCAGGGGCTTCCAATCGCCGGTATTCAGCGCCTCGTACGCTCGCATCGGCCTGGCCATCCACGCGCGGCGCTCATCTTCGGTTAGTTCGCGGAAGGTGGCGTCTGGCGCCTTGTAGGCGTGGTGGATGAAGCAGATCGGCTCGCCGCCGGCGACGAAGACATAGACGTCGTCTCCGCGGGCGTGGAACTCCCCGTCGGGAGCTTCGGTGTATAGGTATCCGCCGCGGACCCAGGCGCGGGGAGCGACGATGACCTTGCGCGCGCCGACATCCGCACCGCACCATGGGCAGAAGCGTGCGGGCGGCAGCGTGGACGACTGGCGATATCCGCCGCCGTCGAACTCGAACTTGTTGAGGAAATAAATCGGCTCGGGCGCGCCGTTGGCGGCCTCGGCGTATTGAGGGCAGCAGGTCATTTTCCGCTCCTGACCGTTCGCCAGAACACGCCGGCGATATTCCATTCCATGGTCTGCGCCCGCGGCGTGACGACGTAGGTCCCGTCTTCGCCCTCGCGGCGACACTCGACCGGCACATCGGGCTCTGGCCTATGATCGGCCCAGCGGACCCAGCCGTCGGCGTCGCCGAAAGCCCCTTCGAGTTGGGCGTCGCGCGCGGATTGGCTGTCTGCGCCAGACCCCCAGAACGGCGTCACTTGGCGCTTGCCTTCTTCGCTACCGCCTTTTTCCCGCGCGCCACGGCGACCTCAGACGGCCGCGTGCTGAACTTCTCCGCGCCCAGCGGCGGCACGACATTGGGCACGGACTCCACGCCGCTCATGAACCCATTCTTCGCAGCCGCGTCAGCCGCGCGCTGGTCCGGGACGCTCTCGACCAGATCGGACTTGCCGTAACGCGCTGCGCGCTTCTTGGCGGTCTCGGCAATCGCCGCGCGCGCCTCGGCCTTCCGCGCCTCGTCGGCGGCGATGACGTCGAGCTCTGGCCGCGGCGCCTTCACGCAAGGCCCCTCGCCGATATAGACGCCCTCGTTCGTCCATTCGTCGGGGTCGTACCAGCGGTCGTATTT
>CAIZGR010000715.1 GCA_903932535.1 uncultured Hyphomicrobiales bacterium | reverse complement strand
CGAAGCGTTCCGGTCCGAGCACGGGGAGGTCGTGATGAAGCCGCTCTATGGCGCGGGCGGCGCCGCGGTGTTCAAGGTCGGCCGCAAGGACCCCAATTTCGGCTCCCTGTTCGATCTCTTCAGCGTGACCTTCCGCGAGCCCTGGGTCATCCAGAAGTTCCTGCCGGCGGTCGCCAACGGCGACAAACGCATCATCCTGGTCGACGGCGCGCCGAAGGGCGCGGTCAACCGCGTCCCCGTCGGCGACGACATCCGCTCCAACATGGTGCGCGGCGGCGCCGCGCGCGAGACCGAGCTGACCGATCGCGAGCGGGAAATCTGCGCCCGGATCGGCCCGGAGCTGAAGCGGCGCGGCCTGATCTTCGTCGGGATCGACGTCATCGACGGCTTTCTCACGGAAATCAACGTGACTTCTCCGACCGGCGTCCGCGCGATCAAGCGGCTCGGCGGTCCCGATCTCGCGGTTGCGATCTGGGACGCGATCGAAGCCCGCCGCGCCGCAAAAAGCGATTCCTGACGCGCCTCTCCTTGTAAGCGGCGACCGGAAAGAGAATATATTCGCGATGTCAGCCGTCTCCGTCGCCGAACGCCGCCCCCGCTCCCCGCGGGCCCATCATCCGGCCGGAAAGGGGCTAGACCGGGCGCGGCTCGTCGATGAACTCGCCGCGCTGTGCAAGACGCACGCCGGCGACGACGCGGCCTTCCGCTGCGCGGCGGTGGGGGTTCTCCAGCGGGCGCTGGAAAACGGCCGCGGCGAAGCGCGCCGGGCGCTCGAGGCCGGCGGCACGGGGCGGGCCTGCACGGAGGCGCTGAGCGCGCAGGCCGACGACCTCTTGCGCGTCGCGCTCGAGCTCGTCACGCGCTGGCTCGCGCCGTTGGACGGGGCCGCGCCGCCGAGCATCGTGGCTGTCGGCGGCTACGGGCGCGGCATGCTGGCGCCCGGCTCCGACATCGACCTCCTGTTCCTGCTGCCGGACAAGGCCTCGCCGGCCGTCGAGAAGGTCGTCGAAGCGCTGCTCTACGTGCTCTGGGACCTCAAGCAGAAGGTCGGCCATTCGACTCGCTCGGTCGAGGAATGCCTGAAGCAGGCCCGCGCCGACATGACGATCCGCACCACGCTGATCGAGGCGCGGCTCGTCACCGGCGACAAGACCATGTTCGAGACGCTGCAGTCGCGCTTCGACAAGGAGATCGTCGCCAGGACCGCGCCCGAGTTCGTCGCCGCTAAGCTCGCCGAACGGGAGGAGCGGGTGAAGCGGGCCGGCGCCTCGCGTTATCTCGTCGAGCCCAACGTCAAGGAGGGCAAGGGAGGCCTGCGCGACCTCAACACCCTGTTCTGGATCTCGAAGTACGTCTACCGCGTGCAGAACCCGCACGATCTGATCGCGGCGGGCGTCTTCTCGCCGCGCGAGTTCGCCCTGTTCCGCCGCTGCGAGGAGTTTCTGTGGTCGGTCCGGTGCCGGCTGCATTTTCTCGCCGGCCGGGCCGAGGAGCGGCTGAGCTTCGACGTCCAGCGGGCGATCGCCCGTCAGCTCGGCTATTCGACCCGCGCGGGCCAAGCCGACGTCGAACGGTTCATGAAGCATTATTTCCTGGTCGCCAAGGACGTCGGCGATTTGACCGCGATCGTCTGCGCGGCGCTCGAGGAGCGCCAGGCCAAGCCCGTTCCGGTGTTCGACCGCTTCATCGGACGGCTGCGCCGGCGTACGCGCGCGATAGCGGAAGCGATGGACTTCAAGGTGGAGGCGGACCGGGTCAACGTGGTGCGCGCGGATGTCTTCGAGCGGGACCCGGTCAACCTGATCCGCCTCTTCTGGGTCGCCGAGCGGGCGAATCTGTCCATCCACCCGAACGCGACGCGGCTCGTCACGCAGTCGCTGAAGCGGATCGACGCCGATTTGCGCGACGATCCCGAGGCGAACCGGCTGTTCCTTGAAATCCTCACCTCGCGTCATGCGCCGGAGACGGCGCTGCGGCGCATGAACGAGGCGGGGGTGCTGGGCCGGTTCATCCCCGATTTCGGCCGCGTGGTCGGGATGATGCAGTTCTCGATGTATCATCACTACACGGTCGACGAGCATCTGTTGCGGACGGTCGGCGCGCTGAGCGCGATCGACGCCGGGCGTGCGACGGACGACCTGCCGCTTGCGAGCGATCTCATCCACAAGATCTCGCACCGCACGGAACTCTACCTCGCCGCGTTCCTGCACGACATCGCCAAGGGCCGGCCGACCGACCATTCGAAGACCGGCGCCGACGTCGCGCGCAAGCTCTGCCCGCGGCTCGGCCTCTCGCCCGCCAACGCCGACCGCGTCGCCTCGCTCGTCGACCAGCATCTGATCATGTCGAACATGGCGCAGGGCCGCGACCTGTCCGATCCGCGCACCGCCGAAGCGCTGGCCGCGATCGTGCAGACGCAGGAGCAGCTCAAGCTGCTCCTGATCCTCACGGTCGCCGACATCCGCGCCGTGGGGCCGGGCGTGTGGAACGGCTGGAAGGGCCAGCTCCTGCGCACGCTCTACTGGGAGACCGAGGTCGTGCTCGGCGGCGGGCATTCGGCGGTGGACCGCAGGGCGCGCGTCCAGGCGGCCCAGGAGGACCTGCGCCGCGCGCTGCCGGGCTGGTCGGACCCCGAATTCGACGCCTACGCCCAACGCCATTATCCCGCCTACTGGATCAAGGTCGATCCGGAGCGGCGGGTGGCGCACGCCAAGCTCCTGCACGCGATGGCCGCCGACATGCGCTCGCTCGCGACCGAGGTGACGCCCGACAGCTTCCGCGGCGTCACCGGCGTCACCGTCGTCGCCCCCGACCACCCGCGGCTGCTCAGCGGCATCGCCGGCGCCTGCGCCGCCGCCGGCGCCAACATCGTCGACGCGCAGATCTTCACCACCACCGACGGCCTCGCGCTGGACACGATCTTCGTGTCGCGGGCGTTCGAGCGCGACGAAGACGAGTTGCGCCGCGGCCAGCGGATCGCCAAGAACATCGAAAGGACGCTGCGCGGCGAGGTCCGGCTGGCCGAGATCGCGCCGCCGAAAGAATCGCGGGACGTTCGGCGCGGGACTTTCGCGATCGAGCCCGAGGTGACGATCGACAATTCGCTGTCCCGCCGCTATACGGTCGTCGAGGTTACGGGGCTCGACCGGCCGGGCCTCCTGCGCGACCTCACCGGGTCCCTCTCGAAGCTCAATCTCAACATCGGGTCGGCGCACATCGTGACCTTCGGCGAGAAGGCGGTCGACGCGTTCTACGTCACCGACCTGACCGGGCAGAAGATCAACTCGCCGGCCAAGCAGGCCGCCATCAAGCGGCGCCTGCTCTCGGACTTCGGGGTCGAACGCTGACACGTCCCAGAACCGGCACGGGCGGACGCAAGCTTGATTTTTGCGGCGTCAGCCCTGATATGCGACGCGAAATCCGAAGGGGCTGCTGACGCCATGAGTGATATGAACGCCGAACGCGATGCATCGACGCCGGCCGCGAGTCCGGCTGAGAACGCGCCCGCCGAAACCCCCGAGCGCGACGCCTTCGCGGTCGTGGAGGCGCTGAACGCCGAGAACAGCCAGCTCAAGGACCGAATCCTGCGGACGCTGGCGGAAATGGAGAACCTGCGCCGCCGCACCGAGCGCGAGGTCTCCGACGCCAAGACCTACGGCGTGACGGGCTTCGCGCGCGACATCTTGAGCGTGGTCGACAATCTCGCCCGCGCGCTCGAACATCTGCCGGCCGAGGCGCGCGCGGCGGCGGACCCTCAGATCCAGTCGATGATCGAGGGCGTCGAGCTGACGGCGCGCGATCTCGACGCCGTGCTCGGGCGCCATGGCGTCAAGAAGCTCGACCCGAAGGGCCAGAAGTTCGATCCGCATTTCCATCAGGCGATCTTCGAGGCCCCGGACGCGACCGTGCCATCCGGCACGGTGTCGCAGGTGGTCCAGAGCGGCTGGACGATCGGCGAGCGCGTGTTGCGTCCGGCGATGGTCGGCGTTTCGAAGGGCGGACCCAAGGCCGCTCCGAAAGAGCAAGAAGCATCCGATTAGGAGGGCGCGCGTCTGGCGCGCCCGGGGCGGCGAGACGCCGCCCCTCCGGCCCGATCAGGCGTCGGCCTCCGTCACCCGCCGCAGCGTCAGGTTGATCCGGCCGCCGTTCGCGAGCAGCGTCGAGCCGCCCGCGACGATCCGATCGACGCCGTGGAAGGCGAGGCGCGCCGGTCCCCCGAAGGTCAGCGCGTCGCCGGATTCGATCCGGAACGATCGCGTCGGCGCGTTGCGGGCCGGACCGCCGATGCGAAAAATCGCCGGGTCCCCGAGCGACAGCGACACGACGGGCGCGGAGAGCGCCTGCTCGTCGCGGTCCTGGTGGAGGCCCATCCGCGCAGCCGCGTCGTAGAAGTTGATCAGACAGGCCTCCGGAGGCGGCGCGGCCGGAGCGAGGTCCGCCCACGCGGCGAGCAGAACCTCCGGGATCGGCGGCCAGGGCCGGCCGGTCTCGGGGTGGTTCGGCTGGTAGCGGTAGCCCGCCTCGTCGGAGACCCAGCCGAGCGGGCCGCAATTGCTCATCCTGACCGAGAACGGCTTGCCGGTGCGCGGCATGCGGGCGCGGAAGAGCGGCGCTTGGGCGAGCACGGCGCGGATCGCGTCCCGAAGCGCCTCCTGGGCGGCGCGGTCGAAGTATTTCGGGAAGAAATCGACGCCGGGAACGACGGCGATTGCGGCAGGCGCCATGATCGGTCCTCTCGCGCCTTCCCTAACCCGCATTCGCGGCGTATAGGGGGCCGTTTCCCCCATTTCACCCCGGCGCGCGGGAGGCGCGCGTTTCTCGAGGCGATGTATGGCAGGCCATAGTCAGTTCAAGAACATCATGCACAAGAAGGGCAAGCAGGACGCGATCCGCTCCAAGCTCTTCTCCAAGCTCGCCCGCGAAATCACGGTCGCGGCCAAGCTCGGCATGCCCGACCCGGGGATGAACCCCCGCCTGCGCGCGGCGATGATCGCGGCGCGGGCCGAGAACATGCCCAAGGACAACATCGAACGCGCGATCAAGAAGGCCTCGGGCGGCGACTCCGAAAACTACGACGAGGTGCGCTACGAGGGCTACGCGCCCGGCGGCGTCGCCGTCATCGTCGAGGCGTTGACCGACAACCGCAACCGCACCGCGGGCGAAGTGCGCTCGTATTTCACCAAGGCCGGCGGGTCGCTCGCCGAAACGGGGGCGGTGTCGTTCATGTTCGACCGGGTCGGCCTGATCGTCTTCGACCGCAAGGTCGCCGACGACGACGCGATGCTGGAGGCCGCGATCGAGGCGGGCGCAGACGACGTCGTCTCCGGCCCCGAGGAGCACGAGGTGATCACCTCCATCGAGGCGCTCGCCGAGGCGCAGAAGGCGCTCGAGGCGAAATTCGGCGAACCGCGCAAGGCCGCGCTCGTCTGGCGGCCGCAGAACACAATCGCCGTCGACGACGAAGCGGGCGAAAAAATCCTGCGCCTGATCGGACAGCTCGAGGACAACGACGACGTCCAGCACGTGACCGCGAACGTCGAAGTCTCCGACGCGCTGGTCGCCAAGATGGAAGGCTGACCTGCGCCGGCGCCGCCCGGCCGGCGGCGTCGGGCGCTTCGAACAGCGCGATCAGCCTCACCGGCGGCGCGCGCGGCCCGGCCGGCGGTTGGGGCGCCGGCGGCCCCACGGGTCCCACCAGAGAGGGGGACGCCGGCTGCCGCGCGAGACGAGATTCGAAGCCGTTTCCGCTCCCCTTCGTGCGCCCCCTGGGCCGCCCCGATCAAACGGCGAGGCCTGAACCTGCGGCGTTTTTCGCGGTTGACAAAGCCGCCTCGCGGGCGCACCCCGGAAATCGGCTTGGCGGAGTTGACCGTTATGGCCGATCATGGTCCTTTTCGAAGGCGTTGGCGCGCTTTGTGACGACCCGATGACGGTCGGCGCGGAGCGCAGGGCTTCATCAGCCGCACGAGCGGCGCATCCCCTTGGCGGGACATGCGCATCGTTCACGGCCGGAAGAGGAGACAGAGTTGAACGACGGCCCTAGTCGCCCCGTTGGAGCGCTCTGTCTGCGTCCGGCGGGTTCCCCGGTTCTCAACATTTCAGCCAAGGCCGCCCCCGCGCGCGAAAGAGCCTGCGCCGACTGACGTCGGCGGGTTCCTCCTCGAACCGGCGACGGCGAAAGGAGCGAACCCATGACGGTGAACGTCAAAATCGCCGAGCCGGTCGAGGCCGCCGTGCTCGACGCCGCCCACATCGGTCCTATCCAAGGCGCCTTCGGCACGATCCTCCACGGCGACGTCGCCCCGCGGAACACCTGGAAACATCGCCTCGCCACCCTGCTCGCCATCATCGGCCCCGGCCTCATCGTCATGGCCGGCGACAACGACGCGGGCGCCTTCGCGACCTACGGCCAAGCCGGCCAGACCTACGGCACGACGCTGCTCTGGACGCTGGCGCTGCTGATCCCGGTTCTCTACGTCAACCAGGAGATGGTGCTGCGCCTCGGCGCGGTCGCCGGCGTCGGCCACGCCCGCCTCATCTTCGAGCGGTTCGGGAAATTCTGGGGCGCCTTCAGCGTCGTCGACCTGTTCCTGCTCAATGCGCTGACGATCGTCACCGAGTTCATCGGCATCAGCCTCGCGCTCGACTACCTCGGCCTCAACAAGGCGGCGGGCGTCGTCGTCGCGGCCGGCCTGATCGTGGCGGCGGCGAGCACCGGCGACTTCCGCCGGTTCGAGCGCTTCTCGATGGCGCTGGTGTTCGGCAGCCTGCTGCTGATCCCGATCTATCTGATGGTCAATCCTCCGCTCGCGCAGGTGGCGCGCGATTTCGTCGTGCCGCAACTCCCGGCGACCGGCAGGCTCAGCGACGTGATGCTGCTGATCATCGGCATCGTCGGCACGACGGTGGCGCCGTGGCAACTCTTCTTCCAGCAGAGCTACGTCATCGACAAGCGCATCACGCCGCGGTTCATCCGCTACGAGCGGCTCGACCTGTGGCTCGGCATCGCGCTGGTCATCGTCGGGGCGGCGGCGATCATCGCCTTCACCGCGCAGGCCTTCGCCGGCACGCCCGAGTTCGGCAATTTCACCGACGCCGGCGGGATCGCGGCGGGCCTCGAGCGCTACGCCGGCCGCACGGCGGGGGTGCTGTTCGCGGTGGCGCTGATCGACGCCGCGCTGATCGGAGCCTCGGCGGTGTCGCTGTCGACGGCCTACGCGATCGGCGACGTGTTCGACGCCCGCCACTCGCTGCATCGCGGGGTGAGGGACGCCAAGGGCTTCTACGCGGTCTATGTCTTGCTGATCGCGGTCGCGGCGGCGATCGTGCTGACGCCGGGCGCGCCGCTGGGCCTCCTCACCGTCGCGGTGCAGACGCTGGCCGGCGTGCTGCTGCCGAGCGCGACGGTGTTCCTGCTGCTGCTCTGCAACGACAAGGCGGTGCTGGGGCCGTGGGTCAACGGGCGCTTCGTCAACGCCCTGACCGGCGCGGTGATCGCGGGCCTCGTCGCGCTGTCGGTGGTCCTGACCGCTTCGGTGCTGTTCCCGAACGCGACGGACGCGCGCACGATCGTTGGGATTCTCATCGGCGGCGTCGTCGCGGCGCTCGCCATCGCGGCGGCGTCGATGACGTTCGGCCGCAAGGGCGCAGCGGAGGCGCAGGAGATGGCGGCGAACCGGGACACGTGGCGGATGCCGCCGCTCGCGAAGCTGCCGCCGGCGAAGCTTTCGCTCGCGGCCAGGACCTGGATGGGCGTGCTCCGCCTTTATCTGGTGGTCGCGGGCGGGCTGGTGCTGGTGCGGATCGTGACGCTGGCGGTGGGCGGGGGGTGAAGCGGAAGTGCTGACGCCGGCGGCCTTGTAGCCGCGCTCGCCGAGCGGGGCGGACGCGGTCAAAAGGGCGTCCCGAGGGACGCCCGTCTGTCGACGGGCTTTCGACCGCGTCTACGATCCGCCGCCGCCCGCGCTCCGTCCCCTCGTCACCCCGAACAACTCCCCCACGAGGTCCAGCCCGACCCGCAGCCGGTCGGCGACGACCGCGTCCGCCCGCCACGGCGTCGCCAGTTCGGGGACGAAGCCGCGGCATTCGCGCACACCGGCCCCTTCGATGACGATGCGCGTCAGGATCGGCCAAGCCGCAGGCCCGACCCGGTCCTCGGCCTTGCGCAGCTTGTCGCGGGCGTGCAGCGCGGCCTCGCTCTGCGGCAGGCCGGGGCGGGGACCGAAGCCGGTCGAGCCGGCCCGGTCCAAGGCCACGGCGCGCAGGCCGTCCATCCGCGCGCGCTGGTGGGTGCGGCGCAGCGATTCGCCGATCAGCCAGCGGATGTCGTTGAGCTTGGGGTCGTGCGGCGCGAGCACCCGGTTCGCCCGCATGACGTCGAACGGATCGAGGATGCGGCGGACGCCCCCCGAACTTGTTCCGGAGACCGCGTCGCGGGTCGGCGCCTGCCCGTTTTCCCGCGCGCGGACCAGCCGTTCGGGCGTGGCGTCGAGCCGTTCCTGGACGGCGCCGGCGAGGTTTTTCTTTCCGCGCCCGGTCCGAGGCGCCGTTGTGGTCTTGGCCGTCCTGGTCATTCGGCGAGCTCCGCGCAGAGTTGGGCCGGCGACGTGCACCACGACGCGTCCGGGACCGGACAGACGAGGCGAACGGTCGCCAGGCTGGGGAGGGGCACGTCCGGAGGGGCGGCGCCGTGCGCGCGCCGGAGGTCGGCGAGATGGGCGGCCGAGGCGCGGATCGCCTCCGCCCGTTCTGTGTCGGTCTTCGCCGGCTTACGGCGGCGGGAGACGGCTGCGGTCATGAAATCGTTCCTCGTCAAAATCGTCGAGAGGGGGAAAACCGCCCGCAATCACCCGGCTGTCATTTTCTGTTCCCTATTTGTTCATATTCGGTCATTCCGAAGACGCCGTCAACATTTTGTATTTTCGGGATTGCGGTTTTTCGGAAGCCGTGGTTAATCAACCTAGCCGAAAGGCGACGCCGATTCGGGCGCGCGCAAAATGCGCCGGACGCCTGCGCAACAAGGGATGGAGCCCGTGACCGTCGACTGGATACGCGCCGGCCTCAAGCACACCGGCAAAACCCGCAGCGGCCTCGCCCGGGCGCTCGGCCGCTCGCCTTCCGCCGTGACCGATCTGCTCAACGGCCACCGGCGCCTGCGCGCGGACGAAATTCCGATCGTCGCCGAATATCTCGGCATCGAGCCGCCCCGCCCGCTCGGCGGCGGCGGCAAGCCGATCCAGCCCAAGGCGCCCCTCGTCGGCTATGTCGGCGCGGGCGCGGTCGCGCATTTCTACGCCGAAGGGCAGGGGCCGTTCGACGAGGTCGACGCGCCGATCGGCGCGCGGCCCAACACGGTCGCGGTGCAGATCCGCGGCCATTCGCTGGGCGCCCTGTTCGACAACTGGCTGGTCTTCTACGACGACGTCCGCGACCCGCCGGACGAGAGCCTCGTCGGGCGCATGTGCGTGTGCGGGCTGACGGACGGGCGGGTGCTGATCAAGGCGCTGAAGAAGAGCCCGCAGACGGGCTTGTGGAACCTGCTCTCCAACACCGAGCCGCCGATCTACGACGTCGGCCTCGACTGGGCCGCCCCCGTGCGCGAGATGCGGCCGAAGTGACATTCCCCCTCGCCCCGCTTGCGGGGAGAGGGCCGGGGTGAGGGGCGGCGCCGACCTATCCGGACAGGTCTGCGCCGCCCCTCATCCGGCCCTTCGGGCCACCTTCTCCCCGCAAGCGGGGCGAAGGGCCTCCCGCAAGCGGGGCGAGGGGGTCCCTTGAACCATCAGGACCTCATGCCCCTGCCCCTGACCGCGCTCGACATCGCCCGCGCCCTGATCGCCTTCCCTTCCGTGACGCCGGCCGACGCCGGGGCGCTGCCGTTTCTGCGCGACCTCCTCGCCGAGGCGGGATTTTCCGCGCAGCTCGTGACCTTCTCGGCCCCCGGAACGCCGGACGTCATGAACCTCTATGCTCGGTTCGGAACCGCGGCGCCCCATCTCGTCTTCGCCGGCCACACCGACGTCGTGCCGGCCGGCGACGCGGCGCGCTGGCGCTTTCCCCCATTTTCCGGCGAAGTCGCCGAGGGACAGCTCTGGGGCCGCGGCGCCTGCGACATGAAGGGCGGCCTCGCCGCGGCGGTCGCCGCGGCGCTCGGCTTCGTCGCCAAGGGGGCTTTCGCGGGCTCGATCGGCTTTCTCGTCACCGGCGACGAGGAGGGGCCGTCGGTCAACGGCACGGTCAAACTGCTGGAATGGGCGCTCGCGCGCGGCGAGCGCTTCGATCATTGCATCGTCGGCGAGCCGACCAGCGTCGAGAGCCTCGGCGACACGATCAAGAACGGCCGGCGCGGCTCGCTGACCGGCCGGTTGACTTTGCATGGCCGGCAGGGCCATGTCGCCTATCCGCAGCTCGCCGACAATCCGCTGCGCCGGCTCGGCCCCGTTCTGGCCGCGCTGTTCGAGCCGCCGCTCGACGCCGGCAGCGCCGATTTCGACCCGTCCAATCTCGAGGTCGTGACGGTCGACGCCGGCAATCCGGCGGCCAACGTCATTCCGGGCGAGGTCCGGCTCGTGTTCAACGTCCGCTTCAACGATCGCTGGACGCCCGAGAGGCTGGCCGCGGAGATCGAGCGCCGGATCGCCGGCGCCGTCGGAGAGGCGCGAACCACGCTGACGTTCGACCCGACCAACGCTATTTCCTTCCTCACCCCGCGCGGCGCCTTCACCGGCCTCGTTTCTTCGGCTGTCGAGGACGTGACCGGGCGACGGCCGCAGCTTTCGACGAGCGGGGGCACCTCGGACGCGCGCTTCATCAAGGCCGCCTGCCCGGTCCTCGACCTCGGCCTGCCGAACGCCACCATTCACGCCGTCGACGAGCGCGCGGCGCTGGAAGATCTCGAAGGGCTGACGCGGATTTACGAGCGGGTGCTGGAAAGGTATTTCACGACGCCGCCTTAGACAGCGCGATACGAGAGCGGGCGAACGGTGGGGGGAGGCGATGGAGGAGCGCTGCGAGGATCGCTATGTCCGGGTCGGCGACGCCCGGGCGCGCTATTGGCGGGCAGGCGAGAGCGGGTCTCCCGTTCTCCTGCTCGGCGGCATCGGATGCTCCGTCCTCGAATGGAGGTCCAACATCGGCGCGATCGCCGAGCGCCATACGGTCTACGCGCTCGACATGCTCGGCGAGGGCCTGACGGACAAGCCGGAGGGCGCGCGCTACGCGCTGGCGGACCTCGCGCGGTTCACCTGCGGCTTCCTTCGCGAAGTCGGGGTCGACCGCGCCCATTTCGTCGGCAATTCGCTCGGCGGGCGCCTCGCGCTGGAATGCGCGCGCCAGGAGCCCGAACGCGTGCGCTCGATGGTTCTCGTGGCCCCCGCCGGGGTGGGGCGAGAGACGCATCTCATGATGCGCCTGCCGACCGTCCCCTTCCTGGGCGAAATGGCGACGCGGCCGAGCCGGATCGGATTGAGGATGCTGTGGCGGCTCGGGGTCCACGATCCCGCGCCGATCACCGAGCCTTTCGTCGAGACGAAAGTTCGGCTCGCGAGCGCGCCGGGCGCCCATCAAGCCTTCCTGAAGACCTTGCGGGGCTTCGTCGGGATCGGCGGCTTCGAGCGGTCTCAGGTCGAAGCCCTTCAAGCCGACATGCGCGCGATGACGCAGCCGGCGCTCGTCATCTGGGGAAAGCAGGACAGGCTTCTGCCCTGCGCCCAGGCCGAAATCCTTCGCGGGCGCCTGCCCCGGGCGGAGGTCCGAATCTTCGACCCGTGCGGCCATTTGCCGCAGATGGAGCGGCCTCAACTTTTCAACGAGACAGTCCTCGCCTTCCTGGAAAGAGTGGACTGAGCCGCCGGCTCAAGGCGAATGCGCGTAATCCACCCGCGTGAGCGTCAGGCCGCAGGCGGGGGCCACCTGCCCGCAGCGGCTGCGGTCGGCGGCGACGAGCGCGGCCTTCAGTTCCGCCTCGGTCCAGCGGCCGGTCCCGACGTCGATCAGCGACCCCACCATCGAACGCACCTGCCGGTGCAGGAACGACAGCGCGCCGACCTCGAACGCGATCGCGTCGCCCTCGCGGACGACGTCGAGCCGATCGAGGGTGCGGATCGGCGATTTCGCTTGGCATTGCGCGTCGCGGAAGGTGGTGAAGTCGTGCCGGCCGAGGAGGACGCGCGCGGCGTCGCGCATGGCGTCGGCATCGAGCCTCGGCTTGACCCGCCAGGCGCGGCCGCGGTCGAAGGTGAGCGGCGCGCGGCGATTGACAACCCGATAGACGTAGTGGCGGGCGCGGGCGGAATGGCGCGCGTCGAAATCGCCGGCGACGCGCTCGACGGCGAGGACCGCGACGGGATGGGGGACGCAATGGGCGTTCAGCCCCTCGGAGAGCCGGAACGGCGCCCAGTCGCGCTCGAGGTCGAGATGGGCGACCTGCCCGGCCGCGTGCACGCCGGCGTCGGTGCGGCCGGCGCCGTGGACCGCGCGCCGCTCGCCGGTCATCGCGAACACCGCCTCCTCCAGAACCTGCTGGACCGAGACGCCGTTCTCCTGCCGCTGCCAGCCGACGAACGGCGCGCCGTCATATTCGAGGGTGAGCTTGAAGCGGGGCATGGGGGCGAAGGCGGTCGATTGGAGGACGTTCCTAGGGCATCGGGGCCTTCGAAGGAATGCTGTTTTCGACATGGACGCCGCGGCTTGCGGGCTCCCAGGCTTCGTCTTGGGGAACGCCGTCGCGAGCGAAGCGTGGCGATCCAGAGGGTCGTAGGGCGGCGGCCGATGCTCCGGATCGTCACGGCGCCTTAGCCCGTCGAAGGACGGGCGCTTTTCGACGCCTTATGGCGGCTCGCGATGACGGAAACGCGTTGACTTGAAGCCGACGGCGATCGACCCTCGCACAGTCATCCGTCTCCTGAAAAGAAGTCTTCGTCGAGCCGCTTGAAATCAATCGTTCTGTCGGTTCGGACGCCGACGCCGTGCTCGATCATGAGGTCCGCCAGACTTTGTCCGTCGATCAGGATGACGCGCTGGGACAGGTGCTGCACGAATTCGCGCGCCTGAGGACTGAATGTCGATGTCGTAACGAAAACGCCTTTCGATGCGCCCAGCCCGACCAGACTTCCGACAAACGCCTGAACGTCGGGCCGCCCGACGCCGTTGCTCGAGGCGTAGCGCTTGGCCTGGACGTAGACGCGGTCGAGTCCGAGACGATCCTCGTTGATGACCCCATCGACGCCGCCATCGCCGGATCGTCCCAACTGAGAGGCGGCGTTTAGTCGGGAGCCGCCGTACCCCATGGCGATGAGTAGGTCGACGATGAGGCGCTCAAAGAACGACGGCGAGTTCTGCGCGATCCGCTCGAGAAGGTCGCCTCGGAGCGCCTTTTGCAATGTCTGGTACGCGGCTTCGATTTGTTCTACCGGCGTTGTCGCCGGACGAGCGACTTTGTCCTCGGGGTCACCGTTCGGCTGGTTGCGGGTTTCGCGCTCAACTTTGTAGAAATCCTGAAAAGACGGATAACTTTGGAGAAGAGTGACGTCGATGCGTTCCGGCCTCGAAGCCAGAAGTCTCTTGCCCTCTTCCGTCGCCACAAAACGACCCCGCCCGGGTGAGGACAGAAGCCCAGCTTTTGTCAAGTAAAATTTTGCCCAATGGATGCGGTTATTGAGGATCTCTTGTTTACCACTCGGCAACAAGGCTTCCTTTTCTTGGTCGCTCAGTGAAAATTCAGCGGCGATCGGCTCAATAACATCTGCGACACGACGTTCTTTATCTTTTGCCAAGCGAAGGACGGGAAGCATTAAACTTTGATAATCTGGAATCGGCATCGCGACAGGGCTTATCGGAAAGCGGGTTCCTGAGTTTCGACCATTTCCCGCGTGCGGGCAAGGGATTTCAAGTGCCGCTTCGTGGTGGCTGCCGCACCATTCTCGTGAACAACGCCGTCATCGGGAGCGAAGCGTAGCGATCCGGATGATCGCAGGGCGCCGCAAATAAAGGTTACGATCGATAATCTGCGGAGAAGGCTCGAACCATGAGCGAGTCGAAAAGCTGTCGCAGTCCTGCGCTTCACTCGCTTCAAGACGTGATGCAGGACCTTCATGCGGTCGGGGCGATCGACAAGGCCACGATGCGGGACCTCGACGTCGGCTGTTTGACCGAAGTCAGGGACTTGGCGCCCGAAGCGATCCGGCATATCCGCGAAAAGGCCAATATGACCTAGGCGACATTTGCAATGGCGCTGAATGTCAGCAAGCTGCTCGTCAGCAAATGGGAGCGGGGCGAAGTCCTCCCGAGCGGCCCGGCTCTCAAGCTTCTGGCGCTCGCCGACAGCAAAGGGATCGACGCGATCCTGTAGAACAATCAGGGCGACTTCCCAAGCTTCGCTCCGGGCGCGAGCCCCTGATCGGGCGGCGGCGTTGACCTTCCAGCCACAGGGGCTGGCGGCGCGGCTCGGATGAAGGCGCGCCCCGCTACGCCAGCACGTCATTCAGCGCCGCCAGAAACCCGCTCAGGTCGTCGGTCACGACGTCGGCCAGACTCGCGGCCATGAAGGCGGTCGGGCGATCGTGGGGCTGGCGATGGTCGTCCTGGCCCGGCTTCGGCGTGACGAGAATCGTCGTCATGCCCCGCGCCCTCGGCACGACGAGGTTCTTGGCCACGTCCTCGAACATCGCGGCCGAACTCGGGTCGATCCCGTAGCGCAGGAAAAAGGCGTCGTAGGCCCCTTCCTCGGGTTTCGGCGTCAGGCCGGCCGCCATGATGTCGAAGGCGTCCTCGAAAATGCCGTCGAGCCCGAGCTGGCGGGCGGTCAGGATGGCGTGGTTGCGCGAGCCGTTGGTGAAGATCAGCTTCCGGCCCGGCAGCCGGGAGACTTCCCGGGCGAGCGCCGGATTCGGCTTCAGCGCCGAGCGGTCGATGTCGTGGACGAATTCCAGAAATCGCTCCGCCTCGTCGATGTCCTCCTCGACCAGACCGCGCAGCGTCGTGCCGTGGCGCAGATAATAGTGCCGGTGCAGCGCCCGGGCAGACTGGCCGTCCATCCCGAATAGATCGATCAGAAACAGCGTGATGCGCTCGTCGATCAGCGGCCAGATGCCGCTGTCGGGGGGATAGAGCGTGTTGTCGAGATCGAACACCCAGGTCGAGACATGGCCGAACTGCGCCCGCAGGCGTTCGGACGGCCGCGCGCCCGCCGCCGGGAAAGCGGCTTCACGTGCGGCGGAGATGGCGCCGATTTTGCCCAAGTGCGCTCCATGAGTCGGGAAATCAGGCTATCGGCCATCGCCCCGCATTTACAAGCGAATTCGAGCCGCCCGGCGCCCGGGAAAACAAGCGATCAGCAAATCACCCGCTCCCGACAGTTTTATGACGGCTGCCCGGAAGCCCCCCGGCCGCCATCGATCGCGTGCCGGACGGCCTTGCGCATGACGTTGGAGAAGCCGGCCTCGCCGACCTCGTGCGGCGCCACCCAGAAATGCCGTTCGGGAACGGCCCGGTCGTATGGCGCGGCGTAGACGTTCAGGCTCAGCGCGAAATGGGTGAAGACCTGCTCGACGACGCCAGGGAGGCGGCGCCAGCGGGCCTCGACCGGCGCCCCTTCCGCCCAGGCCCCGCCCGGTCCTTCGCCCGTCCACGCCGTGCCCGGAAGCTCGACGGTCGAAGCGAGCAGGCCTTTCGGCGGCCGGCGCCGGGCGAGGAACGCGCCGTCCGCCCGGTGCGCGAAGAAGACCGCGCCCATTCGCCGCGGCTTCGGCTTGACCGCGCCTTTGCGAGGATAGGCCTCCGGCGCGCCGGAACGGAACGCGGCGCAGTCCGGGCGCAACGGGCAGGCGCGGCAATCCGGGGCGCGGGGACGGCAGACCGTCGCCCCGATGTCCATCAGCGCCTGGGCGAAATCGCCAGCGCGGCGAGCGGGCGCGAGCGCCGCCGCCACGGCCGCGATCGTCTTGCGCGACTCGGCGATCGGCGCGTCGAGGGCGGTCAGGCGGGCGACGATGCGGGCGATGTTGCCGTCGACCGGGGCGGCCTGACGGTCGAAGGCGATGGCGGCGACCGCTGCCGCGGTGTAGGCGCCGACGCCCGGAAGCGCCCGCAGCGCCGCCTCGTCCGAGGGAAACCGGCCGCCGCGTTCCGCGACCGCCTTGGCGCAGGCATGCAGGTTGCGGGCGCGCGAATAATAGCCGAGTCCGGCGAAGGCGCTGATCACCGCCTCGATCGGCGCCGCGGCCAGATCCTCGACGGCCGGCCATCTTTCGAGGAACGTTCGGTAATAGGGCGTGACGGCCTGAACCGTCGTCTGCTGGAGCAGAATCTCGGACAGCCAAACCCGATAAGGGTCGGGCGTCGCCCCAGGCTCGGCGCGCCAGGGCAGCGAGCGCCGGGCGCCGTCCCACCAGCGCAAGGTCCGCGCGACGATCGCGTCCCGCTTTTCCTCGAGCGGCTTCGCGCTTACATGTTCGGTCATGCGAGCCCTTTCCTTCGCGCGACCATGACGGTTCAGCGCCGCGGCGCCAAGCCGCTCGACTCGCTCCTGCGCGGCGTCATCGACAAGGCGCTGGCTGCGCGCGGCATGGGCGAAGCGAGCCTGATCGCCGACTGGAGGGCCATCGTCGGCGAGGGCGTGGCCCGGTACGCCCGGCCGCTGCAACTGCAATGGCCGCCGCGTCCGGCCAAGCCCGGCCCGGCGGCGCCGATCGCCCCGGCGACGCTCATTCTCAGGATCGAGGGGGCCTTCGCGCTCGAGGCGCAGCACAATGCGGCGATCATCGTCGAGCGCGTCAACGCGCATCTGGGCTGGCGCTGCGTCGACCGGATCGCGTTCCGCCAGGGACCGCTTCCCCCCCTCGGGCAGAAGCGGAAACCCGCGCCCCCGCCGAGCGCGGCGGCGGAGGCCGAGGCGCGGCAGGCCGCCAGCGGGGTCGCCGACGACGCCCTGCGCGAGGCCTTGACGCGCTTCGGCGCGCGCGCCATCGATCGCTCGGCGCGCGCGCTCATCGCCGCGGGCGCGGGCAAGGGAGCGTGACGGTTTGAGCGGAAGCATCCTGGCCGGCCGGCGAATCGAGCGCATGAACGGCGCCGGCAACGCAATCCTGGTCCTCGACCTGCGCGACGTGGCCGGCCTGCCGAGCGCCGCGGAGGCGCGCGCCATCCATCGCGCCCCCGGGCTCGCCTACGACCAGATGATGACGCTGAGCGCGCCCCGCACGCCGGGAACCGCGGCGCATGTCCGCATCTACAACAACGACGGCAGCCTCTCCGGCGCCTGCGGCAACGGCACGCGCTGCGTGGCGGACAGGCTCGGCCGCGACCTCGGCGTCGATGCGCTCGCCGTCGAGACCGAGGCCGGGATCATCGCCTGCGAGCGCCTCGGCCCCGCGTCCTACCGGGTCGACATGGGGCCGCCGCGGCTCGGATGGGCCGAGATCCCGCTTCGCCGCCCCGTCCCGGACACGCGGCGGGTGCGCCTCGATTGGGACGAAGGCGACCCGATCGCGGCGCTCGGGGCCGCCGCGACCGCCAACATGGGCAACCCGCATGCGGTGTTCTTCGTCCCCGACCTCGCGGCCGTCGACGCCGCGCTCTGGGGCGCGCGGATCGAGGTCCATCCGATGTTCCCCGAGAAGGTCAACGTGACTTTCGCGGAGATCGAGGCGCCCGGCGCGGCGAGGGCGCGGGTGTGGGAGCGCGGCGTCGGCCTGACGCTCGCCTGCGGCTCGGCCGCCTGCGCGACCGTGGTTTCGGGCGCGCGCCTCGGGCTCCTCAGGCGCGAGGCCGTGGTGCGCCTCCCCGGCGGCGAGCTCGTCATCGCGTGGCGCGAGGCGGACGGCCACGTGCTGATGACCGGGCCGGTG
>CAIZGR010000714.1 GCA_903932535.1 uncultured Hyphomicrobiales bacterium | reverse complement strand
CTCCAGCAGCTCGGCGACAGCACCAAGGCGAAAAACGGGAAGAGGAGGTCGGCATGAAAATGAACGTCGTCACCGACAGCGACGACCGGACCGTCGTCGTGTCGTTCACGCTGGCCAAGATCGAGGACGTCAACGGGGCGATCAGCGTCATTCGCGGTGCGGCCCGCGCGATGTGGCCGGAGATCGCGTTCGGCGACGGGGGCGATTGCCCGGGCAAGGAGCCGGGCGCCGCGACGGCGCAGGGGCGCAGGACCCGCGACTGGTCGCGCCCGCCCAAGCCCGGATCGGTCTCGGAGCGCATCGTCGAGGCCGTACAGCGGCTCGGGACGCGCGATCCGGCGACGATCGCCGACGAGGTCGTCCTCGGGACGGGCGTCGCCGCGATGCTCCTCAACAACCTCGCGCGCGGAGGGCACCTGCCATGAAGACGATCGCGGAGCGGAAGACGATCGAGAACTGGCGCGGCCTCGCGCGCGACGAGCGGGCGGACGGCTGGGTCGTCGAGCGGTCCTGGACCGCCGTCCCGCGCCGCTGGCGCGCCGTCGTCACGGCGCCGGACGGCGAAGCGTGGACGCTGCACGACTTCGACTACGAGCGGCTGATCGCCACGGCGGACGATCTCGTCGAGCACGTCAAAGCGCGACGCGCGGGCGAAGCGGCCTGATCTCACTTTGAAATCGAGAGGAAACCCGATGACCAAAACCAAAGGCTCGACCGCCGTCATGGCGGCCAGGAGGCCGAAGCTCGAAGCGCCGGCCCCGTGGCAGGCGCTGGAGTTTTTCCCCACGCCGCCCTGGGCGACGCGGGCGCTGTTCGCCCACGTCGTCCCGTCGCTGCCCGACCCGGCCACGATGACCTGCTGGGAGCCCTGCGCCGGCCTCGCCCACATGAGCGACGTGCTGGGCGACGTCTTCGACGCCGTCCGGGCGACCGACGTGTACAACTATCCGATGGAGGGCGGCGGCGACGGCGGCGTGCCGATCTGCGAGGGCGGGCTCGATCTCGCGGGCTCCTCCGCCACCATGGTCGCGTGGTTCGTCTGGCTGCGCGAGCCGGAGGCCTGGCGTCGCCCCGCCCCGGCCGCGTGGCTGTTCACCGCGCCGGAGGAGCTGGTGGTCAGCCTGATCCCGCCGTGCCGCGACGCGCTGACACAGCCCGCCGACCGCGCGCTCGCCCGCCGGTGCGTCCCCGGCTGGATCGCGCCCTCGAAGCTGAAGAAGTCCGGCGCCGCCCAGACGGAGATGTTCGCATGATCCGCGTCTCAGATCGCGCGCTGATGCGCTTCCTCACCCGCGCCGGCGGCTGCGACATCGAGGCGCTGCGCGAAGTTCTGGCGGAGTCGCTCGAGCGGGCGGCGAGCGCCGCCCGGGCGATGGGGCAGACGCGGTTCACGATCGTCGCCGACGGGCTCGTCTACCCCGTGGTCGACGACGTGGTGACCACGGTGCTGGCAGACGAGCCGGACGCCCGCATCATGGCCGGCCGGAGCCGAGGGCGATGAACCCGGCCCTCCTGCCCCCGCTCTACCGGGAGATCGCCGAGCGCGCCGGCGTGCAGGCCACGCTCAGCCTCGCGGCGGCCTACGCCGGGAGGCGGATTTACCTGCCGCGCGACGTCCGCGCGGCGCCCTGGCTCGTCCAGGCGATGGGCGAGGCCGGGGCCGCCGCCCTGGTGGAGATGTTCGGCGGCGAGGCGATCGAGCTGCCGACCGATCCGGTGAACGGCCAGAGGGGGCGGGTGCGGCGGATTCGGGAGGCGCTGCACAATGGCGAATCCGCCAACGCGATCGCGGCGCGGTTCAACACCTCGCGCCGCATGATCGAATGGCATCGGGCCAGGATGGGCGAGGCCGAAGCCGAGCCCGACCTGTTCACGCCGCGCGAGGAACGTTGAGCTCCGGTCCCCTCGTCCGGCGCTTCGCGCCCCCGTCTCCCCGCGCGCGGGGAGACGGGCGGTGAGACCTCTCACCCTCAAACCGGGACCGCCCCCCGATCTAGCGTCGCTCCGCACCCGGAGCCGCAGATGGCCTACCTCCCGCACCCGACCCACTACACAACCTCGGAATTCCGCGCCCGGCTCGCCGGGCTGACGTTCGCCAAGGGCTGGCGCCCGGCCTTCCCGACGCTGCACAACACCGGCAATCCCTCGCTCGCGACCTGGATGGCCTACGGCGCCGTGCCGCAGGAGCGCTGGGGCGCGAGCCTCGAGCGCTACTACCAGGGCCTCGGCTGGCACGCCGGCCCTCACCTGGTCGTCTGCCCCGACTACGTCTGGCAGCTCTGCGACCTCGAGGCCGACGGCGTCTCGGTGTCGTGCTGGAATCACGAGACCATCGGCATCGAGATGGTCGGCGACTACAACGACGGCTGCGACGACTTCGCCTCGGGCGAAGGCGCGAAGGTGCGCGACAACGCCGTCTTCGTGCTGGCCGCGCTGTGCGAGAAGCTCGGCTGGAACATCGCCGAGACGCTCCACTTCCATCGCGAATGCGCCCGCGACCGTCACGCCTGCCCCGGTGCGCGGGTGTCGAAGGGCGACATCGTCCAGCGGGTCAACGCCCGGCTCGAAGGCTGGGGCGCGCCGCGCGCCGCGCCGGCCGCG
>CAIZGR010000713.1 GCA_903932535.1 uncultured Hyphomicrobiales bacterium | reverse complement strand
TCCTGCCCGCTTTGCCCCGCCCCGGTGTACCATCCGATCAGGCCGTTGGTGTTGTCAGGCTGGCCGAGCGGAAAAAGCGTGTTGAGTTTTTTCGGCAGAAGCGACTTCGGCGAATACCCCGCCATTACGTCACCTGCAAATTATAGGTCCGATAGGCGATGGTGTTGCCGGTCGTCGCCAGGGTCGCGCCGCTCTGGTTCTGCACGACGAAATAGAACGATCCGGGCGGCATGATGATGCCGCGCAACATTCCGTAGGTCGCCGTGGTCGTCAGGACCGGAAAGACGATGTTGCCGACCCAATAGGGCGCCCCCGGAACCTTCGTGGCCGAATAGCCGCCCGCCGTGAACTGGTTGTCGCCATAGGTCGGCCCTGCGTCCTGGTTGGCCGGATAGAGGAAAAACGCCAGCATGGCGGGCGCCACGGTCGTGATCGCGGCGAGATTGACCGAGATATCCGCGAACGTGTCGAGCGCCGTGCCGTTGGCTACGAGAACCGACGACATGACCGCGCCGTTGTTGGCGAAGGATGCAATGTTGATATCGGCGGAATTGAAGGCGGAACCCCATGTGAGGCCCTCGCCCGTTCCGGCAATCCAGCGTTCTGTCGCCATGTCAGATCAGCCCTCCAGCGGCCATGAGATCGGGCGCGCTGACCGGAGACGTCAGGCCGATGCTTTGCCACCAAGGGATCGTCGTCGCCGAAAGCGCAAGCAGGTTGGCGGCGTCCGTCGAGGAAATCCCCGTCGCGCTGTCTGCCGCCAAGGCGCCAAGAAACGCCTCCGCCGCCGTGTAAATCGTCGGGTTGCTCATCTGGAATCCTGAGAAGGACGGCGTGGTGAACAGCGCCAGAAGTTCCTTCGCGGTCGCCACCGACTGCGGGAAATTCGCCACCGATCCTGCGGGCGGATTGCTCGCATAGGCTTGCAGTTGGAGTATTTCATGTTCAGGAACAGGTAGTTGATGATGGCTTGGGCGGTAACGTCCTGCGGCGGACCCGCGACCGTCCATGCGTTGACGGCGGCGATTTTCTGCGCCGTCGTCAGGCCAGTGAGAGATGATCCCGAGACGCCGGTTGGCGGCGTCGGCGATGCGTTCCATGCGGCGGCGAGGGCGGCATATCCCATCGGATTACGCCGCGCTCAGGATGAGCTGGCCCGCCGAGAACGTCACCACGTTATTGATCGGGACGGACTGCTGAATGACCTGCCGCACAAGGCCGTCGCCCGCCGTCGAGGTGTTGACGCCGAGGTTGAAGGTCTGGCCGGAGACGCCTGCCACCGTCAGCGGCGTCGTTCCCCATGTGCCGGTCGGCAAAGCCCCGCCGAATTTCGCGGTCACGATGGCGAACTGGCCGTTGGTGAAGGTGACATCATTGACGGTGAGAACGCCGGGGCTCGCCAACGTGCAGGAGAACGGCGACCATTTGTAATTGCCAAGCCAGTCGAACCAGATGAAATTACCAGCAGTCACGGCGTCATAAACGCCGATGGCGACGACGGTTCCCCAAGCGGCGGTGGACTGCGGAAAGGAGATCGCGGCGCCGGTCGCGGCCTGCGCGGGCGTAACCGATGGCTCCGTTCCCGATGACGCGGAGGCGGCGGGGAAGGCCGAAAAGATCAGGCTGTCCGTCGAGCCGGAACCGTTGCTCGCCGCGTTGGCGGTCAGGGTCAGTGTGGTGGCCGTCCACGAAAGGACGGTGCCGATCTGGACGCCCGCCGTGGCGTCGTAAACATTCATGCCCGCCACAACCCAAGGGTAGCCGGAGACGTTCGGCATGGTGATCGTGGCCGCGCCAGTCGAGATCGAACCCGCCGCCGTGATCGCGCCCGCGACCTGGACGCGCGCATAGGCCGTGCCGGAGGTTGAAACCTCGGTGCCGCCGGAGCCGCTATCGCCGGTCGGCGCGACCGTGAACAGGGCGAGGAAGCGATTCGCCGTCGATGGCATGGAGCGGTTGCCCGTCGCCCAATTGATAAGCGCCTGCGCGCTATAGTCCGACAATCCCGCCACTGGCGTTTTCCTTCTTCATGTATGAAAAAACCCGCAAGATGCGGGCGAAAATGTGCGTCGTGTTCTGGCCCGATCAAACCGGCCAAGCGTAGGCGTCGATCTGCGCGAATGTCATGATCGCGTCGGATGCGATTTCCGTCTCGACGGTTTTCAGCGCGTCGAACGTCGCCTGGACGAAATCGGCGCAGGCGGTGGCAATGGCGGGGAAATCGGCGGCGGCGATTGTCACCCATGCGTCGCCGAGCTGCCAATTGATCGCGGCCGGCGGC
>CAIZGR010000712.1 GCA_903932535.1 uncultured Hyphomicrobiales bacterium | reverse complement strand
CGGCGATCCAGGGTCGAAGCCTCTTCGCTTCATCCCCGGATCGCTCCCTTTTGAGCGCGATGACGGCGTCACCGCTCGCGCGCGAGGCTTCCTTCTTGGCGTCGTTATCACGCTCGGGTTCACGTGGGGCGTTGACCTGGAGTGTCGGCAATGCCTGAATCGGACCAGCAGCCCGAGATCGAGCCGACCGAAGCCTTGCTGGCGGATATGCCGCTGCCGTCTGACGCCAAGACGTTCTTTGTCGGCGGAATCTTTGTTCTCGCGTCGTTGACGGCGGCCTATGTCGCCAGCGAAATCGTTCTGCCGTTGATCTTCGCGATCATGCTCAATCTTGTGATGCAGCCGGTCTTGCGCGCGCTCGAGCGGTTGCGCGTTCCCAGGCCGCTGGGATCGATTGTGCTCATTCTCGTCGTGTTCGCGACGATCGTCGGCATTGGCGCCGCGGTTTCCGGACCCGCCGAGGCCTGGATCGCCAAGCTGCCCGACGGCATTCCCCGCATCGAGGCGCGGCTGCGCTTTCTCGCCGCTCCGATTCATACGCTTCAGACATTTCTGGCGGCGGCCAACAATTTCGGCGCCGCCGGCCCGCAGCGAAGCGCGCCTGGTCCTTTGGACGGCGGCGCGATTCTGTCGAGCGTGTTCGCCGGCACGCGCAGCTTCGCCGGCGGGCTGTTCACGACCGTGATGTTTCTCTACTTTCTGCTTCTGGCGGGGGACAGTTTCCTCAGGCGGCTCGTCGAGGTCTTGCCCAGGTTCGCCAGCAAGCGGCAGGCGGTCGACATCTCGCAGCAGATCGGCCTCGATATTTCCGCCTATCTCCTCACCATCACCATCATGAACGCGCTCGTCGGGGTCGCGACCGGCCTCGTCATGGCGTCGACCGGAGTCGGCGATCCCGTTCTATGGGGCACTGTCGCATTCATTCTGAACTATGTGCCCATTCTCGGCCCCGCCGCAGCTTTCTTCATTTTTCTGTTCGCTGGCGCGCTCACGATTCCCTCGACCTGGCAGGCCCTGCTCCCGCCGGCGCTCTATGTCGCCATCCACGTGATCGAGGGCGAGACGGCGACGCCGATGCTCCTCGCGAGACGGTTCACGCTCAATCCGGTTCTCGTGGTCGTCTCCTTCGTGTTCTGGTTCTGGCTGTGGGGCGTCCCCGGCGCGATCCTGTCCGCGCCGATTCTGGCCACCACCAAGATCGTCTGCGATCGCATTCGTCCGCTTGCGGCTCTCGGTCACATTCTCGCGGGTTGAAGGCCGAGGCGCGCCGCAGAGTCTCAAGACGCTTTCGGCTTCTCGGCTCCGCCCGACGCCAGAAGCGCCAGCCGGGCGAGCGCGGGCAGCGATTTCGACCCGGTTCTCTTCATGATCGCCGCCCGGTGATTCTCGACGGTGCGCTGGCTGATGTCGAGATCGGCTGCGATGTTCTTGCTGGGCTGGCCGCCGAGCACCCGTTCCATCACGTCGCGCTGTCGCGGCGTCAGGCCCGCGAGGTGAGCTGCCGCCGATTCCCGCACCTTCGTCAGTTTGCCGGAATCCTTCGACAGTTCGAGAGCCCGCTCGATGCTTGCAAGCAGTTCTTCGCGGCCGATCGGCTTCTCGATGAAGTCGAGCGCGCCTGCTTTCATGGCCTCAACGGCCATGTGCACGTCGGCGTTTCCGGTGATCATGATCGCCGGCAAGCGACGGCCGTCTTCGTGAAGCTTCGCGAGCAGGTCGAGCCCGCTCATTCCCGGCAGATAGGCGTCGATCAGCAGGCATGCGGACTTGCCGGGATCGAAGGCCTGGAGAAGGGCCTCGCAACTTGCATAGCTCTCGACGACGCGTCCGTCGTCTTCGAGCACGGCGCGTATCGTCTCGCGAACGAGGCCGTCGTCGTCGACGACGATGATTGGGGCTGCGTCGGATGCGCCCACGGGTTCTTGATCGTGAAGAGGAGACTGGACCAACGCGTCGGGCGGCTTCGCCAGTAGCTTCGCGATCGCCCGCGTCAGATCGTGCAGTTTGACGGGCTTGTGGAGATGAACGCAATCGTGAAGGGCGATATCGCGCAGGGTGTCGGTCGCAATGTCGCCGGTGAGAATGATGAAAGGAATTCGCCGATTGAGCTCCTGCCTCAGTCTCTGCGAGACTTGAACCCCGTTCATGCCGTTCGGGAGATTGTAGTCGGCGAGGACCAGATCGGGCCGCGTCGCTTCCCGAGCCAGCATGGCCAGCGCAGCGTGGCCGTCGACAGCCGTCGCCGTCCGATAGCCCTCTTCGTTCAGGTACAGTTCGAGGTGCTCGCGCACTTCCGGATCGTCCACGATGACCAGGATCGCTCCGGCGCCCGGCGCCGGTTGCGTCGCTGCGCCCTCCGCCGCGGGCGGCCGAGGGTCAGGCGCCGAAGCGCGGCCGCCGGGCGCCAGCGGGACCTCGATCGAGAAGACCGACCCCTTTCCG
>CAIZGR010000711.1 GCA_903932535.1 uncultured Hyphomicrobiales bacterium | reverse complement strand
GCTCATGAGGCGCGGGAGAACGCTAGGTACAGTCGTTTTTCGAGCCTAAAGACGGGCGCTAAAGGGGCCTCAAAAGCCGGGTTTAGTCGATGGCGGAACCACAGATCGTCCGCAAGTCGGCCTTCGCCTCGCTGCGCGGCGTCACCCCCGGCCGCGTCTCGCAATGGATCGCGGAGGGAAAGATCCACGGGCCGGCGATCGTCGGCGAGGGCCGCTCGGCGATGATCGACGCCTCGGTCGCCGTCGCCCAGCTGCGCAATTCCCTCGACGTCAACCAGCGATTCGGCCTGAACGGCGTCGGGACGCGTCTCGACCTTCCGCCGGCCGCGTCTCCTGCCGCCGCGCCGATCGTCGACACGGTCGAGGCGCAGATCAAGGCGGAAAAGCTCCGCCAGGCGCAGCTGACGACGAGCCGCCTCGAGGAGGAAGACAGGTCCCGTCGCGGCCTCTACATCGACGCGGCGGCCTCGCGCGCCGAGATCGCCCGCGTCGCCGCCGAGCTCCTGAAGGCGTTCGAGGGCGCGCTGCCCGACTTCGCCGCCGCCCTCGCCGGCAAGTTTCAGATTCCGTCCCGCGACGCGCTCCACCTGATGCGCGCCGAGTTCCGCCGGTTCCGCGAGCGCCACGCCGAGGCGCACGGGCGGGCCGCCGCCGCAGAACCCGAGACCATCGCCGCCGCCGACCCGGAGCCGAACGGCATCCAGTGAGCATTCATCTCGCCAACGCCCGCTACCTCGGCGAACGCATCCTCGCCGAGGTCCTCAACCCCCCGCCGCCGATCGACTACGAGGCGTGGGCGGTGCGCAACATCAACTTTTCTCAGCGCGAGTCCCCGTTCCCCGGCCCCTACAACGCCGACCGCTTCCGTCCGTTCGCCGAGATCTTTCGCGCGCTCGGCCCCTCCGACCCCTGCCGGATCGTCACGCTGTGTTGCGGCGCCCAGATCGGCAAGACGGTGATCGCGACGGTGTTCTGCCTTGGTTCGCAGGATCTCGACCCGTCGGATTTCCTGTACGTCCACCCGACCGAGGACAACGCGCGGCGCTGGTCGAAGCTGAAGCTCGCGCCGATGATCCGCGGCTCGCGCCGCCTGCGCGAGATCTTTCCGGAGAAGTCCCGCGACGGGTCCGATTCGGTGCTGTTCAAGGAGCGCGACGACCAGCGCGGCTCGATCCTGATCACCGGGGCGAATTCCCCGGTGAGCCTGTCGCAGGTGTCCATGCCCCGCCAGGTGCAGGACGACCTGTCGAAGTGGGTGACGAACCCCGCCGGCGACCCGGAGGGGCAGGCCGACAGCCGAAGCTCGGCGTTCGACTTCGCCAAGATTCTGAAGATCTCGACGCCGCTGGTGCTGCCCGGCTGCCGGATCACCCGGGCGTTCGAGGAAGGCAGCCAGGAGCGCCTGCACGTCGCCTGTCCCCATTGTGGGCACGACCAGACGCTCGAGATCGAGAACTTCCTCGCCGGCGTCGACGAGGCCCATCCGGAGCGCAGCGCCTTCGCCTGTCCCGAGTGCGGCGCGCTGATCGAGGAGCATCACCGCACGGCGATGCTCCGCGAGGCCCGCTGGGTCGCGTCGAACCCGACGATGGCGCGCTACCATCGCAGCTTCGCCTTCTGGGCGGCGCACTCGCCGCTGAAGAGCTTCGAGTTCATCGCCCGCTCGTGGCTCACCGCGCGCGGCGAGCCCGACAGCGAGAAGACGTTCTACAACGACGTCGCCGGCCGCGCCTACCAGGTCAAGGGCGAGGCGCCGCCTGCGAAGGAACTTCGGGACCGCGCGGCCGCCGGCCACACGCGCGGGACGATCCCGCAGGGCGGCCTGATCGTCACCGCCGGGGTCGACGTCAACGGCGAGTGGCTCAACTGGCAGGTCGTCGCCTGGACGCGCGACCACCGCCGCTTCGTCGTCGATTACGGCCGGCTCGACGGGGCGATTACGGATGCGAAAGTCTGGGACGGCCTCGACGCGCTGCTCGGCTCGCAATGGCGCCACGCCTCCGGCCGCCGCGTCGGCCTCGACATGCTGGCGATCGACGGCAACGCCTGGACCGAGGACGTGTGGACCTGGGCGCGCCGCCACCCGACGTCGAAGGTGATGATGGTGCGCGGCGTCGACGGCGACGACAAGCCGCTGCTCGCGCGGGTGCGCAAGGAGCGGTCGCGGCGGACGGGCAAGATCCTCGCCTATCAGCGCCGGTTCTACAATTTCGCGACCTCGATCTTGAAATGGTCGCTCTACCGCAACCTCGCGCGACAGGACCCGTTGCAGGCCGGCTACGTCGGCTTCCCCGCCGGCCTCGACGACCGCTACTTCGACGAGCTGACGGCGGAGAAGCGGATCGAGAAGCGGCTGAAGGGCGGCCTGACCAGCTTCGGCTGGGACCTGCCGTCGGGCGAGCGCAACGAGGCGCTCGACACGATGATCCAGGCGGAGGCGGCGGCGATCAAGTTCGGCGTGCGCGACCTGCCGCCGGCCCTGTGGGACCGGCTCGAATCCGAGCGCGCGACCGCGCCGCCCGACCAGCAGCTCGATTTCGAGGATTTGTCGGCGGCGCTTGCGGTCGGAACCCCGCCGGCGCCCGCGCCAGGCCCGCCGCCCGAGCCCGGCGACACGACGCAATCCACGCCCACGCGGACCCCGGCCGGGTTCGTCGGCGGCCGGCGAAGAGGATGGTTATGAGCGCTTTCACCCATGCCCAGCTCGACGCCCTCACCGCCGCCATCGCCCAGGGCGTGACCACCGTCACCCACAACGGCAAGACCGTCCGCTACGCCTCGCTCGACGACATGCTGCGGCTGCGCAACACGATGAAGACCGAGCTGCAGACGCAACCGCCGAACGTCGCGCGCCCGCTGGCGTTCGGCTCCGTGTTCCTGAAGCGCTGATCGCATGCCGCTGTTCGACCGCATCGCCGGCCTGTTTTCCAGCAAGGCCGCCGCACGCGCCGAGCTGGCCAAGCTGACGGCGACGGTGACGCGCGATGTCCGCGCCGATCTCGAGCGCCGCTGGTACGACGCGAGCCGCACCAACCGCGACACCTGGGGGTGGATGGCGGGCTCGACCAGCGCCAACGCCGAGGTCTACGGCGGCTTCGTCAACCTGCGCAACCGCTCGCGCGACCTTGTCCGCAACAACGTCTACGCGAGCAAGGCGCTGCGCGTGCTCGCCGACAACGCGATCGGCGCCGGGATCACCGCCGTCGCGCGCACGAAAAACAAGAAGCTGAACGACCGGATCAACGCGCTGTGGACCGAGTTCGTCGACGAGGCGGATTACGGCGGCCAGTTCGATCTCTACGGCCTGCAGCGCCTCGCGGTCCGCTCGCTGCTCGAGGGCGGCGAGACGGTGATCCGCCTGCGCACCAGCCGCGCCCCCGGGCGCCGCGCCGTGCCGCTCGAATTGCAGTTGCTCGAGGGCGACTACATCGACCATCGCAAGTCCGGCGACATCGCCGGCCACGGGACGGCGCATCTCGGCGTCGAACTGGACGGGGAGGGCAAGCGGGCCGCCTACTGGCTGTTCCGCAGCCATCCCGGCGAGATGATCTACACTGAGCCGCAAAGCTACGTCAGCGACCGCGTCCCGGCCGCCGACGTGCTCCACCTGTACGAGGCGCTGCGGATCGGCCAGGTGCGCGGCGTGCCGTGGCTGACGCCCGGCATCATGGCGGCGCGCAACATCGAGACCTATTCGGAGGCCGAGCGGGTCAGAAAGCGGATCGAGGCCTGCGTCGCGGCGATCGTGATCGGCGCCGACGACGAAAGCCAGGAGGGCATCGCCCCCCATGTCGTCGACTACGCCGGCAACCGGGTCGAGCAGTTCGAGCCCGGCCTGATCGCGATCGCGCGCGGCTCGAAGGACATCAAGTTCACCCAGCCGGCGACCAACGGCGGCTATCACGAGGCGATGCGTACCGACCTTCAGGCGCTCGCCGCCGGCTGGGCGATGACGTACGAGCTGCTGACCGGCGATCTCAGCCGGGTCAACTATTCCTCGATCAAGGCGGGCCTGAACGAGTTCCGGCGCAGCATGGAGACGCTGCAGTGGCTCGTCATCGTGCCGATGATGATGCGCCCGGTGTGGCGCGCCTTCATCGACCGCGCGGTTCTCGCGGGCAAGCTGCCGGAAGGAACGGCCTACACGGCCGAATTCACCACGCCGAAATTCGAGGCGGTCGATCCGGTCAAGGAGACCGACGGCGACGTCGCCGCGGTGCGCTCGTTCCTCATGCCGCCGCAAGAGGCGATCCGCCGCCGTGGCTACGATCCCGACGTGGTGCTCGCCGACCACAAGGCCTGGCACGAGGCCCTGAACGCCGCCGGCCTCGTCTCCGACGCCGACCCGGCTCAGGTCGGCAAGGTCAGCGCACCGAAGGTCGCCCCTCCGCCCGGCACGGCCGGCAACGAATAGCGAGATCACGATGAACGACGAAGCGCCCGCCTCCGCAACTGCGGAGCTTTCCGCTGTGGCAACCGAACCCGTCACCATGGCCGCCATTGTCGAGGATTCGCATGCTTTGCTGGTTGCGCAACGCGAGGCCAACGCCGCCCCCGTTGCGATCCAGCGCCGCGCGATGGACATGGCCCCGGCCAGCCTCGACCCGGCCTCCCGCACCGTCGACGCGGTGCTGTCGGCCGGGTCGCCGGTGCGCCGGCGCGACTGGGAAGACGGAGAATACGACGAAGTGCTCGGCATGGACCCGCGCTGCATCCGCATGGAGCGGCTGAACCGCGGCGCGCCGATCCTCGACAGCCACGACTACTGGGGCGGCACGCGCGCGGTCGTCGGCGCCGTCGTGCCAGGCTCGGCCCGCGTCGAAGGCGGGATGCTCAAATCGCAAATCAAGTTCTCCCGCTCTCCGGAAGGCGAGCGGGTGATGCAGGACGTCCGCGACGGCGTGCTCCGCCATCTGTCGGTCGGCTACCTGACCCACGGCTACGAAGTCGACAAAACGACCTCGCCGCCGACCCGCCGTGCGACCGACTGGGAGCCGCACGAGGCGAGCGTCGTCGCCATCCCGGCAGATCCGAAGGCCGGTTTCCGCGCCCTCACCCCCGTCTCCCGAAAGGAGCCTTCCATGGCCGATCCCGAAACCCGCGCCGCTCCGGTCGTCGCGGCCGCCGCCCCCTCCGAAGCCGACATCGCCGCCCGCGCCGACGCGCTCGTCAAGGCCGAGCTCGACCGCCGCGACCAGATCGTGACGATCGCGAAGCGCCTGCGCCTGCCCGACGAGTTCGCCGCCGCGCACGTCGAGGCGAAGACCGCGCTCGACGCCTTCCGCGTGCTGGCGATCGAGAAGAAGTCCGAGATCGAGGCGTCCGAATCGGCGCAGAGCCCGGTCGGCGACGGCTGGGAGGGTCGCGATCAGATCCGCGGTTTCCCGATCATTCTGCCGAATTCCGCTCGCAAGACGCCGGAGCCCGGCCAGCGCGCCGCGCAGATGGTGCTCGCGGTCGCCTCGGCCAAGCGCATGGGCGTGTCGCCGGTCGACATCTGCGCCAAGCGCTTCGGCGCGGACGCTGTCTCGACCCGCGCCTTGCAGGCCTCGCTCGGCTCGACCGGCGGCTACCTGATCCCGATCGAGCTGTCGTCCGAACTGATCGAGCTTCTCCGCCCGAAGACGGTCGTCCGCCGCGCCTGCCCGGCGTCGCGCCAGATTTCGCTGCCGCGCGGCAATTTGACCATCGGCCGCCAGAACACCGGCGCGACCGTCGGCTACATCGGCGAGGGCCAGTCGACCGCCTACACCCAGGAGACCGTCGGCGAGATCACCCTGCAGGCCAAGAAGGCCAAGGCGATCGTGCCGATCTCCAACGACCTGATCCGCTTCGCCCAGACGAGCGCCGACATGATCGTGCGCGACGACCTGGTGCGCCAGCTCGCCGTGCTGGAGGACCAGAATTTTCTGCGCGGCGTCGGGTCGGTCTACGCGCCGAAGGGAATCCGCTATCTCGCGGCGGCGGCGAACGTCACCCCGGCGACGTCGTCCTACAGCCTCGCGACCGTGATCTCCGACCTCGGCTCGCTGGTGACGCAGCTCGAAAACGCCAATGTGCCGATGACCAATCCGGTGTGGTTCTTCTCGGCGAAGACGAAGAACTACCTCTACGACGCGCGCGACAGCGTCGGCGCGTTCCAGTTCCGCGACGAAATGGACAAGGGGCGGTTCCGTAACTATCCGTTCTTCTGGACGCAGAACATCCCGTCGAACCTCGGTGGGTCGTCTAATCAGTCGGAAATCTATCTCGTCGACATGGACGAGTTCATCATCGCCGACGTGCCTGGCCTGATGATCGACGTTTCGCAGGAGGCGTCCTATTCGTCGGACGGCTCGACGCTGACCAACAGCGCCTTCGACCGCGACGAGACGGTGATCCGCATCATCGCCGAGCACGACTGCAACATCAGGCACACCGCCGCCGCCGCCGTCCTGACGGCCGTGCCGTACGGGAACTGACGAAAACACGGCAGTCGGGCTTCGGCGGTCGGCAGTCGGAGCCCCCGATTGCCGAAGCCCGACTGCCGACCGCCTCTTTCCCTTGAAAGGCCTTCCATGATCCCCCTCCTGACCAACATCGGGTCTTACATCAAGACCGTGATCAACGCCTTTTCCGCCGGCGCGTCGTCGGCGGTGACCGGAGCG